>NZ_CP139145.1:0-304643 GCF_034048115.1 Pseudarthrobacter sp. IC2-21 | reverse complement strand
TGGAACCCTCGGCGAGGGCAGCGAAAGGATCGTACTGGCCCAGGACCTTGCTCGACAGGAATGCCAGGACGGCGCCGAGCTGGCTTCCGGTGATGGCGCCGCTGACGCTGGCCGCGGCGGGGCTGACGGTCCCGCGCCGGCTTTCGAGCATCTTTTCCATGGCGGGCTTGAGCATCACGGCGAAACTCTGGGTGTTGGCTTTGGCCCAGTTGGCGCGGTCCACCACCAGGACGGTGGAGTCCCGGAGGTCGCGTGCGGCTTCGAGTCCGGTGATCTCGTGGACGTGCGGGACCGACGCGTCCGCGAGGCTGCGGAGGCTGTCCACGGCATCGTTGATTTCCGCCGTGCCGAGCGTTGGCCCCGCGGAAGCCAGCCGCGACGCAGTGGATGCGGCCAGGTCCCAATTGATCATGGCCTGGGCCGGGCTGGATGATGCCGGTGCTGACGAATCACGCGCAGTGGACTCCATGTCCCCATCACATCACAGCGGACACCGGATGGTCCTTAAGTTCGCTGACCGGCGAACGCCCCAGGCCACTGCCGCGATCCCGCGGGGCCGGACCCTCATGCGGGTCCGCGCCGCTTTTGGGCCACCCCCGCTGGTGGCTGGAGGACCGCTGTCCCCTGGCTTACCGGCAGCCGCAGGCCGCAAGTGCCGCCGCGGCCCGGTCCACGGCGTCGCGGTTGCCGGCGGCGCCGGGGGCCAGCCCGTTGCCGATGAAGGAGAAGACCAGGAGCCGCCCGTCAGCGTCAACCACGTAGCCGCTGAGCGCAATGACCGTGTTCAACGTCCCGGTCTTGGCGCGCACCAGGCCGGCACCGCGGGACGTTGCGGCACCCTCGTAGCGGGCGTCCAGGGTTCCGGTCAGTCCCGCCACCGGGAAGCCGTCCAAGGCCTCCCGCAGGCGCTGATCCGTCCCGTCAGTGATGGCACGCACCACCTCGGCCAACTGGCGTGCGGAAACCTGGTTTCCGATAGCCAGTCCGGACACATCAGCGAACCTCATGGTTGGGGTGTCGATGCCCAGTTCGGCCAGTTGGGCCTGGACCGCAGCCGTTGCGCCGTCGTTGCTCGCGGGGCGTCCGGTGGCTGCGGCGGCCATCCGCCCCAGCACCTCGGCCAGGTAGTTGTCAGAGGTCTGCAGCATCAAGTCCACCTGCTCGCCAACCGTGGCGGACTGCACTTCTGCCAACACCGCACTGCCTGCCGTTCCTGCTTCGGCAGGGGTGGAACGCCCGACGCCGGCCGCTACCGTGAGTCCCGCAGCGGCGCCCGCCGCCTTGAGCTGCCCTGCGAACGCCTCCGCAGCGGTCACCGCGGAGTCCTGCGGGCGGGGGCCCGTGGTCACGGCGGGGTTGTAGCGTGCCGAGTTCAGTGCGAGCGGGTACAGCGGCGCCACCTCACCGGCGGCGACGTCCCCGTCCGCCCAGGCGGGGTTGAGGGCAGGCCCGCTGAAGAGCGAATCGTCCACCAGAACCGTCAGCTCCCCGGTTGTTCCCTGGGCTTGGAGGGCGGCCACGGTGGCGGCGGCCAGCGTGCCCAGCCCGGCGTGGCCCATCACCCGGTCCGGCGCAGACCCGCCTGCGTTGAGGAGCACGTCGCCTCCACCGGTGAGCACCACCTGGTTGGCGGTGGTTCCAGCCAGGACCCGGGTGCTGAAGCGATGGTCCGGCCCCAGTGAGCGCAGGGCGGCCGCCGCGGTGAAAAGTTTCATGTTGGAGGCGGGGACACGGTTCTCCGAGCCGCCGCGGTCATAAAGGACATTCCCGGTGAGCGCATCCTGGACAAACCCCGTAAAGCTGCCGTCGCCGTCGGGCTTTAACAGGGTATCCAGCTGCGCCGTGACGGCCGAGGGCAAGGGCACCGGCGCGCTGTCCAGGAGCGGCGTCAGGCCCTGCCGGGCGGAGAGGGTGGCAGGGGGCTGCTGCCAGACCGGTACGGAGGGGGCGGCCGCCGGCGGTAACGGGGAGATGAAGCCGGGCACAACCACCAGGGCAGCAGGTACAGCGAGCGCCAGCAGTAGGGCCAGCAGCCCGGCAAGGGGCCAAGCCCGCCGCACAATGGTTCCGGCGCCGGCCAGCCGGGAAGGCGAAACGTCCTTACGGGCGGTTTTTGACCCGGCAGGGGGCGATGTTTCCTTCATGCTGCTGCTGGTCCTCAAGTCCTGAAATTTCCCCGCAAGTTCCTGAAACCTGGGCCTCTCGCTATATCCTCAATAATAGTCGGCGGCACCGACACTCCTTTTCTGGTTCGTCTCCTGTGCCGCGAACCCCCTGCAATTGCCGAGGAGCATTCCATGAAGCATGACGTGACCATCGAGATCCCCAAGGGATCACGAGTCAAGTACGAAGTTGACCACGAGACCGGCCGGGTCCGCCTGGACCGCGTCCTCTTCACCTCCATGCAGTACCCCACGCACTACGGATTCTTCGAGAACACGCTGGGCGAAGATGGCGACCCGCTGGACGCACTGGTGCTCCTGCAGGACTTCGATCTGCACCCGGGCGTCATCGTTGAGTCCCGCCCCATCGGCGTTTTCAACATGACGGACGACGGCGGCGGCGACGCCAAGGTCCTGTGCGTGCCGGTGGACGCCCGCTTTGACCACATCCAGGAAGTCAGCGACGTCAGCGAATTCCTGATCAAGGAAATCGAGCACTTCTTCACCCGCTACAAGGACCTGGAGCCGGGCAAGTGGGTCAAGGCTGAGGGCTGGGGCGACCGCGCCGCCGCCGAGGCCGAGCTGGAAGCTTCCATCAAGCGTTACGTGCCCGCCGCGCACTAATCCCCCTGGGCCGGTCGCGTGGTGCGGCCTGCTCGACAAATCCCCGTCTCCCGGACAAATCCCCGCGTCATGCGAGGGGGAAAAGTCCGGGCGGCGGGGATTTTCTGTTGCCCCACCACAGTAAATCTGTGGAATCGTTGACCTGTGAGTTCCGAGCTTTCCTTTAATTCCCCCTCTTTTGACCCCCCGTGCGGGCCCACCACCGGTTGGCGGGATGGTGAGGTGTTGCGCGCCACCGGGATCCCGTACGCCACCGCCGGCCGTTTTCAGCCTCCTGTGGCTGCGCCCGACTGGACCGCCCCCTTCGCCGCGACCAGCCTCGCGCCCGCCTGCCCCCAGGGTCCTGTCCCCTTCCTCGACGACGTCCTGGGAACCCGCTACGGCGAGCTTCCCGGCAGCGAGGACTGCCAGCGCCTGTCCATCACCATCCCGTCCGGGCTGGCCGACGGCGAGCGGGTCCCGGTCATGGTGTGGCTCCACGGCGGCTCCTATACGTCCGGCTCCGGGGACCTGGCGATCTTTGATGCTTCCTCACTCGTGGCGGAGAACCGCGTCATCGTGGTCTCGGTGACCTACCGGCTGGGCCTGTTTGGATACCTGGCCACGGGAACCGGCAGGCCCGCCAACCTTGGCCTGCTGGACCAGTTGGAGGCGTTCCGCTGGGTGCAGCGCAACATCGCAGCCTTCGGCGGGGATCCGCGCCGCGTCACGGCCTTCGGCCAGTCAGCCGGCGGCGACTCCGTGGCCCACCTGATGGCCACTCCGGAAGCACCGTCACTGTTCCAGCGGGCCATCATCCAGAGCGCTCCCCTGGGCATCACCCGTGGCCGGCACAAGATGAGCCGGGCAATGGGAATCGCCGCCGAGGCCGTCACCGAGGACACCCCGGCAATGGACGTGGTGGCCATCGAGGACCATGTGTCCCAGGTTTCCCGGAAATACGGGCTGATTGCCGCCATGCCGTTCGGCACGCAGTACGGGCATGCACCGCTGCCGCCGGAAGCCGACATCGAGGACGCCTGGAACGCCACCGCGCCGGGCATCGAGGTGCTGATCGGGCACACGTCCGACGAGGCCAGGCTGTTCATGCCGCGGAGCCGGTTCGCCGCCGGGCTGGGCAAGGTTCCCCTCGTGGGTGCGGCCGCCGTCCGTACCATCAACTGGGCTGTTACCGAGGCGGTGTACGGCAGGGCCGCCCGGAAGTTTGCCCGCCGCCATGCCCGTGCCGGCGGCAAGGCCCACAGTTATGTGCTGTCCTGGGGCGCGCCCGGAAACTTCTACCGAGCCGCCCACACCGTTGACCTTCCGCTGCTGTTCGGGAACCGGCAGACCTGGGCTGCCGCAGGACTCCTTACAGGCGCCAGCTGGGACGAAATCGACGCCGTGGGCCGCGACGTGCGCCGGCTGTGGGCTTCCTTCGCCCGGGGTGACAGCCTCGGCGGGGCAGGCAGCATCCCCGGGGCCCTCGAGTACCACGCCGCCGCATGAGGACACTCGGCGTCGACCTGGCGGCGTCGACCAAAAAGACGGCCGCCGCTGTTCTGGACTGGTCCGCTGGCACGGCCCGTCTGGAGTACCTTGCCCTCGACGTGGGCGACCGGGAAATCGTGGAACTTTTCGGGGCCAGTTCGATGACGGGCATCGACTGCCCCGTTGGCTGGCCGGACGCATTCCTGCCGTTCCTCGCCGGACACCTGAACTTTGATGGGCCTCCGGTCCTGGAGCACGACGGCATCGAGGGGCGCCGGCTGCTGGCCTACCGGGACACGGACCGCTTCGTCACCGCGCACACCGGGCTGATCCCGCTCAGCGTCTCCGCCGACCGGCTCGCCCATCCGGCCATGCGGTGCGCCGTGCTGCAGGCCAAGATCGCAGCTGGGCACGGGCCGCAGGCCAGGGACGGCTCGGGCCGGCTGGCGGAGGTCTATCCCGCCGCTTCCCTGAAGGTCTGGGGGCTCCTGGCCCGCGGATACAAGGGCCGAGGCGCGCCCGAGGCGGATCGTCTTGGTGCGCTCCTGGCAGACCTGTGCGAGGCGGCACCATGGCTGGACCTTGCCGGTCACGAGGACCGGCTGGCCGCCTCCGACGACCTCTTCGATGCGGTCATGGCCTCGTTGACGGCCCGTGCCATTGCCGTAGGCCAGACCCTCCGTCCGCCGGTTTCCCACGCGACAGCGGCCCTGACCGAAGGCTGGATTCATGTCCCGTCCGGTGCGCTTACCGGACTCGCGGCCCCGGCCCCGGGTCCCGCAGGAGCAACGCGGGGTCACTCCTGGTCCGAAAAACCCTGATAATCGGTCGTAAAGTGACCCCGCGTTGCTTGGAGTCAGGCGTTCAAAGTCCAGGTGCGGATATCTTCCAGGTCCTCGCCTTCGGTCCTGGTGTGCTCCCGCGCCTGCATCCTGCGGTCCTGGAGGCGCTGGCGCAGCAACGAATGCTTCTCCGCCATGCCCGGCACCCGGTCGATCGCGTCGATGGCCAACTGGAAGCGGTCGATGCCGTTAAGCATGGCCATATCGAACGGCGTGGTGGTGGTGCCCTCTTCGTTATAGCCCCGAACGTGCAGGCCCTCCTGGTTGGTGCGGCGGTAGGCCAGCCGGTGAATCAGCGCCGGGTAGCCGTGGTACGCGAAAATGACGGGCTTGTCCGGGGTGAAGATTCCGTCAAAGTCGCGCGAGCTCAGGCCGTGCGGGTGCTCGCTCGCGTCCTGGAGCCGCATCAGATCCACCACGTTGACCACGCGGACCTTCAGTCCTGGGGCGCCTTTCTTCAACAGTTCCGCTGCGGCCACGGTCTCGACAGTTGGCACGTCGCCGGCGCAGCCGAGCACAACGTCCGGTTCCTCCCCTGGAACCTCGGACCCTGCAAACTCCCAGATGCCCAGCCCCCGCCGGCAGTGGTCCGCAGCGTCCGCCGGACCCAGCCACGTGGGTGAGGGCTGTTTGCCGCTGACCACGATGTTCACGTAATCCGTCGATGCGAGGCAGTGCTCCATGACCGAGAGCAGGGTGTTCACATCCGGCGGCAGGTAAACCCGGATGACCTCGGCTTTTTTGTTTACCGCATGATCGATGAACCCGGGGTCCTGGTGTGAAAACCCGTTGTGGTCCTGCTGCCACACATGCGAGGAGAGCAGGTAGTTCAGCGAAGGAACAGGCTGGCGCCACGGGAGTTTCCGGTGGACCTTGAGCCATTTGGCGTGCTGGTTGAACATCGAATCCACGATGTGGATGAAGGCCTCGTAGCAGCTGAACACGCCGTGCCTGCCGGTCAGGAGATACCCCTCCAGCCAGCCCTGGCAGAGGTGCTCGCTCAGCACCTCCAGAACCCGGCCGGACCGCGCGAGGTGCTCATCGACGTCGTCAATCCGGTACTGCCAGACCTTGTCCGTCACCTCGTAGACATCCTGGAGCCGGTTGGACGCCGTCTCATCCGGTCCAAAGAGGCGGAAGGTCTCCATATTCAGCGAGATGACGTCGCGCATCCACGAGCCGAGCCTAATCATCGGGCTGATGCGTTCGGTGCCCGGCCGGGCGACCTCGACGGCGTGGGCCGAGTAGGCGGGCAGCTTCAGCGGTTTGCGCAGCAGTCCGCCGTTCGCGTGCGGGGTGGCGCTCATCCGGAAATTCCCGGACGGTGCATTCGTGGCGACGTCGGGCCGGAGTCTCCCGTCGCCGTCGAACAGTTCCTCCGGCCGGTAGGACTGCAGCCACTCCTCCAGCTGCTTCAGATGCCCGCCGTTGGTGCGGACTTCGGACAGCGGGACCTGGTGCGCCCGCCACGTGCCTTCAACCTGTTTCCCGTCCACCGTCCTCGGCCCGGTCCACCCCTTGGGTGAGCGCAGGACGATCATCGGCCAGCTGAGCCCGCCCTCCCCCGGCACTTCCCCGGATGCATCCCGCCGGTGGGCGTCCTGAATGGCCTCGATGTCCGCGAGGCAGCGGTCCAGGACAGCGGCAAAGTCCTGGTGCGCCTGGCCGGTGTTGCCGGGATCCGCCACCGTGACGAAGTACGGCTCGTGGCCGTAGCCGCGGAGCAGCTGTTCCAGCTGTCCCTCCGGCATGCGGGCCAGAATGGTGGGATTGGCGATCTTGTAGCCGTTGAGGTGCAGGATGGGCAGCACGGCCCCGTCGTGGACGGGATCCAGGAAATTGTGCGAGTGCCAGCTTGCCGCGAGCGGTCCGGTTTCCGCTTCGCCGTCGCCAATCACGACGGCGGTGATCAGCTGGGGATTGTCGAAGACAGACCCGTAGGCGTGGGCCAGGGCATACCCCAGTTCGCCGCCCTCGCTGATGGACCCGGGGGTTTCCGGCGCGGCGTGGCTGGGGATGCCGCCGGGGTAGGAGAACTGGCGGAACAGCTCCGCCAGGCCTGCCTCGTCCTGCCCCACAGCACCATAAATTTCGGAGTAGGTCCCCTCAAGCCAGGCGTTGGCCACCACGGCCGGCCCGCCGTGGCCTGGCCCGGCCACGAACAGCATCTCCCGGGAGTCCCTGCGAATGACGCGGTTCAGGTGCGCGTACACGAAATTCAGCCCCGGGGTGGTTCCCCAATGCCCCAGCAACCGGGACTTGGTGTGGCCCGCGGCAAGGCGTTCCCGGAGCAGCGGGTTGGACCGGAGATAGATCTGCCCCACAGAGAGATAATTCGCGGCACGCCACCAGCGGTCCACAGTCTCCAGGTCGTCCGGCGTCACGTCGCCCTGCGTGAATTCGTCCTGCATCAAGTCGTCTTGCGGGCTGCCGGTCATGACCGTCCTCACGTCGCTGCGCGCCGCCCGGAGCGGCCGTCCCTCCATCGCAACATTTTCGGCGCGGCTGCACAACCCCGGGCCCACCCTGACCTGCTGCGGGACCCTGCGTTCACTTGCCCTCGGCATGCTACCTGCGGGTAGTCTGTTTTTCACATGTTCACGTTGACCATCAACCAAATCGATAGCCGGCGCGACGGCGACCGCGTTCCTCAGCTGCTGAAGGACCTGCGGCATATTCCTGCGCGCCTTGATTTTGACCGTTCGGTGGAAGATGAAGTCCAGGGCATCGTGGAGTCACCGCATCAGGCGGTGGAAGCTGCACTGATCGCACTGCGCTGTGGCTCCTGGTATGTCGGCCTGGGCGTGGGACCGGTCAACGAACCGCTGCCCAACCAGATCAAGGACGCGTCCGGCCATGGCCTCGTCTACGCCCGCCGCGCCGTGGACAGGCTTCGCAACGCCAAGGAACGCATTCCGGTGGCCGTGGAGGGTCCGCTCGCCGACGTTGCCCATGAAGCCGAATCGGTCCTGAGGCTGCTCGGCCACATCGTCCGGGACCGTTCCGGAGCGGAGTGGAGGGTCCTTGACCTGATGACTCCCGGGGTCCGCGGGCAGCAAAAAGCCGTGGCCCAGGAACTGGGGATCACCACGCAGGCCGTCAGCAAGGCCGTCGCCAGGGCTCAGTGGACCGAAGAACACGCCGCCCGGCCGGCGGCCGCCCGGCTCCTGTCACTCATCCTCGAGGTGCGCTGACCGCAGGCTGCCCCGGGAAAAGTACCTCCTACCGAAGGAGGCTGAGCAGCACGTGGGCGGCGCCGTCGTCGAACACTGAAGCGGTGACCTCGTCAGCGGCCGCAATGACCTCGTCCGGCGCCTGTCCCATGGCCACCCCCCGACCGGCCCAGCCCAGCATTTCAATGTCGTTCCGGCCGTCGCCAATCGCCACGGTAAGGTGCGGCTCAGTCCCCAAATGGCCGCGGAGTCTTTCCAGCGCACTGGCCTTGGTGACGCCGGCGGCGGCAATGTCCAGCCACGCGGTCCAGCCGACAGAGTAGGTGACGCCGGCCAGGCCGATCTGCTGGATGGTTTCGGAGAACTCCTCCGGCGTGTTCTCGGTGCTGAACACCACCAGGCGGACGGCAGTGGCTTCCAGCAGCGTACGGAAGTCCACGGGGACCGATTCAACGCCGAAGCTGGCGTCATGGAAGCGCTCGGTGGCGAGGAAGTTCCCATCCTCGTCTTCCAGCGCGTACTTCGCAGTGGGCAGGCGGTCGCTGAGGGCGCGCAGAGCGGGGGCCGGATCGAACGTGGACTTGTGGATGATTTCGTAGCCGTCGGCCAGCTCCGGATCCAGCCGTAAAGTCACGCCACCATTGCAGCAGACGGCGTAACCGGTGCTGATGCCGATCTGCTCGATGATGGGCAGGGTGGCGGTCAGGGACCGGCCGGTGGCAATCAGGACGTCGTGGCCGGCAGCCACTACGGCCTGGGCTGCTTCACGGACCGGGGCGGACATGTGGCCATCATGGTCCACCAGGGTGCCGTCCACGTCCAGGGCCACCATGAACTTGTTGTCGGTTGCGTTCCGCTGGTCATCGATGCCAGCGACTGTGGATTCAGTCAAAATAGTCATCCATCAAGTAGACCAGACACCCCCGAAACCGGCTAGGACGCAGGCCACAGCCCCCGGTGAACACGTGGTTAATACTCACGGGGCCGTGGCGTTTCTTGGCCCACCGTTCCCCCGCTGAACGGTCAAATCCCCGCGGGCCGCCGAGGGGAAAAGACCATTCCCGGGGGAATTGCCGGAGTTATCCACATCCGGGCATACGTGGCTGGCGGCGCCCCGGCAGACGGCAAAGTATGGAACCATGAACTCCCCTCCCCCTGCCCTTATCCTGGCCAGTCGCAGGCGTGCCCTTACCGGAAGCAGCCGCAGCCTAAGCCGGGCCTACAGCAAGGGGGAGCTGGTCCGTGTCAGGGCGGGCGCCTACTACAACAAGCCCGCGTGGCTCTCCCTCAAGGCCTGGGAACGCTATTCCGTCACGGTGGCCGCCGTGGCCGCCACCGACCCGTCGGCCACCTTCTGCTACCTGACCGCCCTGCGGATCTGGCACCTGCCGAGCCCGCGGGTTCCCGACCACGTCCATTTGCTCACACCATCGCCGCACAAGGCCGGAAAGCATCCCCCAACCACAACGGCCGCGCAGGATCCGAAGACGGGCTCCTCCGGGCTCGAAGCAGCAAGAGGGTACGGGGTCTCCCGTCATCACTGGCAGGCAAGCGTGGTGCGGCACAGAGGTTTCGGTGTCACTTCCCTAGTGCAGACCGTCCTTGACTGCATCGTTCGGATGGAGTTTCCCGAGGCAACAGCGGTGGCTGACCACGTGCTCGGAGGCCGCCGCGCTGAAGGCGAACGGCTCACCCGGAACGAGATTGAGGAGGCATCCGGCTTTTTCGCGTCGGCTGCTAAGCGCCGTCGTGTCCTTGAAGTACTGGCATTTGCCGACGAAGCTGCAGAAAGCGCCGGAGAATCCCGGAGCCGCGCGCTCATCCATGTCTTAGGCTTCCCGGCCCCGGTACTCCAACAGGCCTTTTACGACAGCCAAGGATTCATTGGGCGCACGGACTTCTTCTGGCCTGAGTTCGGTGTGATTGGCGAGTTCGACGGCGACGCAAAGTATCTCGACGACGACCTCCTTGGGGACCGCACGGCTCGCGAAACCGTGCTGGCCGAAAAGAAGCGCGAGGACAGGCTTCGTGCCCTGGGCTATACGGTGGTCCGCTGGGACTGGAAATCCGTCAAGAAGCCGGACCTCCTGGGACAGAAGCTCGCAGCGGCCGGCCTTCCGCGCAGAAATCCCCGCCGGGTGGACCAAACCCCCTGGCGTTAGCCGGGGAATGGACCTTCAGACGGGGATTTCTTCGGGCAACGCCGGCGGACGGAACCGCCCTAGAGGACCGGGAAGACCTCCAGGCCGCCGAGGTACTTCTGCAGCGCTGCGGGGACGTTGACCGAGCCGTCGGCGTTCTGGTGGTGCTCCAGGATGGCCACGATCCAGCGGGTGGTGGCCAGGGTCCCGTTGAGGGTGGCCACGGCGCGGGTTCCCTTGGCCACGCCTTCGTCATTGATGACGCGCTCACGGATGTTCAGGCGGCGGGCCTGGAACGTGGTGCAGTTCGAGGTTGACGTGAGCTCGCGGTAGGCACCCTGGGTGGGCACCCAGGCTTCGCAGTCAAACTTGCGGGCGGCGGACATGCCAAGGTCCCCGGCGGCCGTGTCGATGACCCGGTAGGGCAGCTCGCACTTGGCCAGCATCTCCTCTTCCCAGGCCAGCAGGCGTTCATGCTCGGCCGCGGCTTCCTCAACAGTGGTGTAAATGAACATCTCCACCTTGTTGAACTGGTGCACGCGGATGATGCCGCGGGTGTCCTTGCCGTGCGAACCGGCCTCGCGGCGGTAGCAGGAACTCTGCCCGGCGAAACGGATGGGACCCGACGCGAAGTCCAGGATTTCGTCCGCGTGATAGCCGGCCAGCGCCACCTCGGAGGTTCCCACGAGGTAAAGGTCATCCTCGGCGAGACGGTAGATCTCGGCGTCGTGCTTGACATCAAAACCGGTGCCCTGCATGGTTTCGGGGCGCACCAAAGTAGGCGTGATCATGGGAACAAAACCTGCCTCGATGGCCTGGTCCATGGCCATCTGCAGCAGCGCCATCTCCAGCCGCGCCCCCACCCCGCGCAGGAAGTAGAAGCGGGAACCGGACACCTTGGCGCCGCGCTCCATGTCAATCGCGCCGATCAGCTCGCCGATTTCCAGGTGGTCCTTGGGCTTGAAATCGGGGAATTCGCGGGGCGTTCCGACGGTCTTGACCACCACGTAGTCGTCCTCGCCGCCCTCGGGAACACCGTCTTCAATGAGGTTCGGGATGGAGCGCAGCAGTTCGTCCTGCTTGGCCTGCACGGCATCGGCCTCGGCGGAGGCTGCCTTGACGCTGTTGGCCAGCTCTTTGACCTCGGCGAGGAGGGCTTTTTTCTCGTCGCCCTTGGCCTGTGCCACCTTCTTGCCGAAGACGTTCTGCTCGGCCCGGAGGTTTTCATACCGGATCAGTGCGGCACGCCGGGCGGAGTCTGCTGCGATGATCGCGTCCACCACTGACTCGTCGGCGCCGCGGGCGCGCTGGCTGGCACGGAACTTGTCCGGGTTTTCGCTGAGGTCTTTTACGTCGATCACCAGACAAGAGTATCTAATCCCGCGCACTGGGCACTGCCGCCGGGATCGCGGAAATGGGGGCACCCCGCCCGGGCTACTGTTGAAGCACGATGAACGACTGGCTTCTCTACCTCCTGAGCGCGGCAGCGCTGGCTTTTGCCGTCTCCAGCTGGTGGGGTGTGCGCAAGCTCAAGGCACTGCATATCCGGAGCGCCGTCAACGAAGCCGCCCACGAAGCCGGGCTCACCCACCAGCGTGTGGCCGTCATCCTCAATCCGGTGAAATCACGGGCGGCCGAGGCGAAAGAAGCCATTCAGCGTGCCTGCCTCACGGCCGGCTGGGAGGACCCCCTCTTTTTGGAGACCACGGCGGAGGACCCCGGCTATTCGCAGGCCAAGGCGGCGCTGGAGTTCAAGGCCGACGTCGTCCTGGTGGGCGGCGGCGACGGTACCGTGCGGGTGGTGGCCGAGTCACTCGCACACACAAATGTAGCCATGGGCATCATCCCGCTGGGAACCGGCAACCTCCTCGCCCGCAATGTGGACCTGGACGTCAATGACCTGCGCGCCAACATCAACGCTGCCCTGTTTGGTCAGCAGCGCTACATCGACACCGCACGGATGACCATCGAAAACTCCCGCACCGGCCACTCCTCCGAACACCTGTTCCTGGTGATCGCCGGCATCGGCATGGACGCGGAAATCCTGGCAGACACCAACGACGGGCTCAAAAAAGCGGTGGGATGGCTCGCCTACACCGAGGCCGGCATGAGGCACCTTCCCGGCCGGCGTCGGAAGGTGTCCGTGTCCCTGGACGAAAGCCCGGAGCAGGCACGAAACATCCGGAGCGTGCTCTTCGCCAACTGCGGGCTGGTGCCGGGCGGCATCGACTTCATCCCCGAAGCCATGATTGACGACGGCATGCTCGACGTGGTGGTGATGAGCCCGCGCAGCGCCTTCGGCTGGCTCGCCATGTACGGAAAGATCGTGTTCAAGCACCGGGGCAACCTCCCCATGATGACCATGTACCGGGCCGGGAAGATCGTCATCAAGTGCCCGGAACCCCTGCCCACCCAGGTCGACGGCGACCCATCGGGCCTGGCCACAAAGGTCACCGTCCAGGTGGCGCCCCGGTCACTCCTGATCCGGGTGAAGTCGCAGCCGGTCTAAGCCGGCCCGCCTTCAGGCGGTAGCTTTCTTTGCAGCTTCCTCGGCGGCGGCCTTGGCGGCACGCGCCTCAGACTGCTCGCGGATCATGGCCTGTTCCTCTTCGAAGCGCAGCCGATCAGCGCGGTCAGCTTCATCGCCGTCCCAGTCCTGGTTGTCGGCGGTCGGTTTGGGGTTAACGATCATGCCCTGGCCGTCATTATCTGTACTGCTGGTGCTCATGACCCGCTCCCTTCGTTAGGGGCCGTCCCCCCAAGTTGATCAAGCAAGCATACGCACAGTAACCAGCACGCGGAAGTACCTCTCGTACGCTGTGGGCGAAGCCTAGGAAGCCGTCTCCGGCAGGCCCGGCCGCGGCTGAAGAATCCCGTCCACCCATTGATGCGCTGCATGGAATGCTTCGTCCGACGTGTGCGGAGCCACGACGACTTTCTGCGCGTCGGCCCGCCCGTAGGAACCCAGGAACCGGGTGGCCGGGCTGATGCGGTGAAGCCCGGCCAGGGCATCGGCAACCCGGGCATCCTGGACATGGCCGTCAGCGTCGATGCTGAAAAAGTAGTGGCCGAGGTACTGCCCGGTGGGCCGGGATTCGATCCGGCTGAGGTTCACGCCCCGGGTGGCAAACTGGTCAAGGATTTCCATGAGCGCGCCCGGCCGGTCCTCGGGCAACGGAACCACCACCGTGGTCTTGTCCGCCCCGGTCCGCTGCGGCAGTTCGCCGGGCCGGCTCACCATGATGAACCGCGTCACGGCACCCGGGTTGTCTCCGATGTTCTCCGCAAGCACAGACAGTCCGGGCTGCTCCTGAGCCACGATGGGCGCACAGATCGCCGCATCGTAGTGGGCGCCGTCCGCCAGCAGGCCCAGGGCGGCGGCCGCCGTGGAGGAACCGGGAACGTATTCCGCACCCGGTATATTTGTCTCCACCCACAGGCGGCACTGCGCCCAGGCGTGGCCGTGCGTGGAGATACGGCGGATATCGGCGAGGGCCACGCCCGGCCGGGCCACCAGCACAAAGCTGATGGGGACCAGCACCTCCCGCGTGATCCGGAGTTCCGGGCCGCCGGCGATGGCGTCCAGGGTGGCGGTGACGCCGCCCTCCACGGAGTTCTCGATCGGGACCATGGCGGCATGTACGGAGCCGTCCCGGACCATGTCCAGCGCGGCGTTGACGTTGGAGGCCGGGACGCGGGTGGCCTCGGCAGCCCCGGGAACCTGCATCAGCGCGGCTTCGGTGAAAGTTCCCTTAGGTCCAAGGAAAGTGTAGATAGCGGCTGGTGCGGGCATGGCGGATTCCTTCAGGACTTTGGATTCAGGGAAAGTCGCGGCTTAGAGGACCAGCGGCTTGAGCCCGTTATCGGATACCAGCGGCTTGCCTGATTCCAGCCACTGGTCCATTCCGCCGGCGACGTTGATGGCTGCATAGCCTTGGCCCGTGAGCCACTGCGCAGCGCGGAAGGAACGGCCGCCGGTCCTGCAGATGACGTACAGGTCCTGGTCCGGGTCCAGCTCGTCCAAGCGCGCGGGAAGCTGATCCAGCGGAATGTGGAGGGCGCCTTCGGCATGCCCGGCCACCCACTCGTAGTCTTCCCGAACGTCCAGAAGGGCCGCGTCGGCGGGAACGTCGTTGACAGGCACGGACTCGAAATCACTCACGGGATTCCCTTTCAGATGACGATGGTCTCCTCCCAGCCTAACGCCGGGAAGATACCCTCCCGGCCGGGAACGGGCAGGTTACGCTTCTACGAGATCCCGAGGAGGACCCATGCCCACCGAGCAGCCCACCGCTTCCCCGCACGAGCTGCATGAGATGTCCGCCGTCCAGTTGCGGGACTCCCTGCGTTCCGGTGAGCTCTCGGCCCGTGAAACGACGGCGTACTTCCTGGCCCGGATCACCGAATGCAACCCCTTGCTGGGCGCTTTCATTACCGTCACCGCAGAACAGGCCATGGCCGATGCAGCCGCTGCCGACGACCGCTACTCCCGGTTTCGGCGGAGTTCGGCGGCGCCTGCAGACGGTGCCGCGGCGGACGGCCTGCCGCTCCTGCACGGCATACCCACCGCGTTCAAGGACCTGACTGATGTGGCCGGCGTGGTGACCACCCACGGCAGCGCGGCCCTGGACCACAAACCTGCGCCCACTGACGGAGCCCTTGCCGCGGTACTGAAGGCCGCCGGCGTGATCTCGCTGGGCAAAACGCAGGTTCCGGAGTTCGGGCTGACGGCCTACAGCGAAAACCGCATCGCGCCGCCGTCGCGCAATCCGCACGCCCCCAGCCGCAGTTCCGGCGGCTCCTCCGGCGGCAGCGCAGCCGCGGTGGCGGCCGGCCTGATTCCTGTCGCTCCCGGGAGCGACGGCGGCGGCTCCATTCGGATCCCCGCGGCGGCCTGCGGACTGGTGGGACTCAAACCGGGCCGGGGTCTGGTGCCCTCGGGCGAGAGCGCAGCTGATCCCGCCGGGCTGGTGGTGGCCGGCCCGCTGGCCCGGAGCGCCGCCGACGCTGCGCTGCTCATGGACGCTCTGGTGCCCTCGCCCGCGACCTGCTACCTCGACGCCGTGGCCCGCGAACCACGTCCGCTGCGGATCGGCGTGAGCCTGGCCAGTCCGTGGTCCGGTGCCTTCCCGTTCACACCCGGGCCGGAAGCCCTCGCGGCCCTGCAGGCGGGCCGCGAGATGCTCGAACACGCCGGACACGCCGTGTCTGAAGCGGACATCCGCTACGACAACCGCTACCCGGACGCCTTCACGACGGCCTGGACTGCCGCCGTCGGCACGGCCCGGATCAGCCCGCAGCGTGAAGCATTGCTGACCCCGCTCACCAGGACGTTCCGGCGCAGGGCCCAGCAGCGCAGCACCTCCAAACTGGACGAATCCCTGGCGTTCCTCCGGCGGTTCACCCGTGACACCATCACCCAATACGCCGCATGGGACCTGATGCTGATGCCTGCCCTGGCTCAGACGCCACGTCCGGTGGGCTGGTTTACCGGTGCCAGCCACGGCGACGCGCGCTGGCCTGCCGCAGCCTGGGCGGGCGACGCCGATGAGGACTACCGCCGGCAATGCCAATTCGCGCCGTGGTCCTCCATGGTGAACGTTTGCGGCCTGCCGGCCGTGACGGTTCCCGTGCACTGGACCGGCGGACAACCAGGCGAGGGGCTCCCCATGGGGATCCAGCTGATCGGTCCGGAAGGGTCCGAGTTACTGCTGCTGCAGGTGGCGTCCCAGCTGGGATTCTGACCCGTGGATGAACGGCCCGGGGTGTCGACTCTGCGGCCAAATGGGTGGACGATTAAAAGGCAGTCACCTAAAGGAGGCCTGTGATGTGCTATTCATCAAGCAAGGATTTCGGGTGGGGCATCAAGAAGGACACCACCCGTGAACCCGAAGCGCGCCAGCAGACACCGCCTGACCGCACGGAGCCGCATTTCACGGCGAAGGACTTCACTTTCTGGGCCTTCCCGCGTCGGCGGAAGACCCTTGAAGCCGAGGAACCTGCTGCTGAGCGCACCAGCGAGCGGGTCTGACCTGTTGGCCAAGCCTGCTTAAGGAAAGGCCCCGTCCGGGGCCTTTCCCCTGCCCGGTATGACACCGCCGTCCTGGCACGGCCGCCACAGCGGCGCGCTACCGGGAATCCATGCAGAACACCCCAAAGACCATCATGAAGTGGAGTCCTTCCATGCGCGGACAATACGTTCATCAAGCAACAGTGCTCATGGCTGCCGGATCCGATCCCAGTGCACCCGGAGCCGCGATCACCCTGGAACTTTGCGGCAGCTGGGAGCATGAGCCGCCCTGCCCGCTGGCTCCGCACCACACGGACTATGCCCGGAACGGCAACGACGTCACCCTCAGGATCGTGTTCGCCGCAGAACCCGAGAAAGAGGGGGAAGTGCGGCGCCGGATAGAAAGGGCCCTGGCCGGCGAGTCGCTCACCAAACCGGGCGGGGTGAAGACGAACTGGACCTATCGTGGCGGCGGACCCGCCGTGCTGAGTGCAGCAGAACAGGAACAGGCCAGGCGGATCGCCGCAGCTTAGGACCCGCTGGCCTGGTACGGCGGGCGCTTGGTAAACGCTTGGTAAAACGGACGAGGGCCTAGTACCCGGCCTAGTACCCGTATGAGGATGAGCGGTAGGCCGTCAGACCGACCAAAAGGAACAGCCAAAAGGCACCGTATCCCAGCAGGCACAGGTAGCCCAGAACCAGCCCGGTAATGGACATGGCCCTGCCTGAGCGTTCGCGGCCCAGTGCCAGGTGGCCGGTGATGATCGCGGCGAGCTGCGGAATGAGGAACCACCCCAGCAGGACCGAGGAAATACCACAGATCATGCTCGTGATGCTGAGGCCCTTCGGCTCGGCGGCGGGTTGGCCGTAGTACGCCGGCTGGCCGTAAGGGCTGTTCTGGTAAGGGCTGGGCTGGCCGTAAGGGCTGGGCTGGCCGTAATTGTCCGGCGGACCGTAGGGGCTTCCCGGCTGCGTGTAGCCCCCTCCGTGTTGCCCGCCTGGCTGGCTGTAGGCATCTGCTCCGGGCTGGCTGTAAGCGCCTTCGCCGTACTGTTCTGCCCCGGGTCCGCCTTTGCTCCAGTCGTAGAGGGGCGGCGCGGGAATGTCCTTGCCCTGTGGCGGCACAAACTGTGGAGGCTCGTAGCCGGCCGGCGACTCGCTTGCTCCTTGAGCGCCCGGCCCATGGGAATCGGGGCGCGGCGTGGTCTGGTCACTCATGGTTTTCCCCGTTCGAAGTCTTGGTTCTTCAGCGTACCGTCAGGCCCCCAGTCCTATCGTCCCAAATATGGCAGCACGTAGACAGCAAAAACCACGAAGGCCGCCAGACACAACAACCGGCCCATCCCCGCAGTGGTCTGCTGCTGAGCATTCGCTTTCCGGTGTCCGTATCCGCTGCGCACTCCGGCGCTGACGGACCGCTGGTGGCGCGGACCCGGCCCGGCGCCGCGCCCGTTCGCTGGCGCCGCGAGGTGCCGGGACTCTGCAGGCCGGTCTGCTGCCCCGGACCCTGGCAACACCTCACGCCGCGGGGACGCCTCGGGCCCCGGCGACCACTCCCGCCCCGGCGACAGCTCCGGCCGCTTGCCGGTCAACGACCTGAGGGCGGCACTTTCCGTAGCCGGTTCCTGCGTGAGCTGGTGGCTAAGGTGCGTGTACAGGCCCGCCACCTCCCGCTGGTCAAGCAAGGTGGGCAAGGACAGCACGGCCTCAACAACGCGTTCGGCCCCTGCCACGGCCACGTCGGCATTCGTGATCGCGAAGAGGTCCGGCTGGCCTGCGAGGCAGATCAAGGGGCGGACCAGGCGGCGATGCGGCGGCGCCATGACCGAGGTGACGGCGGCGCATTGCGCCAGGGCCCCTTCCACCGACTGCGTCCTGGCGAACCGGCCCTGCCAGAGGACACCGGCGGAAACGCGGACCTCGCCCGTCCAGTTCTTGGCATTCACAACCACCACGCCGCCCGGACCCACCAGCACGTGGTCGAGGCTGGCCGTGGGCCTGCCGGGCCAGTGCACGTCATGGAGTAGAAGCCAGCCGTGCGGGACGAGAAGGCTGAGCTGTTCAGCAATAGTCCCGTCGCCCACGGCGCCCTCGTCCCAGGACCTGGTGGCGCGTTCGGCTTGGTCCAGGCGGCGTTTTAGCTGCTGAACGCGCTCCGCTGCGAGCCGTGACTGCTCGGCTGCGCCGTCCCCTGTCCCCATGACCGGTCCCTTACTTTAGTGGCAGCTTTACTGCCGCACGCACGACGGCGGGGCTGCCGCCGTCGTGCTTTCCATGCTGACTTTCCCGAACGTAACAGCGGCGCCGGGAGCCGGTATATAGGTACTTTTGGGCTGAGTACTCAGGTTTAACCACCTGTTCATGACATTCCGCGTCACAGGGTCCGGATTTTGGACAGGGGCGTATGGCCGTCCGCCCGCGTCTGGCATGCTGGTCCCATGGCTAGCCGCGCGGGCACAGTTGCCCAACCCCAGGACCTTGTTGACATTACTGCGCTCCTTGACGCGTACTACGACATTTCGCCGGATCTGGGTGATCCAGGCCAGCGCGTAGTCTTCGGCACGTCGGGGCACCGGGGATCCAGCCTTAAGGCGTCGTTTAACGAAAAGCACATCATTGCCATCACGCAGGCCATTGTGGAATACCGTGCCGGGCAGGGCATCACCGGCCCGCTGTTCCTGGCGAAGGACACCCACGCGCTGAGCGAGCCGGCGCAGAACTCCGCCTTGGAAGTCCTCGCGGCCAACGGCGTGAACGTGCTCATCGACGCCCGCCACGGCTACACCCCCACACCGGCCCTCAGCCACGCCATCCTCACCCACAACAACAACCGCGCGGCCGGCGCCCCCGAGGCTGACGGGATTGTGGTCACGCCCAGCCACAACCCGCCCGGTGACGGTGGCTTCAAGTACAACCCGCCGCACGGCGGCCCTGCCGATTCGGATGCCACCGGCTGGATCGCCAACCGCGCCAACGAACTGCTCGAAAACGACCTCCGCGGCGTCAAGCGCGTTCCCGTAGCGGACGCCCTCGCAGCGGACAGCACGGGCAAGTTCGACTTCCTCAGCAGCTACGTTGACGACCTCCCCTCCGTCCTGAACCTGGATGCCATCCGGGAAGCCGGCGTCCGCATCGGTGCCGACCCCATGGGCGGCGCGTCCGTGGACTACTGGGGCGAGATCGGCGAGCGCCACCACCTGGACCTCACCGTGGTGAACCCCACCGTGGACCCGCAATGGGCCTTCATGACCCTGGACTGGGACGAGAAGATCCGGATGGACTGCTCCTCACCCGCCGCGATGGCTTCCCTGATCAAGCGGATGTCCGACGGCGGCAGTTCAGCCGCGTTCGACGTCGCCACCGGGAACGACGCCGACGCCGACCGCCACGGCATCGTGACGCCTCTTGTTGATGGCGTGGGAGGGTTGATGAACCCGAACCACTACCTCGCCGTCGCCATCGATTACCTGTACCGCAACCGCAGCGGCTGGAACCCGAACTCGGTGGTGGGCAAGACCCTGGTTTCGTCCTCGATCATCGACCGTGTGGCGGCGAGCCTTGGCCGCAAGCTCGTGGAGGTTCCCGTGGGCTTCAAGTGGTTTGTGCCGGGCCTGCTGTCCGGCGAAGGCGCGTTCGGCGGAGAAGAGTCCGCCGGCGCCTCCTTCAACAAGCTGGACGGCAGCGTCTGGACCACGGACAAGGACGGCATCCTGCTGGCCCTGCTGGCCTCGGAGATCACCGCTGTCACGGGCAAGTCACCCTCCCAGCTGTACAAGGGATTGACGGACCAGTTCGGCGCCCCCGTCTACGCGCGCATCGATGCAGCAGCCACGCGCGAGCAGAAGGCGGCACTCGGCAAGCTCTCGCCGTCGGACGTCACTGCAACTGAACTGGCCGGCGAGACCATCACTGCCAAGCTCACCGAGGCCCCGGGCAACGGCGCACCCATCGGCGGGCTGAAGGTGGTCACGGAGAACGCCTGGTTCGCGGCCCGGCCGTCCGGCACCGAGGATGTCTACAAAATCTATGCCGAGTCCTTCAAGGGCGAGGAGCACCTGAAGCAGGTCCAGGCCGAAGCCAAGGCGCTGGTGGACAGCGTCATCTCCTGACCTGCCGGGCACCCCGGCACTCCCCCACCCCCAATGGAACGCTCTCTCACTTAATGCGCTTAAAACGCCGATGCTCTCTCACTTTCCTGAAGAAAGTGAGAGAGCATCGGCGTCAAGCCCACATTAAGTGAGAGAGCGTTCCCCAAAAACCCACATTAAGTGAGAGAGGGTCAGACGGTGCGGACGACGTCCTCGTAGGTGAACTTGGGCTTGGCTGCACCCCAGGCATTCTCGCCGGGCTGGCCGATGTTGACCACGAGGAAGCTCTTCTGCTCGCCGGCCGGGAACAGCTGGGCGTCGATGGCGCTGAAGTCGGCACCGGTCATGGGGCCGGCGGCGAGGCCGAGGGACCGGACGGCAAGGATGAAGTAACCGGCCTGCAGGTGCGCGTTGTTGTTGCCGGTGGCCGCGGCCAGCTCCGGAGCGGCATCGTACATGGCCTTCGGCGCGTTGTACCCGGGCAGGAAGTTGTCCCACTGCTCAGCCCAGGCGGTGTCGTAGCTGAGGACTGCAACGAGCGGAGCCGAGGCGGTCTTGGCCTTGTTGCCGTTGGACATGGCATCAACGAGCTTGGCGCGGGCCTCGTCGGAGCGGACATAGGTGACGCGCAACGGCTGGGAGTTAAAGGCGGTGGGGCCGAACTTGGTGAGCTCGTAGATGGCGCGGGCCTGGTCCTCGGTCACCTCGCCGGTGAAGGAGTTGGCGGTGCGGGCTTCGGCAAAGATGGCATCGACGGCGGCCGAGTCGATGACGGCTTCTTCGTGGGCAATGGTCATATGCGTACCTTTCGCTGGGCCCGCTCATCGGGCTGATGGGCCGGCGGTCTGCTTCCATAGTTGCAACTTCAAGCGTCCCTGTCTTCTTCCCGTGAAGCAGCGTGACGTTTGGCACAGCCGGACTGCGGGCGGGTCCGCGCGGTATTGTTGCACCGGAAGATTTCAGCCCCAGCGGCAACCCCCTTGAAAGGCCCCCGACCATGAGCATGCTCGGAATGAAATGGAAGCTGCACGGCACCGGCAGGTCGATTAAGCCCGGCCACGTGGTTGCCCCGGACGAGCGGCTGGCATGGCCCCTGACCATCGGGGTGGGCATGCAGCATGTTGTAGCCATGTTCGGAGCAACGTTCCTGGTCCCCATCATCACCGGGATGCCGCCGGCCACCACCCTGTTCTTTTCGGGCATCGGCACCCTGCTGTTCCTGGTCATCACCAAGGGCCGGGTACCCAGCTACCTCGGTTCCAGCTTCGCGTTCATCGCGCCCATCATGGCGTCCCAGCAGCAGTTCGGCATCCCCGGAGCGCTGGGAGGAGTGCTGCTCGCCGGCGTCGCCCTGGCCCTGATCGGCGCGATCGTCCAGAAATTCGGTGCGGGCTGGATCAACCGGCTGATGCCGCCGATCGTCACCGGCGCCATAGTGGCCCTGATCGGCCTGAATCTTGCCCCCGCGGCGAAGATGAACTTCGCTGCCGCCCCCATCACCGCAGTGATCACCCTCGCAACCATCATCCTGGTCAGCGTCCTCTTCCGCGGGATTATCGGCCGGCTGAGTATCCTGGCGGGCGTGGTGGTCGGCTACCTGGTGGCCATGCTGCGCGGCGAAGTGAGCTACGACAAAATGGACGCTGCCGCCTGGATCGGCCTGCCGCATTTCCAGACGCCGGAATTCCATGCGGGCGTGCTGGGCCTCTTTGTGCCGGTGGTCCTGGTCCTCGTGGCTGAGAACATCGGGCATGTGAAGTCCGTGGCGGCCATGACCGGGCAGAACCTCGACGACGTCTCCGGCCGTGCGCTGATGGCTGACGGCATCGCCACGGTGCTCGCCGGCGCTGGCGGCGGTTCCGGCACCACCACCTATGCGGAAAACATCGGTGTTATGGCCGCCACCAAGGTGTACTCGACGGCGGCCTACTGGGTGGCCGGAATCTTCGCCATCGTGCTGAGCTTCTCACCCAAGTTCGGGGAACTGATTGCCACGGTCCCGCAGGGCGTGCTCGGCGGCGCGGCCACCATGCTGTACGGCATGATCGGCATCCTCGGCGTGAAGATCTGGGTGCAGAACAAGGTGAACTTCGCCAACCCGGTAAACCTGACCACCGCCGCCGTCGCCCTCATCATCGGCATCGCGGACTATACCTGGACCATCGGGGAACTGACCTTCACCGGCATCGCACTGGGCTCGGCCGCCGCCCTGGTGATCTACCACGGCATGAGGGCCATCGCCAGGGCACGTGGCACCGTGGCGGAACCGGAAACGGAAGTGGCCGGCCTTCCCCCCGCGGCCAAGGCAGCCCTCAACGCGGCAACGAAACGCGGCCCGAAGAGGCGCTGACAACCAAAGGCGCTGAACAGCCCGAGGCGCTGATTCAGGCGGCGTGGCCTCCACTCAGGTAGGGTGCCGGCGGGGAGCCCAGGCCGAAGACCGGGCCGGGCTCGGGCCGTTTGGCCGTCAACTCCGCTTCTGAGGGGTGCTTCAACTGACGCACCACCCATGGGAAAAGGTACTCGCGTGCCCAGACCAGGTCTTCCGCCCGGGCCTCCCGCCAGCTGCGCGGCAGAGGCGGCTTGGGCTCCAGCGGCACCAGCGAGTGCGGGACGCTGAGTGCCTTCAGCACTGCGCTGGCGATGGTGTGGTGCCCCAGGGGTGAGAAGTGCAGCCGGTCCGGGTCCCACATGCCGGGATGCGTGAGTTCCCGGAGGAACCACAGGTCCACCATCACTGCGCCGTGCCGGGCGGCCACCGCATGAAGATTTTCGTTGAAGATGGCCACCTTGCCGCGGATCTGGCTGAAGACCGGCGTGGCACCCCAGTCCGGTCCGGCAAAGAGCACCACGGTGGCGCCGGACCGGGCCAGCTGCTCCACCCCCACGTCAATCCGTTCCGCCAGCCGGTCCGGATCAGTGCGCCGGAACACCATGTCGTTGCCGCCGGCCGATAGGGTCACCAGATCCGGCTTCAACGCCAGGGCCGGCTCCAACTGCCGGTCGAAGATCTGCTGCAGCAAGAGGCCGCGGATGGCGAGGTTCGCGTAGGCAAAGTCCGGCTGGCTGATGCTGAGTTCCTCGGCCACGCGGTCTGCCCAGCCCCGCAGGCCGCCCTCGCTGCGGGGATCCGGATCACCCACCCCCTCGGTGAAGGAATCCCCCAGGGCCACCATCCTGCGCCACGGGTGACCTGCCGGCTCAATGGGGGCGCTTGTGGCTGCCTTCTCCTGCTTCCTGAGCTTCATGATGTGCTCCCTGTTTTGTAGGGTCCTTCATTAAGCGCCGGCGTTTCGACCGCGATAAGGCCGAAGCCGGCATCCTCCTGACGGGGTTCCCCCGTCTCCGGGCGGGAGGCCGCCACGATATTCAGGGCCGTCTGGCGCAGCCCCTGCCCGGTGTGACGCGCGACGGTCCGCATATATTGCACCGCCGCCTCATGGCCGAGCCCGTAGTCGGCCACAAGGATGCCGACAGCCAGGTCCATGAGGACTGCAGAACTCTGGGCTATTGCCAGTTGCGCATTACCTTCCACCCGCTCCGCAACCCGAACCACCAGGCGCAGGGACCTGGCCACCTGCCGGACAAACCGGCGCGCCAGCACGATGTCCTGGCTGCTGAAGGCATGGGGGGTGGCGGCATAGAGGCTTAACGCGGCCTGTGAACCCGCCGCAGACACAATGGGGATGGACACCAGTGATCTGACCCCGTGATCTGATGCGGCACTGGCGTAACCGGGCCAGCGGCGGTCGAGGGCCGTGTCTGCGACGTGGACAAAATCAGCGGTGCGCAGGGATTCGAGCACGGGTCCGTCCGCGAACGAACACTGCTCTTCGTCTGCTGCCCTGGCCGCGGCGCTTCCGGCGGCGGCCGTCCGGACCGCTCCGGGGCGGAAGAAGGTGACGGCCCAACTGATCAAGCGGGTGTCGCCGTCCAGGTCGTGTATGAATTCGCCGGTGACAGCAGCAAGGAAGTCCTCAACATCCGAGCTCTCGAACACCACATCGTGGGGGTCTGGCAGGGATTCCCAGCCAGGCCCCCGTGGAGTCTCCGCGGCCATAATTCACGCCTAGGATCGATACGCGCGGCCCACTGCAAAACCTGTTATTAGGATACGTCCGGAGCTGGTTTCACGGGTGCGATTCTGCAGCATGAATTGCGGCGGCCGGCGACGCAAAAGTGCCGCCCGGCGTACGGCCCGGCGGCACTTTGCAGTCACGACTGGCGCGGGGCGAACCCCGGCGGCAGTGTTGGTCAGCCGGCGTCGAAGCTTTCATCGCCGTCGTTCGGGGATTTCTCCTTGGACAGGTCATTTCCGCTGCCGTCCGGCAGGCCGGCAGCATCCTGCCCGGACTCCGAGGAGAACGGCTCGGCGCCCTGGGAATCCGCGTTGGACTCGTCGATTTCGGCCTCTGCGGAGGGGACGGCAGCATCACGCGGCAGGTGCTCGCCGGGTTCGAAGCCGGGATCGTTCGAGTCCACCTCGGCATGGCGCTGCTCGTCGGTGCCGCCCAACCGGCCGGCTCCGGGTTCCCCGGCACTGTCCGAGTCCTCCTCGCCGAAGTGGCTGAGGTTGGGCGTGCCCGTGGCGAACGTCTCGCCGTCGGGGCTGTCCTGGTTCAGGCCGGCGGCGTCGAAGTCCTCTTCATCCCGGGGCTGCGCGAACTGCTTGTTATCCGCGCCACCCATCTCCTGCTCTGCGGTCGGCGAGCCGTAGCCGCCCACTTCCTCGTCGGGTTCCTTGCGCTGGTTTTCCTGACTCATGGTTCCTCCTGTTGTGGATGTGGATGAATCTGATGGGCAAGTATTAGAGACCCTTGCCGCCGGTCACCGGCAGCACCGCCCCGGAGATATAGGACCCCTGTTCAGATGCCAGCAGCACATACGCCGCTGCGAGCTCCGCCGGCTGGCCGGCCCTCTGCAGGGGAGTGTCCTGGCCGAACGTGGGGAGCTTGTCCGGCCATTCGGTTGCCGGGATCAGCGGGGTCCAGATGGGCCCGGGAGCCACAGCATTGACGCGGATCCCCTTGGGCCCCAGTTCCTCGGCCAGCGCCTTGGTGAACGCCACCTGCGCGGCCTTGGTCATGGCATAGTCAATCAGCCCCGGGGACGGGTTGAAGGCCTGAATGGACGCCGTGCTAATGATCGAGGAGCCGGCTTTCAGGTGAGGTACGGCAGCCCGCGCCGTCCAGATCAGCGAGTACAGATTGGTCCGGAACACCCTGTCAAATTCCTCGGTGGCGAGGCTCTCGAAGCTGTCCCGGTTCTTCTGGTAGGCGGCATTCAGCACCACAACGTCGAGTCCGCCGAACCCGGCCACGGTGTCCTCCACGATCCGGGTGCTGAAATCCTCCTCGCGCCCGTCTCCGGCCAGCAGCAGCGCGCGCCGGCCGGCTTTGCGGATCCACTCTGCCGTGTCCTGGGCATCCTCCTCTTCCTCCGGAAGATAGGAAATTGCGACGTCGGCGCCCTCGCGTGCGAAGGCAATGGCCGCGGCCTTGCCGATCCCGGAGTCGCCGCCCGTTATGAGCGCTGCTTTGCCTTGCAGGGCGCCGTGACCCTCGTAGCTGAATTCGCCATGGTCCGGTTTGGGATCCATCGGGGCCGCGAGCCCCGGCTGTTCCTGCTCCTGCTTCGGGAACCCGCCCGAATGGTAACTGCCCCGGGGGTCGGCGGGGGGTTCGGTCTGCTTCTGGTCATCGCTCATAGTCCACCTCTTCACTGAATCGGTTTTCGAAGGGCCCGTGCTGCACCAGCCCCTCGAAACTATCCCGCCCGGTAGAGCAAGTCCACCGTTCGACACGAACAATAAGCAACCTTAGCAATTGTTGATCTAAGCGCAACTTCGGCCTAGCTTGAGAGCACGCCGCTTGGGTGGCCAAGCCTCCGGAGCAAGGAGAAAAACGATGCCGAATGTGGAGGATTTCACGGGCAAATCAGGCCGGCATGAGACCAGGGAAGAACAGCTGGACCGCAACTGGGCCGAACTGCTTCAGGAGCTCCGGGTCCTGCAAACGGGGGTGCAGATTTTGGCCGGTTTCCTCCTCACCCTTCCGTTCCAGCAGCGGTTCGAGAAACTGGACGGCTTTCAGGTCACGCTCTATCTGGTCAACGTGGTGATCGCGGCCCTCACCACAGCCTTCATCCTGCTTCCGGTGAGCGTCCATCGCCGCCTGTTCCGCCAACGCCTGAAGGAGACCCTGGTATCAAGCGCCGATACCATCACCAAACTGGCGCTGGCCGGGGTTGGCATGCTCAGCGTGGGGACGGCGGCGCTGGTTTTTGACGTCACCGCCGGGCGCACGGCGGGACTGACCGCAGGCGGCATCCTGCTGGCGGTCCTCCTGGTCCTGCTGGTGCTTGTCCCGCTTCGCCTGAACCGCCGCGCGCGGGTGCGGTAGCCCGGACACCCCGCCGCAGAGGCTCCGGCCTCAGGCGCCTTCCAGGACCTGGCTGGTTGCCCAGGCGAGGTACTTCGCGGCGTTGGCGACGGCGTCTTCCGGGCTTGGTGCCACGTCGAGCAACTGCGCGGCGGCCACGACCCCGTGGCCGGCCAGGTCCTCGGGCGTGACCAGGATCCGGCCCGCCACCACAATCACCGGAATGCCCCGTTCACGGGCTGCATCGGCGAGGGCGATGGGGGCTTTGCCGGTCAGGGACTGCGAGTCCAACGAACCCTCGCCGGTGATCACAAGGTCCGCCTCATCAAGCTGGGCCGGCAGTCCCGTGAGCCCGGCCACCAGCGCAAACCCGCCCTCCAGCCGCGCGTTGCCAAAGGCAAGGAACGACGCCGGGAAGCCGCCCGCCGCGCCCGCGCCCGGGAGGTTGACGTCCCGGCCTGTCGCCTCCCGGAGGACGGACGCCCAATTGCGGAGGCCGGCGTCGAGCAGTTCCACAGCGTCCGCGTCGGCTCCCTTTTGGGGGCCGAATATGTGGGCGGCGCCGGTGGCGCCGAACAGCGGGTTCTGCACGTCAACGGCGATCCGAAAGGTAACGGCGGTCAGTCGCGGATCCAGTCCGGAGGTATCGAGGGCCACTACATCGGCAAGCGACCCGCCCCCCAGCGGGACCACGTTTCCTGCGCTGTCCAGCGGCTTGAGGCCAAGCGCGCGCAGGGCGCCGCTGCCGCCGTCGGTCATGGCCGATCCCCCCAGACCCAGCACAATTTCGGTGGCACCGGCGTCGAGGGCCGCGGCGATCAGCTGGCCGCAGCCGTAACTGTGCGCCCGCAGGGCGTTGGCGGCCGTGGGCTCCATCTGCGCGAGTCCCGAAGCCTGCGCGGTCTCGATGACCGCAACGGCACCGCCTGCGGGGTTCTTCCGGATCGCCCAGGCCGCCCCAACAGGCTTCAGGATGGGGCCCACCACGGCGTTGATCCGCTCCTCGTAGCCGGCGGCGACGGCCGCCTCCAAGGTTCCCTCCCCGCCGTCGGCGATGGGGAACTGGTTGGCGACGGCATCCGGGTACACCCTGAGCGCCCCTTCCGCCATGGCCGCGGCGGCCTCGGCAGCGGTGAGGGAGCCCTTGAATTTATCCGGTGCAATCAGAATGCGCATGCGCTCCATCATGCCAGCCGCCTGTGCCGAAGCGGCTGCCCGCCGCTACGCGGAGAGTGGCTCCTGTGCGGGCGTTTTGCCCTTGAGGACGGCGAAGTAGCCGGGGACCCTGCTGTTCCCCTCGGCATCCATCAGAGGATTGGTTTCGATTGTGGCGGCACCGTCCTCCACCAGCGTCCAGCGGTCTGTTGGCATCACAACTGCCAGTTCGTCCGGGCCGAAGTGGCCGGGCATGGGGAGTTTGCGGATGGCCAGCTCCAGCGGCGCCGGGATGCTGCGGCGCGACGCCCCCAGATGCGAGACGTATTCCACCGGATTGCCGCGGAAGTTCGTTTCCGCCAGGAAGACCCGGCCGCGCTCGCCCACCATCTGCCGGAGGTTTTCCATCAGGGCAGCCTGATCGGCGGTGCCCAGGACATGCAGCACACCCCGGATGAAGACGTTGGCGTCCGTTGGCCCCGCCAGCCCGGCACCGGCATGTGGCCGTGTCATGTCACACGCCACGAAGCTGAGATTGTCCATGGCTTCCGATTCGGCCCGCGCGCGGGCCACCGCATGCTCGGCCACATCCACGCCGATCACGCGGGGTGAAAACGCCGCGAGGGCCCGGCTGAAGGCACCGTGCCCGCAGCCCACATCCACCACGGGAAGGTCCGGATCGAAGTGCCGCGTCAGGATGTCACGGTAGCCGCGCAACTCGTTGTCAGAGCCGGAATCCCAGAGCACTTCGCTGCTGGTTCCGGTGCTGACGATACCTTCCCAGTACTTGTCCCAGGCGACAGCCCGGTCCTTGGGGGCGGAGCGGGACAGCCGGATGAGCTTGGGCAGGATGAGGTACTTCCGCCAGGCGGAGCGCATCGGTTTCGAAGGGGAAGGCACCGTTCAAATATAGGTCCCCGCATGCCTTCCACCTGCGCCGGAGTCACGAGTCGGTCGCAATGGTGTGGCGGGGAGGTTCAGGCGACGGCCTGCTGCTGATCCTTCAGCAGCCATGCCGTAGCATCGTCCCGCGAGGTGAAAAACCGGGTGGGGCAGGGCAGTTTGTTGATTCCCAGGATGAAGTTTGCCAGCACTTTGTCCACGGGCGACGCCCCCAGCAGCGCTATCCGGGACGCCTGGCACGGCCGGCCGAAGACCGCGCGGGCACCCCGGCTGACCTGGGCCGTGGTGGCCATGTCCACCAGCATGGGATAACGGACGTTACCGCACAGGTCATTGACGCCGCTCATTGCGGCTTCGGCGTCGGCCTCGGAGATGGACACCCCGCGGGCCCACTTCAGTTGGACCACACCCTGCCCGTCCAAGGTCAGGTCCGCCTTCACACTTTCTGCAGGCTGCTTCGTCACGTTTACCTTCCATACATTCCTCATAAGGGCCAGCTCTGCCCGGTCACCCTACAATGTACTCATTCATGACTGAACAGTGCTTACCAGCATCGAGGGGGACGGGTTGCCAGCGGACACACCACACGTAGCAACCGTGCCCTACCTGGCCGTGGTGGCGGACCCGGACTCCGGGCGCCGCCAATTCGTGGCCGCAGCACTGGAATCGGCGGGTTTCACGGTCCGCGCTGCCGGGAACTCCGCTGACCTGTCCGCGATTCTGGACGAGGCCAAGCCCTCGGTGCTGGTCCTCGACAGTTCCCTGTCCGACATCGACGTTGCGGCCCCCGTGCTGGCGCTGGTGGACCTGGACAGTCCGTCCGAAGTCAAAGCCGTGGAGCATGCCGGCGTGCGGGACTGCATTGCCAAACCTCCCGCAGCCAAAGAGTTGATCCACCGTGCCACGGCCCTGATCAACCTGGTTTCCCGGCGGACGGAAGCCCGGCATGAAGCGGAGACGCTGCGCGAAAGGCTGCGGCAGGTGTCGGCAGCACTTCGCGGGACCAACGATCCCCAGCAGATCGCCGACTTTGTGGTGACCGGCTTCGGTGAGACCTTCGGCGCGGACCGGGTTTGCCTGGCCACCTTCGAGGACGACCGGGTGCCGCTGATCACCGCCCAATGGCACCGGCGCGGGCTGGATCCCCTGCCCGGGACGTTGTTCGCGGCCGCGGAGGATGCCCGCCCGGCGGCGGATCTGCTGTGGTCACGGGCAGAACCCCTGACAGCCAACGGAGCTTCCGTGGGCGGCACTGACGACGCCGAGGTTCCGGCCCAGCTGGCCGCCCTCAATGCGGCAGCTTACGTGGCCGTTCCGATGGGCGATGGCAGTTCCTCGCTCGGCATCATCTGGATAGCGCTGCTGGACTCCCCCCGGGAGTGGTCGCGGGCCGAGCTCGGCCTCATCCAGCACGTCGCCGGCAACGCGGCCCATGGGCTGATCCAGAGCCATCTGATCACCAGCCAGCAGCAGGTGGTCAAGCAGCTCCGGGAGCTGGATAAGGCCAAGACCGACTTCCTGGCCACGGTCAATCATGAGCTCCGCACCCCGCTGACCTCGATCATGGCGTACCTGGACATGATCCAGGAAAACACCACGGACCCGGTGTCCACGGACGTCCACCAGATGCTGGACATTGTGGTGCGCAACACGGAACGGCTGCGCCTGCTGATCGAGGACATGCTGAGCGTTTCCCGCCATGGTCACGAGCTCAGTCCGCTGCAGCTGACGTCCGTCCGGCTGGCGCGGACCCTGAAGATTGTGACCGCCGCGCTCACCCCGCTGGCCAAGCTGCAGAACGTCAGCATCGTCCTGGCCCCCGTGGCCGAGGACCTCGACATCCTGGCGGACGAAGTCCAGCTTCAGCAGGTTTTTACCAACCTGGTTTCCAACGCCATCAAGTTCACGCCGGGCGGCGGCCGGATCGACGTCGGCTGCGTATTCGAGACCGACGCCGGCGGCACCGGCCGGGCAGCGGTCACGGTAGCGGATACCGGGATGGGCATCTCCGACGATGAGCTGGCCCACATCTTCACCCGCTTCTACCGGGCCTCCAACGCCATGTCCGGGGCGGTGCCCGGCACCGGCCTGGGGCTGGCCATTACCCAGGACATCGTGGACCGGCACGGAGGCAGCATCGACGTGGCGTCGCAGCTGGGCCAGGGCACCACGGTTACCGTCAAGCTCCCCCTCGACACACCTTCACCCCAGAACCACTAGACCCTGCACCCCCGGAGAGGAGGTCCCGTTGTTCGCCGATGATGACCCCAGACTGTCCCAATTGTTGGAGGGAATTGTCCGGCTTGCCTCGGGAGACCTCCAGTCACGGATAGAAGTCTCGCCCGCGCGCGACGAACTCGACGCCATCATCATGGGCACCAACCTCCTGGCTGAGGACCTGCAGATCATTTATGAGGAACTGGAACAGCGCGTGGAGGACCGCACCCAGCGCCTCCACGAGGCCCATCGCGAAATGCAGCAGATGGCCATGCAGGACCCTCTTACCGGCCTCGCCAACCGGTCCGCGCTCCTTGCTGCGCTGAAGTCCGCCCAAGACCAAACCGGCGCCGCCCAGCCCGTGATCCTGCTCCTGGACCTGGACGCCTTCAAGTCCATCAACGACAGCCTGGGCCACGCCGCCGGGGACCAGGTGCTGACCACGGTCGCACGGCGTATCCGCGGCGCTGTCCGGCGCACTGACGTGGTGGCCCGCCTCGGCGGGGACGAGTTCGCGATTGTCATGCCTGCCACGGGCACCGACCAGGCCGTCGTCGTCGGTCAACGCATCCTGGCCGCCCTTAAGGAACCGATCGAGCTGCCCGACCGGACCATACGCTGCGGTGCCAGCATCGGGCTCAGCGCCGGGGAACCCGGGCGGTCGCCGGAGGACCTGCTGATGGAGGCTGACGTGGCAATGTACGCCTCGAAGGCCGAGGGCCAGAACCGGCTCCACGTGTTCGAGCCTGGCCTGCTGCTAGTTCGCAGGCTCCGCAGCCAACTCCTCGATGACCTCCGGACCGCCGTGAAAGGTGAAGGACTGGTGCTGCATTACCAGCCCGTGGTTGAGCTGGACACAGGCCGGATTGAAGGGGTGGAAGCCCTGGTCCGCTGGCAGCACCCCACCCGGGGGCTCATCATGCCGGACGAATTCATCCCCCTCGCCGAAGACGCCGGCCTGATCTCCGAGCTAGGCCTCTGGGTCCTCACAACGGCGGTGAACCAGCTCCGCCGCTGGGTTGACGATGCGCTGGTGGACAGTTCCTTCTCCGTGCGGATCAACATTTCCGCCACCGACCTGCAAAGCCTCCAGTTCATCGAAGATGTCCGCGGGGTGCTCAAGGAAACAGGGGTGCGGCCGGAGCAGGTTGTCCTCGAACTCACGGAAGTGGCGATCGTCAGGGGCAACGAACTGGACCGGTACTCCCTGGGCGGGCTGCGTGGGCTTGGAGTGGGAATTGAGATTGACGACTTCGGGACCGGCTACTCATCCATCAGCTACCTGCGCCGCCTCCCGGTGGACCGTGTCAAGGTGGACCGGTCGCTGATCGAAGGGCTTGGTACCGATCCCAGCCAGCCTCCCCTGGTGGCTGCCGTCCTGCAGTTGGTGCGGGCCTGCGGACTGGAAGCCGTTTGGGAAGGTGTGGAAACCGCGGAGCAGGCTGAACACCTGCGGAACCTGGGCTGCCTCAGTGCGCAGGGCTACTATTTCAGCAAACCCGTTCCGCCCGAACAAGTCCCTGGCCTTCTGGCCGGAACTCCCGCACAAACTCATAGCGCTTAGGCATTTCAGGGGCTGCGCTTTTCGCCCCTCCCGATATACGATCTAGTTGCGGTATCCGATTCTTCCAGGTCAGGAGATCGGCCAAATCGGAAGCATCGGATTTTCGGAAAGCGCCAGGAAATTTGAAAATAGAACGGCCACTGAGGCATTACTTCGTCAACTGGGGGCGTCGATAATGACAGTTCGCGTGCAAGCATGGGGAGTTATCGCTGCAGTATTAGCGGATCCTGATCCTGCTGGTGCGGCCATCCGCCAGCACCTCAGCGACCGCCTGGGGGAAAACCCCGGCGTACCGGAACGGGCCCTGCTCGAATACCTGCTGGAACGCCGGCAGCTGGACGCAGCGCAGGAACGCGCCACGGGTACGCCCAGCGCCCATCAACCACTCAATTCCGTACCTCCGCATCTCGCGGAACGGATGGATTCGCTGCGGAGCCTCTCCAGAATTAGCGCCTTGCTGGAGAAGCAGATGCTGATGACCGCGTTCCAGCCCATTTACGGACTGGATTCCAAGAGCGTGGTGGGTGTCGAGGCGCTGTCCCGCTTTGTCAGTGACGACGGAGCCGGCGCGGAACTCTGGTTTGCCGAAGCTGCTGCGGTTGGTTTGGGCGCCAACCTGGAATTCTCGGCGCTGGGTTCCGCGGCACTGGCCGCCGCGAACCTTCCCCAGCATCTTTATGTGGCGATGAACATCTCGCCGGCATCCTGCCTTGATCCGCGCCTGCCGGAATTGTTTGACCACATTGAGTTGCCGATTGAACGAATAGTCCTCGAATTGACCGACGGCATTCCGGACGAGCAATACTCGGATTTCATTGCCGCAATAACTCCGCTGCGGGAACGCGGACTGAGAATTGCCATCGATGACTCACACTCCAGTGCCGGCACACTGAGCCGGATGCTGCATTTGCGGCCCGACTTCATCAAGCTGGGACGAAGCGTGATCAGCGGCGTTGACCAGGATCCCACGCAGCATGCGGTTGCCGCCTGCATGATTGAATTTGCCACCCGGATCGGAAGCGTCGTGGTCGCCGAAGGCGTGGAAACCGCCGAGGAACTCACCGTCCTGGCCGAGCTGGGCTTTAGTGCCGGGCAGGGCTACCTTCTGGGCAGGCCCTCAGTACGGCCCAAGGATTGGGCTGCCTGGAATGCACCGCTCGACCCTGACGAGCTCCGGTTCCTGACGGCCGAGTCCGGCCGCTTCCCGGGTCCCGGCGGCGCCGACCGGCGTCAGTAGGCGGCACCGGAGCCCTCAACGCAGCACCGCAGGCGGCTGACGTCCCGGCGTGGGCCCGGCATCGCGGCGGAACTTCAGCCGGGCCACTCGTTCCGTTCCAGAAGCACCTGCCTCAGCAGGTCTGCCCGGTCCGTCACGATCCCGTCCACGCCGAGGTCCAGCAGCCGGCGCATCTCGGCGGGATCGTTGATGGTCCAGACGTGGACCGCGAGGCCGAGCGCGTGCGCGCGGCGGATGAAACCCCGTGTCACCACCCGGATCGCGCCCTGCCGCACCGGAACCTGCAGCGCCTGAACGTCGCGGAGCGGGCCCCGGAGCACCAGGCGAAGCACCGGGACCGGGAGAACAGGGCCAAGAAGAACAAACAGCCCGTTCGTCACCACCCCCGCAGAGGACGCAACCGGCCGGCTCAGCAGCTTCAGCACCGCCCGGCGTCGGCGGTCTGAAAAGCTGGCCACCAGGACACGGTCATGGGCGCCGTGACGTTCAATGCCGGCGGCCAGGGTACGCACGGAGGCCCAGTCCTTGATGTCCAGATTCACGCGCACGTCCGGGTACGCCGTGAAGAGTTCATCGAACAGCGGGACCGGTTCGGACCCGCCGATCCTGGCGGCGGCAACGTCCGCGGCGGTCAGTTCCGAGATCCGCCCCTGGCCGTCAGTGACCCGGTCCAAGGTGTCGTCGTGGAAAAGCAGCAGCACGCCGTCGGACGTGGTGTGGACGTCGGTTTCGACGTACCTGCACCCGAGTTCCACCGCGGCGCGGAAGGCGGCCATCGTGTTTTCGAGCCCCTCCCGGGAGAAGCCGCGGTGGGCCATGGCGATAGGGGGCTGCGGGCGCGAGGCACCACCGGATGGGTCAAAGTACCGCTCGGTCACGCTGCGAGCGTACCGGAACCTGGCCGCTAGGCGCCCTGCGGCACGATCTCCACGTCATCGCTGCAGTGGAGCATCGTGCGCCCCAGCCCGCCGTCGAGGTTCACCCACACAGAGGTGCAGTCCGAGGTGATGGCATCGACGAACCCGCCGGTTTCGTATCCGGGAGTGATGAGGATGCGCACACGGTCGCCTTCCTTCAGCGCCTTCCAGTGCGCGGCAGGCTCTGCCGGGCGGATTGCCGCTTCGTGCCTGCGTTGATTGCCGTTCCTTGCCATGACGTTCCCCTCAAGCTGTGGATGCTTGTCCACGCCAACGTTAGGCGGCGAAAGTTAACGTGAGGTGAGCGGTAGCTGTGAAAAGGGCCATGGCAGCGGTCAGGTGCGCTGTACACCCAACTCCGCGAGCCTGGCCTCCAGAACCTGGGCCACGCCGTCGTCGTCAAAGTGGGGTGCCTGCTGCCCGGCCGCGCGGATGGCATCCGGGTGGCCGCTGGCCATCCCGTATCCGCTGCCCGCCCAGCGCAGCATCTCCACGTCGTTGGGCATGTCGCCGAACGCCACCACGTCCGCGGCGTCGATCGAGAGGGACCTGGCGTACTCGGCCAGGGTGACCGCCTTGTTGACGCCGGGAAGGCACAGTTCCAGCATGGCCACGCTGGGAGCTGAGTGCGTTGCGTACGCGAGGTGCGCGACGGCGGGACGGACTTCAGCGAGGAAATCGTCCGGAGTGCCCTCCCTGACGATCGCGAGGAACTTCACGACGGCGTCGTCCGCGGTGAGCGTTTCCGCCAGCGCGGCGGGGGTGAATTCGGCCAGCAACTCGCTGGAGCCGTTCTCGATGAAGCCCGGCTCCAGATGGAACCCGGTGAGGGTCTCGGCCGCGAACAGCGCGGCCGGACGCAGGGACTTGATAATCTGGCGGGTTTCCCGGACCGCGTCAAGGCTGAGGGTCCGGGCGGAGACCAGCCGGTCGGCCTCAAGGTCCCAGACCACGGCGCCGTTGGAGCAGATCACCGTGCCGGTGTGGCCCAGCTGATCCTGCAGCGGGTGCAGCCAGCGCGGCGGCCGGCCGGTAACAAAAACCAGTTCGACGCCGGCCTCCCGGCAGGCGTGGAAGGCACGGACGGTGCGGTCGCTGATTTTTCCGTCGTGCCCAAGAATGGTCCCGTCAATATCACTTGCTACCAGCCGCATACAGCCAGTCTACGTGGGGCGTTCTGGGCGGCGGAGCCCACGTTTCCTTGGAGCCCACGTTTCCTCGGAGCCCACGCCCGTCGAGTGGCGAGGTCTCGGCGCTAAGTGCCTCGCTTAGCGCCGAGACGTCGCCGCTCGATGTCCTCGGACTACTGCTGCCGCCGCTTGACCATCTCCGCGATCCAGATGGGCGCGTACGGCGAGGTGCAGTTCGCTGGCGTCGGGTAGTCCTTGAGCACTTCCAACCGCTCCCCGATGTCCAGCGCGCGGGCCCGGTGCCCGGCGTGTTCAATGCCGATCTGGGCCAGGCAGTGGTTCATGGCCCACTGCAGGCGCTCCGGCGCGGACTGCATCTCCGCTTCGATGACGTCCAGGAGCCCCGGGAGGTCAAGGCCCTCCGGCTCTTTCGCCACGCGTTCTGTTGTCAGGGCCCAGCCGGCACTCGCCACCACCGGATCCGGGTCGGCGAACCAGAGGAGGCGAAGGGCCTCGGCGTGCGGGCTCTTCTTCACCACATAGTTCACCAGCCAGTCCTGCACCTTGGGGGTGCGGGCCCCGCGCAGCATGAGGTCCAGTTCGGCCGCATCGAATGCCTTCGGGCGGCAGATCAGCAGGGCCAACAGCCGCGCCGCGGTGTCCCCGGTCGCCCACAGTTGGAGTGCGAGGTCCTGCTGGACCTTCAGCCGCTTGGCTACCGCCCGCAGCTTGCTGAGGTTCACTCCGTGATCGTCGCCGTGCCGCGCGTTGACCTCGCGGGCCCGGGGGTCCTCAAGTGCAGCCAGCTCGGCCATTACCGCCTCCACCGTGGTCTCGCTCAGCGTCGTCGTCCTGGCCACGTCAGTCTCCTGTCCTCGTGCATTTGCCTCGGCCAACCGATGGCGGCCGGCTGACTTAAAGCCCGCGGGCGTCCTGCTGGCGCAGCGGCGTTTAGAGCGGACCCCTACGGGGTACGCCAGACAATACACCCGTACAAAGTGTCCCCTAACCGAAGGCGGCAGCTTTGAATCGCCACACTTCAGTGCATTGGGCGTCCGGGCAGCCCAGCGCCGACCCGGCCGTGGATGTCCTTATCCCCACCTGCAACAGGCCCGCCGAACTCACTGTCACACTGGCGGGCCTTGCCGCGCAGGAGGCCCCGGTATTCCGCCTGGTCCTCAGCGACCAGTCGGACGGCGTTCAGGTCTGGAACCACGCCACGGTGGCTGCCATGCTGCGTGTGCTGGCCGCACAGGGCACGCCGATTGAACTGCACCGGCACCTGCCCCGCAGGGGCCTGGCCGAACACCGCCAGTTCCTCCTGGAAAAGGCTCATGCAGAGAAGGCGCTTTTCCTGGACGACGACGTCTGGCTGGAACCCGGGGCCCTGCAACGCATGAGCCGTGCGCTGGATCAGCTCCGCTGCGGCTTTGTGGGCATGGCACCCCAGGGACTCTCCTACCTGGACGACCGGCGTCCCGAACAAACAAATGTTTTCACGCCGTGGGAGGGGGCAGTGACACCCGAACGGATCAGGCCCGGCGATGCAGCATTCCGGCGCTGGACCCTGCACAGCGCTGCCAACCTCAGCCACCTCAGCGCCGACCTCGAGCTGGAGCCGGGCCAGTGGATTCCCTACAAGGTGGCCTGGCTGGGCGGTTGCACGATGTATCGCCGCCAGGCCCTGGAGGACGCCGGCGGATTCCGGTTCTGGACGCAGCTTCCGCCCGAGCATTGCGGCGAAGACGTCGTGGCTCAGTGGCGGGTAATGGAAAAACACGGCGCTGCGGGAATCCTGCCGGCAGGGGCGGTCCATCTGGAATCGCCCAGCACCGTCACGGATCGCCGGGTCGAAGCCTTCGATTTGGTGCTGCGTGACGCGGTGGAAGAAAAATCAGCGCAATTAACCCCCGAAAGGTAATGCAATGGCAGACACACCAAACCCGATCCAGATCCAGAAGTTCCTTGGCGGCGTGGACTACCCGGCAACGAAGGACACCCTGGTCTCGCATGCCAAAGACTCGGGCGCAGACGGCAATGTCCTGGACGCCCTGCAGAAGATTGCAGACAAAGAGTACGACAGCCCGGCGGCGGTGAGCTCCGCCGTATCTGACGCCTAGGCCAGTTTTCCCTGACCCGCCTACTCCTCCGGGACGCCGTTCAGTTCCGACCGGGTGGGCGGGTTCGCGCCGGGCCGGGAGACGGTGACCGCGGCAGCGCGGGAGGCATGAGCCAGGAGTGCAGCAAGGCCCTCGGCCGGAAGCCCGCGGAGGTCTTCGCGGTTCTGTGCGCCGTCCAGGCCGCGGTCAACGATCCCGGAGAGCAGCGCGGCCATAAAGGAGTCCCCCGCGCCGACGGTGTCAGCCACCTCCACTTCCGGTGCGGGGCATTCCACCTCACCCGCAGCGGTAATCCCCCACGGACCGGCCGCACCGCGGGTGACCACCACCATCGCCGGCCCTTCCTCGCGGCCGAGGGCCAGCCAGCGCCGGGCGGATTCCAGCACATCGACGCCCGGATACAGCCACGCCAGGTCCTCGTCGGAAGCCTTCACAACATCCGCCAGGGATGCAAACTTTTCCGCCTGCTGCCGTGCGTAGTCCACGTCGGTGATGATGCTCGGCCTGCAGTTGGGATCGAAGCTGATAGTGGCAGAGGGGTGTGCGTGTTCGACGGCGGCCAGCACCGCTGCGGCGCCCGGCGCCAGCATCGTGGCGATGGAGCCCGTGTGCAGCAAAGTGGTGCCCTGCAGAATAAACGCGAGGCGGTCCGCGAGGCCGGGAAGTTCCCAGGCGAGGTCGAAGGTATAGGTGGCGGCGCCGTCGTCGTTAATCACTGCGGTGGCCACGCTGGTCGGCAAGTCGTCCGGTCCCTGCGGCAGCATCACGGAACTCGCGCGCAGGTGGGCGGCAAGGGAGTCCCCGTAGGCGTCACGGCCGTAGCGCCCGATGAACTGCACCGGGTGGTCCAGCCGGGCCAGCCCCACTGCGACGTTGAGCGGACTGCCGCCCACATGGGCCTCGGTTCCGGAGGCGCGCTGGACAACATCAACAAGGCCCTCGCCAATTACAGTGAGCATGGTCATACTCTGCCAGAGAAGCGGCTTCCACACGCGGGTTTGTTGCCCTTCGCCTAGCATCGAGATATGACATCCCACCTGCGCCCGACGATGGCTGCCGTGCCCGCCGTCGAGCATGTCCTCGCAGTCCGGGGCACGGACGGCTACCGCCAGTACAGGATTCCCGCCCTTGCCGTCTCGCGGCAGGGCACCCTGCTGGCGGCCTACGACGGGCGGCCCAATCTTGACGACCTGCCCAACCCGATCGACCTCCTGGTGCGGCGCAGCACGGACAACGGACGCACGTGGGGATCCCAGCAGGTGGTGCGCACCGGCGTGGGGCTCAACGGCTACGGCGATCCGAGCCTCCTGGTGGACGTGGACACCGGCCGGATCTTTATGTTCCATGCCGCCGGAACGCACGCGGGCTTCTTCGAGGCGGCGGCCGGGATGGTGCCGGATGACCAGGTCCAGCACTGCGATCTGAGTTTTTCCGACGACGACGGACTGACCTGGCGGCACCGCCGGATCACCTCTCAGCTCAAACTCCGGCCGCCTGCACGGGCCGGCGAACCGGCCATGACCGGCATCTTTGCCGCAGCGGGGCAGGGCATCCAGATCCACGCAGGGCCGTTCCTCGGCCGCCTGGTGCAGCAGTTTGTGGTCCTGGCCGGCGGCGAGATCATGGCCGCCTCCGCGTTCAGTGACGACCACGGCGAGACCTGGACTCTCGGTGAGCTGATCGGCGCGGCGACGCACGGGGACAGTCCCAACGAAAACAAGGTGGCCGCCCTCGCGGACGGGCGCCTTTTGCTGCATAGCCGCGGTACCCCGCGACGGCTGGCCGCGACGTCGGACGACGGCGGCGCCACGTGGAGTGCGCTGGTTCCGGTTGAGGACCTCCCGGACCCTGGCGACAACGGTTCACTGGTCCGCTTCGACGGCCAGCCTTCGGTGACCGCCTTCAGCGCGGGTGTCACCGACGCGTGGCTGCTGGCCACAAACAACCACGACACGGCGTTGCGGCGGAATACCGTCCTCAGCCTCTCCCCCGACAACGGACGCAGCTGGCCGGCCAAGCTGATGCTGTGTCCCGGCAGCTCGGCCTACTCCACGGCCACCCGGCTTCCCGACGGCAACATCGGCGTGCTTTATGAGCGGCAGGGGTACCGGGAGATTGTGTTCGTTTCCGTTCCAGCGGAACAGCTCACCGTTCAGCTGACAGCAGGGCCTCCTGACATCGGAACCGCCAGGCCGGACGCCGACGCCGGCTTCGAGTTCGACATGGTTCTCCGCTCCATCACCCCCGGCCGGCCGCCCGTCTGGCAGAATGCCGGAGAGTTCCACGTGATGCCCGCCGGTGCAGGCGAATGGGGTGTGCACACCTGGAAGGAAATCGGCCAGGGCTACACAGCTGACTCAGCGCAGGTGATCGGTACCCGGGAAGCCCAGTACCTCAACTACGGACCCGTCACCCCTGGCTATAAGGCCGGCGATATCCTCGCCTTCACCGGCCGGGCGCGCAACGACGGGGACCTGCCGGTAACCGGCGTCCAGCTGTCCGGCCCCGGTTCACAGGCCTTCCCGGCCACGGACCTCGGCGCCGGCGAGGAAGTCCTCTACTTCACTCCCGGCTACACCGTCACGGCGGCGGACGTGGCACGCGGCCGCGCGGACGTGGTGTTTGAGGTGAAAGGCCAGCGGGGCACTTCAACCGTGCGCCGCCGTCGTGCGTTCACTTTTGATACCCGCACGGGAGCCGTCAGCGCGCCTGACTGAGAGAGCGTCCGCCCAAAACCCGCGTTAAGTGAGAGAGCGTTTGGGAAAAATCCACATTAAGTGAGAGCGTCCCCCCGGGGAGGCGAGGGCGGAGGCGAGGGCGGAGGCGAGGACGAAGGCGAGGGCGGGCGGCGCTTGACGGAAGGCTGTGATCCGACTTACAGTCGTCCTACGAGCTCGGACGTCCTACATCCGATAAACCTTCTGGAATGGCGAGGCCCTCATGAACAACACCCTAACGAACCTGCCGCTGGTCAATGATGCCAGCCGCCGGAACTTCCTCAAGCTGACCGGTGCCATGGGCGCTGCCGCGGCCTTCACCGCTTCTGTCGCCGCGTGCGGCAGCCCGGCGGCCACCACCACCGGCAGCTCCGCGAGCGCCGGCACCGTCAACAAGGACCTCACCATCGAAGCGGGCATCTCCTACGCCCTTTCCACCGGATTCGACCCGCTGAGCTCCTCCGGCGCCACCCCCATGGCCGCCAACCTGCACATCTTCGAAGGCCTCATCGAACTGCACCCGGCCACCCGCGAACCCTACAACGCCCTCGCCGCAGCCGACCCCAAGAAGGTCAACGACACCACCTACCAGGTGACCCTCCGCGACGGCGCCAAGTTCCACAACGGCGCCCCCGTCACCACCGAAGACGTCGCCTTCTCCTTCACCCGCGTCATGGATCCGGCCAACAAGTCCCTGTTCTCGCAGTTCATTCCGTTCATCCAGGACGTGAAGCCCGTGGATGGCAAGACGGTCGAGTTCACCCTCAAGTACGCGTTCCCCGGCTTCGGCCCCCGCATCTCCGTGGTCAAGGTCGTCCCCAAGGCCTTGGCCACGGACCTCAAAGCCTTCGACGCCGCCCCCGTGGGCACCGGCCCCTACAAGCTGGTCTCCGCCGTCAAGGACGACAAGATCGTCTTCGAAGCATTCGCCGACTACAACGGCCCCAAGCCGGCACTGGCCAAGGGCATGACCTGGCTCCTGCTCTCCGATGCCGCAGCCCGCGTCACCGCCGTCCAGTCCGGCCGTGTCCAGGCCATCGAGGACGTCCCCTACCTGGACATCGACGGCCTGAAGTCCAAGGTCAAGGTTGAGTCCGTGCAGTCCTTCGGCCTCATGTTCCTGATGTTCAACTGCAACAAGGCCCCGTTCAATAACAAGCTGGTCCGCCAGGCCCTGCATTACGGCCTGGACAAGGACGCCATCATCAAGAAGGCCCTGTTCGGCAACGCCAAGCCGGCCAGCTCCTACTTCCAGGAAGGCCACCCGGACTACGTCAAGGCCAAGAACGTCTACGGTTATGACGCCAAGAAGGCCGAGGACCTGCTCAAGGAAGCCGGCGTCAGCAGCCTCGAGTTCGAGCTGCTCACCACGGACACCGCCTGGGTCAAGGACGTTGCTCCGCTGATCCTCGAATCCTGGAACAAGATTCCGGGCGTGAAGGTCACCGTGAAGAGCATCCAGTCCGGCGCCCTCTACACCGACCGTGTCGGTGCCGGCGACTACTCCGTGGTTGCTGCCCCGGGCGACCCGTCAGTCTTCGGCAACGATGCGGACCTGCTCCTGAGCTGGTTCTACTCAGGCGCCACCTGGATGGAAAAGCGTGCCTACTGGACCGCCCCGGAGCGGGCAAAGCTGCAGGAACTCATGAACAAGGGCTCCCAGGCAGCCGGGGCGGATGCCAAGAAGATCACCGGCGAAATCGTGGACCTCGTCTCCGAGGAACTTCCGCTGTACCCGATCTTCCACCGCCAGCTGCCCTCCGCCTGGGACGATAAGAAGCTCAACGGCTTCAAGCCGCTGCCCACCACCGGAATGTCGTTCATCGACGTCGGACGCACCGCCTAAGCAGCCCTGCGTCGCGAGGCCTGTTCTGCGCCCCCATCCCCCGGAAACACGCAGAGCAGGCCTCGCACCATTGGATCTGCAGCAACTCAAACAAACCGGAGAACAAATTGGTCACGATATTGCGTCTGCTTGGCCGCAGACTCGCAGCACTGCCATTGATGATCCTGGGCATCACCCTGCTCGTCTTCCTTGTCCTGCAGGCCGCTCCCGGCGACCAGGCCAGCTCGGCCCTCGGCGACGGCGCCTCTGAAGAGGCGAAGGAGCAGTACCGCCAGGAAAACGGCCTGAACGATCCGCTGGTCATCCAGTACTTCGGCTTCCTCGGCAAGCTGCTGCGGTTCGACCTCGGCGTCACCACCCCGCCGGCCAAGTCGGTGGCCTCCATGATCGGCTCCGCGTTCCCCCTGACGCTGCAGCTGACCTTCCTCGGCGTCCTCATCGCCATTGTGGTGTCCCTGGCCTTCGGCATCCTCGGCGCCCTCTACCGCGACAAGTGGCAGGACCAGGTGGTCCGCGTCTTCTCGATCGCCGCGATCGCCACGCCGTCGTTCTGGCTGGGCATCCTGCTGATCCAGTGGTTCGCCCTGGGCGCCAACCCGATGTTCCCCTCGGGCGGCATCGCAACGCCCGAATCCGGCTTCGGCGGCTGGCTGAACTCCATGGCACTGCCGGCCCTCGCACTCGGCATCCCCGTTTCGGCCTCGCTGATCCGAGTGGTCCGCACCTCGATGGTGGAGGAACTGGACCGCGACTACGTCCGCACCGCCATCGGCAACGGCGTTCCCTACCGCGAGGTGGTCTCCAAGAACGTCCTGCGGAACGCCCTGGTCACGCCGGTGACCGTGCTGGGCCTGCGCGTGGGCTACCTGCTGGGCGGCGCCGTCGTCATTGAAATGATCTTCGCCCTGCCCGGCATGGGCCAGCTGATCCTCAACGGCATCACCAACCTGGACATCAACCTGGTCCAGGGCGTGGTGCTGACCATCTCGGTCACCTTCGTTCTGGTGAACATCGTGGTGGACCTCCTGTACTTGCTCATCAACCCCCGAATCAGGACGGTATAGCTCATGCGCAGCAAGCTCGCTGAACGGCTGAGTGCCCCGGGCGTCCGCTTCAAGGCCCTGCCCTGGGGCTCCCGCATCGCCCTCCTCTTCCTCATCATGATCGTCCTCGCAGCCGTCTTCGCGCCGGTCATCGCCCCGCACGATCCGCTGGAAACCTTCATCCCGGCCACCCCGCCCGGCGCCGAGCACTTCTTCGGCACCGACCGGCTGGGCCGCGACATCTTCTCCCGCCTGCTTTACGGTTCACAGTCCTCGCTGATGATCGGCCTCGGCGCCGTCATCCTGGCCATTCTGGCGGGTGCGCTGCTGGGCTCCTTTGCCGCCACCTCCAGCAAGGCCGTGAACGAACTGATCATGCGCCTGATGGACATCCTGATGGCGTTCCCGGGCATCGCCCTGGCCGCAGTGCTGCTGGCCGCGTTCGGCAACTCGGTTCCCACCATCATCATCGCGATCGCCATCATCTATACCCCGCAGCTGGCCCGCGTGGTCCGCGCCAACGTGCTCTCCCAGTACGGCGAGGACTACGTCCGTGCCGAGCGGGTGATCGGTGCCGGCCGCTTCTACATCCTGCTCAAGCACATCGTCCGCAACACCGCGGCGCCCGTGCTGGTGTTCGCCACCGTCATGGTGGCCGACGCCATCATCCTCGAAGCCTCGCTGTCCTTCCTCGGCGCCGGCGTCCAGGACCCCGCCCCCTCCTGGGGCAACGTGATCTCCTACGGCCGCAACCTGGTCCTGTCCGGCGGCTGGTGGGCCACCACCTTCGCCGGTGTGACCATCCTGCTCACCGTGCTGTCCCTGAACATCCTGGCCGAGGGCCTCACCGATGCCATGGTGAACCCGAAGCTGCGCAAGGCACCTGCGGTAAAGGACGACGACGGCACGGCAGCCGCCGTTGCCGGCGCGGCGGTGGGTGCCGCCGTCGTCGTTGACACTGAAGTGGCGACGTCCGTGGCCCAGCCGTCCGTGGTGGAGCAGCATGAGCTCGACGGCGTCCGTGCCGCCCACGGCGACGTCCTCACCGAGGAGCACTACACCGAGGCCGGCATCCTCTCCGATCCGAAGCTGGCCGCGGCAAACCCGCACCTGCTGCTGGACAGGGAACTGGAACTCCTCGCAGCCATTGAGGGCCGCCGTACGGACCGCCTTCCGCAGGTCCCCGCGGATGCCCGCAACGTCCTGGAGGTCAGGAACCTGTCCATCCGGTTCCCTGGCCGGTTCGGCGAGACGGCGATCGTGGACAACGTCTCCTTCACCGTCCGCGAAGGCGAAACGATGGGCCTGGTGGGCGAATCCGGCTGCGGCAAGTCCATCACCTCCCTCGCGGTCATGGGCCTGCTGCCGAAGAGTGCGGTAGTTACCGGGTCCATTAAGTTCGACGGCAAGGAACTGCTGGACCCTGCCACCAAGCACAGCAGCGTCAAGGCCTACGAGGGCCTGCGCGGCGAGCAGATCGCCATGGTCTACCAGGACGCCCTGAGCTCCCTGAACCCGTCCATGAAGATCAAGGACCAGATGCTGCAGCTGACCCGGCGCGGCGGCCGCAAGACCCCCGCAGAGCTGCTGGAACTGGTCAAGCTCGATCCCGTCCGGACGCTCGCCAGCTACCCGCACGAGCTCTCCGGCGGCCAGCGCCAGCGCGTCCTGATCGCCATGGCACTGTCCCGCTCGCCCAAGATCGTGGTGGCCGATGAGCCCACCACCGCCCTGGACGTCACGGTCCAGAAGCAGGTGGTGGATCTGCTCAATGAACTGCGCGAACAGCTCGGCTTCGCCATGGTGTTCGTCAGCCACGACCTCGCCCTGGTGGCCTCCCTGGCGCACCGCATCACGGTGATGTACGCCGGCCAGGTGGTGGAATCCGCGCAGGCTTCGGAGCTGCTGCAGAACCCCAAGCACGAATACACGCGCGGCCTGCTGGGCGCTGTCCTCTCCATCGAGGCCGACGCCGTCCGGCTGCACCAGATTCCCGGCACCGTCCCGTCCCCGCGGGACTTCGCCCCGGGGGACCGTTTCGCGGCACGTTCGCTGCGGGCCGACGCCGACCCCAACCAGCAGCTGGTCCTCACCGCGGTGTCATCCGCCGGCGGCGGCGATGCCGACCACTACTGGGCAAGCCACCTGAAGGAGGACGCGAAGTGAGTGAATCCACCGGCAAGCCGGTCATCGAACTCAAGGACGTCAAGGTCTACCACCACGCCCGTGGCGGCAAGCTCTTCCGCCCCAACATCGTCAAAGCGGTGGACGGGGTGGACTTCACCATCAGCCGCGGCGAAACAGTGGGCATCGTGGGTGAGTCCGGCTGCGGCAAGTCCACCCTGGCCTCAGTGCTGGTGGGACTGCAGACGCCGACGTCGGGCGAGGTCCTTTTCCACGGCAAGCCCGCCATCAAGCGGAACGCCCACATGCGCAAGGAATTCGGCCGCTCCGTGTCCGTGGTCTTCCAGGACCCGGCCACGGCACTGAACCCGCGCATGACCGTCCAGGACATCCTCACGGACCCGCTGCAGATCCATGGCATCGGCACCGCGGCCACCCGCGCGGCCAAGGTCAAGGACCTGCTGGCGCTCGTCGGCCTGCCGCAGTCCGCGGCTGAGGTCACGCCGTCGCAGGTTTCCGGCGGCCAGCGCCAGCGCGTGGCAATCGCCCGCGCCCTGGCGCTGGATCCGGACATCATCGTGGCGGACGAGCCCACCTCGGCCCTGGACGTTTCCGTCCGCGCCCAGGTGCTGAACCTGCTGTCCGACCTGAAGACGCAGCTGAACCTCGGCATGGTGTTCATCTCGCACGATATCCAGACCGTCCGCTACGTCTCGGACCGGATCTGCGTCATGTACTTCGGCAAGATCGTCGAACAGGGCAGCGCCGCACAGGTCTTTGACAGCCCCACCAACGACTACACCAAGAAGCTGCTGGGCGCCGCGCCGAGCCTGCTGCACATCTAGATTTCCCCCAATAAGTTTTCGTCTAACCATCAATATTTGGAGAACACTGTGACAACTGTCGCTTCCCGCTTCCAGGGCGTCATCCCGCCCGTCGTAACCCCCCGCACCGTGGACGGCGCCATCGACGTACCGTCGCTGGAAAACGTCACCAGGCACCTGCTCGACGGCGGCGTGAGCGGCCTGTTTGTGCTGGGTTCCTCCGGCGAGGTCACCCATATGACCAACACCGAGCGCGACCTCGTTGTACAGACCGTGGCAGGCGTGAACGCCGGCCAGGTGCCCGTGATTGTGGGCGCTGTGGAGCAGACCACCAACCGCGTCATCGAAGAAGCCAAGCGCGTCATCGCGCTGGGTGCCGACTCGATCGTGGCCACCAGCCTGTACTACGCCATCTCCAACGCCCAGGAGAACAACACGCACTTCCGCTCCATCGCCGCCGCTGTGGACGTCCCCGTTTTCGCCTACGACGTCCCGGTGCGCACCCACTTCAAGCTGCCCACCGACCTGCTGGTCGAGCTGGGCCGCGACGGCGTCATCGCCGGCGTGAAGGACTCCTCCGGTGACGACGTCTCCTTCCGCCAGCTGCTCATTGCAGCCAAGGACATTCCCAACTTCGACATCTTCACCGGCCACGAAGTGGTAGTGGACGGTGCCCTCCTGGGCGGCGCCCAGGGTGTTGTTCCGGGCCTCGGCAACGTTGACCCGGCCGGCTACCGCCGCCTCTACGACGCTGCCGTTGCCGGCGACTGGGCCAAGGCCGCCGCCGAGCAGGACCGCCTGGCCGATGTCTTCGAAATCGTCTACACCCCCAAGGCAGGCCGCATGTCCGGCAACGCCGCGGGCCTGGGCGCCTTCAAGACCGCCCTGCAGCTTATGGGCGTCATCAAGACCAACGTCATGAGCGCCCCGATGCTCTCCCTGGACGAAGACGAGACTGCAGCGGTCAAGGTCATCCTGGAACGCAACGGGCTGATCTAGTCTTTACCGCCGGGGTGAGGGGCGCTGGGCATGCTCCTTTTGCCGGTTGCTGCGCTCGTTCCTCGCGCTCTGACGCAACCTATACAAAAGAACCATGTCCAGCGCTGCGGAAGCGCCGTCCGGTGACTGAGCCTGTCGAGATCCCCTGTTAGGAAGAGAATAATGTACGCGATCGGGGTTGACCTTGGCGGCACTAAGACTGCTGCCGGGGTTGTTTCGGAGGATGGGGCGGTCTTGTTTTCGGAGACTGTTCCGACGCTGAATCGGGATGGTGGGGACGCCATTTTGGATGCTACTGCGGAGCTGGTTTCTTCGCTCCTTTCCAAGGCCCAAGCAGAGGGCCTGGATGTTGTGGGGGTTGGCGTTGGGTCTGCCGGGGTGATTGATGCCGGGCACGGGGTGGTGGTTTCGGCTACCGACGCGATCCTCGGGTGGGCCGGGACGGAATTGACTGCTGGATTGGCGGCGCGGCTCGGTTTGGAACCTGGCACTGTGCGGGCCGTGAACGATGTCCATGCGCACGCCCTCGGTGAGTCGTGGACCGGTGCCGCTGCCGGAACGGCCAGCTCCCTGTTGGTGGCCTTCGGCACCGGCGTCGGCGGCAGTTTTGTGCTCGGCGGGCAGCCGGTCCTCGGGCACCGCTACGTCGGCGGACACGTGGGGCACTTTGCCTCGCCGTATGCGTTTCATGAAGGCGCGGCTGTTCCCTGCGTCTGCGGCGGAGCCGGGCACGTTGAGGCCATCGCCTCCGGGCCCGCCATCCGCGAGACGTACCTCCGGCTGGGCGGCACGGCGGACCCGGCAGACGCCCGCGCCGTTTTTGCCCTGGCCGGCGGAAGCGACGCCGCTGCCATCACGGCCGTAGGCATCGGGGCCGGTGCTGCCGGGCAGGCCGTGGGCGGGCTCGCCAACATCCTTGACCCGGAGGTGGTGGTGGTTTCGGGCGGCCTCTCCGACGCCGGAGCCCCCTGGTGGCGCCCCATGGAACGTGCCCTCCGCGCCGAGCTCCTGCCCGCTTTGGCCGGGCTGCCCGTCCTCCCGGCTAAACTCGGCAACGCGGCCGCCATGGTGGGGGCCGCGCGCCTGGTCCTCACTTCCCCGTCCTGACACCATCGTCCTAAGTACCTCGACAAACCGCCCGCCAAACTTCCAGAGGAACCGATCGTGATCCTGACCCCCGAAGCCCTTGAATTCCTCCGCGGGCAACTGATCGTCTCCTGCCAGGCCTACCCGGGCGAGCCCCTGCGCGATCCCCGCACCACCGCGCAGTTTGCCGCCTCTGCTGTGATCGGCGGTGCCGCCGCAGTCCGTGTCCAGGGCCTGGCCGATGTGCAGTTCAGCCGCGCAGCCGTGGAGGTTCCGGTGATCGGGCTCTGGAAGGACGGGCACGACGGCGTCTTCATCACTCCCACGCTCCGGCACGCCTTGGCCGTGGCAAACGCAGGCGCGCACGTCGTGGCAATCGACGGCACCCGCCGCCAGCGTCCCGACGGACTGACCCTTGCCGAGACGGTTGCAGGCATCCACGCCGAATCCCACGCGCTGGTGATGGCTGACTGCGGTTCCTTCGACGACGCGGCTGCCGCCGTCGAAGCCGGGGCTGACCTGATCGGCACCACCCTGTCCGGCTACACCGGCGAGCGCCCCAAAACGCACGGCCCCGACCTGGAGCTGATTGAGCAGATCGCCGCTGCCGGTTTCGGCGTTCCCCTCATCGCCGAGGGCCGCCTGCATACCCCTGCGCAGGCCCGGGAGTCGCTCAATGCCGGCGCATTCGCCGTCGTGGTTGGCACGGCCATCACCCACCCGGCCACCATCACCGGCTGGTTTGCCGAGGCCCTGAAGTGACTCCGCAGGACCAAATGCCACGGAAACAAAAGCAAACGAATGCCGCCGGCTCCGGGAGCTATCTCTTGCCCGGCACGGTCCTGACGGACGGAATGTCCATGGACAACGCCGTCGTGGCCGTGGCTGATGGCCGCATCGTATACGTGGGCGCCCGCGCAGGCATGGACGCATCGATGCCGGGCCTTGAAGAACTGGAGTTGCCGCCGGGCAGCATGATCCTGCCCGGCCTCATTGACCTCCACTGCCACGGCGCAGCGGGCGGCGACTTCCCGACCGGCAACAGCGAACCGGCCCGCACCGCCGTCGAGTTCCTGCACCGCGCCGGCACCACCACGCTGCTCGCAAGCCTGGTGACTGCTTCCCGCGCGGACCTGTTGCGGGGCCTGAAAACACTGCGGCAGCTGGCCGACGAAGGTCTCGTCGCGGGCATCCACGCCGAGGGCCCGTTCCTGTCGCACGCCCGCTGCGGCGCCCAGGACCCGCGGTTCCTCCGCGACCCCGACGTCGGCCTGCTCGGTGAAATGATGGACGCCGCCGGCGGACACCTGCGGACCATGACCTACGCGCCCGAACTCCCCGGCGCCGAAGCCCTGGTGCGGATGCTCGCCGAAAACGGTGTGACGCCGTCGCTGGGGCACACCGATGCGGATGCGCGCACGACGGCGGCCTCCCTCACCGCGGCTGCCGAACTGCTGCAGGCAGCCGGGCGGGGACCGGCGTCGCGCCCCACCATCACCCACCTCTTCAACGGCATGCCGCCGCTGCACCACCGCAGCCCCGGCCCTGTGGCCGCGTGCCTTCGGCTGGCCGCCGCCGGCAAAGCGGCCGTGGAACTCATCGCGGACGGCGTTCACCTGGATCCTGAAACCGTGCGGATGGTGTTCGACCTGGTCGGCCCGGAAAACGTGGTCCTGGTAACCGACTCAATGGCCGCCACCGGCCTGCCCGACGGGCACTACGAGCTCGGTCCGGCATCTGTCTCCGTCAGCGCTGCCGTGGCGCGGCTCGGCGACGGCACCCTCGCCGGCGGGACGGCAACGCTGCTGGACGTGGTGCGCCGGACCATCGGCGCCGGGGTGGAACCCGCCGCCGCAGTCCTGTCCGCGACTGCCGTCCCGGCGGCCATCATCGGCGAGCAGGAGCATGTGGGGGGCCTCCGCGCGGGCCTGCGCGCCGACGTCGTGGTGGTGGACGGCAACTTTGAACGCGTCCTGGTCATGCGCGCGGGGCAGTTACTGGACAAGGGAGAGGCTCGCCGCTAACGCGCCGAACGGTGGCCGGTCCGCGGTCAGGCGTTCGATATTCGCAACCTGTGTTCTACTATGGGGCTGCCGGCTTTGAGGCCTGGGGCATCACCGGACAGAAACGACAGGGGTACGGCGGCATGGCAGACGCAGCACTTCCGGACGGCAAGGCCGCACCGGCCCATTCGCAGACCCTCTCCCGCGGGATCAGGATGCTGGAGATCCTGAGCGAGGAAACGACGGCGCTCAGCATCGCAGAAATTTCGGCCAGGATGGGCGTCCACCGCTCAATTGCCTACAGAATCCTCCGCACCCTTGAAGACCACAGACTCGTCGCCAGGGACAACGCCGGGAGCATCGTCCTGGGCACCGGGTTGGCCACGCTGGCCCGCGGCGTTGCCCGCGACCTGCAAACTGCAGCGCTGCCGGAGCTGACAGCCCTCGCCAATGAACTGGGCACCACCGCTTTCCTGGTGGTGCTGGACCGCGGGGACTGCACCACCCTGACCAGCGTGGAACCGCGGCACAGCCGTGCCGCGGTGGTCCAGCGGCCCGGCACCCGCCACGCGCTGAACCTGGGGGCGCCGGGGCTGGCTATCCAGGCAATCCTGGACGACGCTCAGTGGGAGGCGGTTTCGCCGGATCAGCCCCGGCGTCCGGAAGTGGCGTCCGTCCGCGAGTCGGGATTTGCCGTCAGCCACCACGAAGTCCTGCCGGGGGTTACGTCCGTGGCCGTCCCGCTCAGCCCGGCCCAGGGGCTCCAGCCGGCCGCCATCGCCGTGGTTTATCCCAGCGCCCAGCTCCCTCCTGAGCAGGTGGGCAGCTCCGTCAAGGATGCCGCCCGGCGGATCAGCGAACAGCTCCGCTAGCCGCCGATGCCTCCAACCGGGGCGCCAGAAGGGGAGCGAAGAACGCCCCGAGCTCAGCCGTCGCGGTCAGGGGCAGGACATTTGCCACGTACTGGTCCGGCCGCACCACCACCACCACACCGCCGCGGTCCACGCCCCGCAGCTCGAAAATATCGGCTGTGGGATCGGTGGCGTACACCTTCTCGTAATCGGTGAGCTTGAACGGTCCCACCAGGGGTTTGAACACGGCCGGCACCGCCCCGATGTCCAGGCTGGCATGCGCCTGCTGGTAGATCACCTTCACGTCGAACCAGGCGTCGGGATCCGCGTCCGACGGCGTCGCGGCCAGGGGTGATTCCGGCGAGTTCGCGATCCATTCGGCAAACCGGTCCGTGGCAGACGCTGGCTGGGTCCCTCCTGACGGAAGTGCCTGGTCCGCGAAGACGTAGATGCGCCAGCGGCCGTCAGCCGTGGCATGGTGGCCCAGGTGGACGGGGTTGGTGTCGCCAACCCGCACCACGGGAGCTGACTTGAAGCGCTTTCCCACGGGGAAGCCCGTTGCGAGGTGCTGGTGATCCGCGGGTGCAACCAGCATGGACGGCGCGTACTCGGTCATGAACCCGGCCGGAAACTCGGCCGTGCTGACATAGAAATTCTCGAGCTCCGTGGGGTTCGCGAACTCTTCGGGCTTCTTGGCCATCATGGTGGACCACTCTTTATCGAAGTCGATGAGGTTTTTCGCCACCACCTGGCGCTCTTCCGAATAGGTGGAGAGCAGGGACTCCGGGCTGCGGCCCTCGAGCACGTGGCCGAGTTTCCACGCAATGTTGAAGCCGTCCTGCATGGACACGTTCATGCCCTGGCCGGCCTTTGCGCTGTGTGTATGGCAGGCATCCCCGGTGATGAACACCCGCGGGGTCCGCGTGCCGCGGTCCTCCGGAAGGACGTCGTCGAACCGGTCCGTGAGGCGGTGCCCCACCTCGTACACGCTGTGCCAGGCGACGTTCCGCACGTCCAGGGTGTAGGGGTGAAGGATCTCGTTGGCCTTGGCGATGATTTCTTCGATGGTGGTGTTTCGCACGGCACCGTTGTCGTCCGGGTCCACCTCGCCCAGGTCAACGTACATCCGGAAGAGGTGGCCGCCCTCGCGCGGGATATGGAGGATACTGCCGCCCGAGCCGGACTGGATGGCGCACTTGGTGCGGATGTCCGGGAAGTCTGTCACGGCGAGGACATCCATCACGCCCCACGCGTGGTTGGCAGCGTCTCCGGCGAGGGTGCAGCCGATCGAATCCCGCACTTTGCTGCGGGCGCCGTCGGCGCCGACCACGTACTTTGCCCGGACGGTGCGCTCTTTGCCTTCGTTCGGGCCGGAGGTGTGCAGCAGTGTGACGGTGACCGGGTATTCCCCCTCATCGGAGACCTCAAGATCCACGAACTCAAAACCATAATCCGGCTTCATGCGGGCGGGGGAATTGGCCATGAACTCGGCGAAGTAGTCCAGCACGCGGGCCTGGTTGACGATGAGGTGCGGAAATTCGCTGATCCCGGCAGGGTCATCCGGCGTGCGCGCTGCCCGGACGATCCGCGAGGGGTCCGTTGCGTCGGGCTTCCAGAATGCCATCTCGGTGATGCGGTAGGCCTCGGCGATGATCCGCTCCGCGAAGCCAAAGGCCTGGAACGTCTCCACACTACGGGCCTGGATGCCATCGGCCTGGCCGATGGCCAGCCGTCCCGGGCGGCGCTCCACCATCCTGGTGGTGACGTTCGGAAACTGGGACAGCTGCGCGGCGGCGAGCATGCCCGCGGGCCCGGAGCCAACAATCAACACATCAACGTGGTCCGGAAGCTCATCGGGGCGGTCGATGCCGACCCCTGCTGCGGGCTTGACCCGGGGGTCTCCGGATACGTAACCGTGGTGGTGGAACTGCATGGGCTTTCCTCACTTCACTGTGGGATTGGCTTTCATAAGGGACCCGGGTCAACTGGAACCGAGAACCTCAGGAGTGTTCGATATAAGAATTTTGGTTTCTATATTAGAAACAAAGCGCTGGTCCATGACTGTACGGCAGGTGTGACGCCGCATACAAGTACCCGAAAACTACGACTACCGTTGAGGCCTCGCGCCGCGAGAAGTCGCCGCACCAGAGGGGTTGACAGGCCCCACTCATTGGGGAATAGTCATCGTATACGATTTCGTACTTGATGAGGAGACGGTTTTGGAGCAGGTCAACGGGGACATCCTCGCAGCGGCACGCAAGGTGATCGCAGTGCACATCAACTACCCCAGCCGGGCCGCCCAGCGGGGCCGCACGCCGGCCCAGCCGTCCTACTTCCTCAAGCCCTCGTCATCGCTGTCCCTCAGCGGCAGCGCGGTGGAACGCCCCGCAGGGTGCGAACTGCTCGGCTACGAGGGCGAGATTGCCCTGGTCATCGGCAAGGCCGCACGGCGGGTCAGCATCGAGGACGCCTGGAGCCACGTTGCCGCCGTGACCGCCAGCAACGATCTGGGCGTCTACGACTTGCGCTACGCGGACAAGGGCTCCAACCTCCGGTCCAAGGGCGGCGACGGCTTCACCCCGGTAGGCCCCGCCCTCATCCCCGCAGACGCCGTGGACCCCGCCACCCTGCGCATCCGCACCTGGCACAACGGGGAGCTCGTCCAGGATGACACCACGGGGGACCTGCTTTTCCCGTTCCCCCGGCTGGTGGCGGACCTGTCCCAGCTGCTCACGCTCGAGGAGGGGGACATCATCCTCACCGGCACGCCGGCCGGCGCTTCTGTGGCTAAGCCCGGCGACGTCCTCGAAGTCGAGGTCGGCACCGCGGACGGGCGCCTCACCACCGGCCGGCTGGTCACCTCCGTTGCGGAAGGCACGACGCCGTTCGCTGAGTTTGGTGCCGCACCCAAGGTTGATGACCTGCAGCGCGAGGAGGCATACGGTTCCCGCGAAGCGGCGGGTTTGGCACCCGCCGAAGCGGCCGCCGTCGTGCCTGCCCTCTCCCCCGAACTGAAGGCCAAACTGGAGAGCGTGGCCACCGCCACCCTGTCCTCCCAGCTGCGCAAACGCGGCCTCAACAACGTCAGCATCGACGGGCTGCAGGCCACCCGCCCCGACCGTCGCGTGGTGGGCCTGGCCCGGACCCTCCGGTACGTCCCCAACCGGGAGGACCTCTTCAAGACCCACGGCGGCGGCTTCAACGCCCAGAAACGCGCCATCGACTCCGTCAACGAAGGCGAAATCCTCGTGATGGAGGCCCGCGGCGAAAAGGGCACCGGAACGGTGGGCGACATCCTCGCTCTCCGGGCCCAGGTCCGCGGCGCGGCGGCGATCATCACCGACGGCGGCGTCCGCGACTACACCGCGGTGGCCGGCCTGGAGATGCCCACCTACTTTGCCAACCCGCACCCCGCCGTGCTGGGCCGCCGCCACATCCCGTGGGACAGGGACATCACCATCGCGTGCGGCGGTGCCACGGTCCAGCCCGGCGACATCATCGTGGCCGATTCCGACGGCATCCTGGTGATCCCGCCGGCCCTCGCCGAGGAACTGGTGGAGGACTGCATCCAGCAGGAAAAAGAGGAAGCGTTCATCTTCCAGATGGTCCAGGAAGGCAACAGCGTTGACGGCCTCTACCCCATGAACGCCGAGTGGCAGAACAAGTACGCGGAGTGGGAACGAACGGGAAGAGGACCACGCCAATGACTGAGACCGCATTAACCGCCGCCGGCAGCAAGTCCCAGCAGGCCTACGAAGCGGTTAAGGCACGCATTGTGGGAGGCACCTACACTCCCGGTTACCGCCTGGTCCTGGCGGTCATCGCCAAAGACCTGGGCGTGAGTGTGGTGCCGGTCCGCGAGGCCATCCGCCGGCTCGAGGCCGAGGGGCTGGTGAAGTTCGAGCGGAACGTTGGCGCCACGGTGGCGGGGATCGACCCCACCGAGTACCTGTACACCATGCAGACGCTGAGCATCGTCGAAGGCGCCGCCACCGCGCTGTCAGCTCCGCTGATCGGCGCGGCCGATGTGGCCCGTGCCCGTGCGGTGAACGCGGAGATGCGCGAATGCCTGGAACACTTCGATCCGGTCCGCTTCACACAGCTCAACCAGGACTTCCACAGCGTCCTGTTCGAGCACTGCCCCAACCCGCACATCCTGGGCCTCGTCCACAGCGGCTGGAACCGGCTCGCCTCCCTGCGGTCCTCAACCTTCCGCTTCGTCCCGGGCAGGGCCCACAATTCCGTGGATGAGCACGAGTCACTGCTCCGGCTCATCGAATCCGGCGCCGACGCGGACGCCATTGAAAAAGCAGCACGGCTCCACCGCAGCGCCACCCTCGATGCCTACCTCGCGCAGGCCCAACCCCTCCAATAAAGCAACGCGGGGTCACTTAACGCCCGATAAACGGCCCCCATTGGGCGAGAAGTGACCCCGCGTTGGACTAGTAGCTAAGGAAACAACAATGACGTTCACTGCCGCAGAAGCCAGCACGCATTACGTGCCGCAGGACCTGCCCTCCCATATCCAGCACTACATCAACGGCCAGTTCGTGGACTCGGTGTCCGGCAAGACCTTCGACGTCCTGGACCCGGTGTCCAACACCAACTACGCCACCGCAGCCGCCGGCCAGAAAGAGGACATCGACCTCGCCGTCGCCGCCGCCCGCGAAGCCTTCAAGAACGGCCCGTGGCCCAGGATGAAGCCGCGCGAACGCGCCCGGATCCTGAACAGGATCGCCGACGCCGTCGAGGCCCAGGAGGAACGCCTGGCCGAACTCGAAACCTTCGATACCGGCCTGCCGATTACCCAGGCCAAGGGCCAGGCCCTCCGCGCAGCCGAGAACTTCCGCTTCTTCGCGGACCTGATCGTGGCCCAGTTCGACGACGCCATGAAGGTCCCGGGCTCCCAGATCAACTACGTGAACCGCAAGCCGATCGGCGTCGCCGGCCTGATCACGCCGTGGAACACCCCGTTTATGCTGGAGTCCTGGAAGCTGGCCCCGGCCCTGGCCACCGGCAACACCGTGGTCCTGAAGCCGGCAGAGTTCACCCCGCTCTCCGCCTCGCTGTGGGCCACCATCTTCAAGGACGCCGGCCTGCCTGACGGTGTGTTCAACCTGGTCAACGGCCTGGGCGAGGAAGCCGGCGACGCGCTGGTCAAGCACCCGGACGTGCCGCTGATCTCCTTCACCGGCGAAACCACCACGGGCCAGACGATCTTCCGCAACGCCGCCGCCAACCTCAAGGGCCTGTCCATGGAACTCGGCGGCAAGTCCCCGTGCGTCGTGTTCGCCGACGCCGACCTGGACGCCGCCATCGATTCCGCGCTGTTCGGGGTCTTCTCCCTGAACGGCGAACGCTGCACCGCCGGCTCACGCATCCTCGTCGAACGCGCCATCTACGACGAATTCTGCGAAAAGTACGCCGCCCGGGCCAAGAACATCGTGGTGGGCGATCCGCACGATCCCAAGACCCAGGTGGGCGCCCTGGTCCACCCGGAGCACTACGAAAAGGTGGCCTCCTACGTGGAGATCGGCAAGTCCGAAGGCCGGCTCCTCGCCGGCGGCGGCCGCCCCGACCACCTGCCCGAGGGCAACTACATCGCGCCCACGGTGTTCGCCGACGTCGCCCCGGACGCGCGGATCTTCCAGGAGGAGATCTTCGGCCCGGTGGTTGCAATCACCCCGTTCGAGAACGACGATGAAGCCCTCGCCCTGGCGAACAACACCAAGTACGGCCTGGCCGCCTACATCTGGACCCAGAACCTGACCCGGGCGCACAACTTCTCCCAAAACGTCGAGGCCGGCATGGTGTGGCTCAACAGCCACAACGTCCGGGACCTGCGCACCCCGTTCGGCGGCGTCAAGGCCTCGGGCCTCGGCCACGAGGGCGGCTACCGCTCCATCGACTTCTACACCGACCAGCAGGCCGTGCACATCACCCTCGGCACCGTCCACACCCCCAAGTTCGGCGCCTAACCACCACTTGCAGCCCAACTGGGTAGCAGCATTTGTCGTTATGAGCCCCCAAAACGACATCTACTGCTACCTAGTTGGGTCCCCGCAACCCTTTCAAAGAAGAGAGACCACCATGACGAACTTCATCCCCACCCCCACTGTCCCTGCCCCGGACATCGTCCGCTGCGCCTACATGGAAATCGTGGTCACCGACCTCGCCAGGTCCCGCGAGTTCTACGTTGACCTCCTGGGCCTGCACGTCACTGAGGAAGACGAGAACAACATCTACCTGCGCTCCCTCGAGGAGTTCATCCACCACAACCTGGTGCTCCGCAAGGGACCCATCGCCGCCGTCGCCGCCTTTGCCTACCGGGTGAAGTCCCCCGCCGAGGTGGACGCCGCCGAGGCGTACTACCGCGAGCTGGGCTGCCGGGTGGAACGCCGCAAGGACGGCTTCACCAAGGGCATCGGCGATTCCGTCCGCGTGGAGGACCCGCTGGGCTTCCCCTACGAGTTCTTCTATGACGTGGAGCACGTGGAGCGCCTCACCCAGCGCTACGACCTCTACTCCGCCGGCGAACTGGTGCGCCTGGACCACTTCAACCAGGTCACCCCGGACGTCCCCCGCGGCCGCAAGTACCTGGAGGACCTCGGCTTCCGCGTCTCCGAGGACATCAAGGATTCCGACGGCGTCACGTACGCCGCGTGGATGCACCGCAAGCAGACCGTCCATGACACCGCCCTGACCGGCGGCAACGGCCCGCGCATGCACCACGTCGCGTTCGCCACCCACGAAAAGCACAACATCATCCAGATCTGCGACAAGATGGGCGCCCTGCGCATCAGCGACCGGATCGAACGCGGCCCCGGCCGCCACGGCGTGTCCAACGCCTTCTACCTCTACATCCTGGACCCGGACGGCCACCGGATCGAGATCTACACGCAGGATTACTACACCGGCGACCCGGACAACCCCACCATCACCTGGGACGTCCACGACAACCAGCGCCGCGACTGGTGGGGCAACCCCGTGGTCCCGTCCTGGTACACCGAAGCGTCCCTGGTGCTGGACCTGGACGGCAACCCGCAGCCGGTCATAGTCCGTGAGGAAAAGTCCGAGATGGCCGTCACCGTGGGCGCCGACGGGTTCTCCTACACCCGCAAGGACGGTTCCCCCGAAGGGGACCGGACGGGCTTCAAACTCGGGGCGCAGCTCTAGCCATGCTGGATGCGAAGACGATCGAGGCCATCGCGGACGAGCTGGTGGAGGCCGGCCGCTCACGGACGCCCGTCTCCCGGCTGACTGCACGGTACCCGGAGATGACGGTGGAGGATTCCTATGCCGTGCAGCAGTTGTGGCGCCGCCGGAATGAGGAAGCCGGGCGGACGCTGGTGGGCCGGAAGATCGGCCTCACGTCCCGGGCGATGCAGGCAGCCACCGGCATCACCGAACCGGACTACGGCGCGATCTTCGATGACATGGTCCTGGAAACGGGCTGCTCGGTGGAGTGGGACAAGTACACCCATCCCCGGGTCGAAGTGGAACTGGCGTTTGTCCTGAAGGACGCCCTGAAGGGGCCGGGCTGCACCATCTTCGATGTCCTGAACGCCACCGATTACGTGGTCCCGGCCCTGGAGATCCTCGATTCCCGGATCGAGATGGAGGGCCGGACCATCGTGGACACCATCTCGGACAACGCCGCGATGGGCGCCATGGTGATCGGCGGCCGCCCGGTCAGGCCCGACGCCGTGGACCTCCGCTGGGTCTCCGCCATCCTGTACAAGAACCAGACCGTGGAGGAGACCGGCGTGGCCGCGGGGGTCCTGGACCACCCGGCCAACGGAGTGCACTGGCTGGCCAACAAGATCGCCGCCCACGGTGACAGCATGAAGGCCGGGGACATCATCCTCGCCGGCTCCTTTACCCGCCCGATGTGGGTCAACAAGGGCGATACCGTCCACGCCGACTACGGACCACTGGGAGTTGTCACATGCCGCTTCGACTAGAAGACACTTTCCGGGACGCCCTCCGCGGACAGGCGGGCGAGGAGGGCCGTCCGCTGGCCGGCATGTGGGTGTGTTCCGGCAGCCCGCTGATCGCCGAACTCTGCGCCGGGTCCGGGCTGGACTGGCTCCTGGTCGACGCCGAACACAGCCCCAACGGGCTTGAATCCATCCTCGCCCAGCTCCAGGCCGTCCACGGCTACCCGGTCCACACCCTGGTCCGGCCACCGGTGAACGACACCGTGCTGATCAAGCAGTACCTGGACCTCGGCGTGCAGAACCTGCTGATCCCCATGGTCAACTCGGCGGCGGACGCCGAAGCTGCGGTGGCGGCCACCCGCTACCCGCCCCACGGGGTCCGCGGGGTCGGGTCCGCGCTGGCCCGCGCCGCCCGCTGGAACCGCGTCCCGGACTACCTCGCCCGGGCCTCGGAAACCATCAGCGTCACCGTCCAGATCGAGTCCACCGCCGCGGTGGACTCGGTCGAGGACATACTGAAAGTGGACGGCGTGGACGCCATCTTCCTGGGACCGTCCGACCTCGCCGCTTCCATGGGCTTCCTGGGACAGCAGGAACACCCCGAGGTGCGCGCCGCCGTCGAACACTGCCTCGCGGCTGCGAAAGCGGCCGGGAAACCCGCCGGCGTCAACGCCTTCAGCCCTGCGACCGCGGATCACTACCTTGCCAGCGGCGCCAACTTCATTCTGGTGGGCGCGGACGTGGCCCTCCTGGCCCGCGGATCCGAGGCTCTCGCAGCCCGGTACATCCAACGGTCCGACGTCGACTCTCCCGCCACCAGCTACTGACCATTTTCCGAAGGACTTCTGATGACACTTTCTGCGCTCTCCCCTGCCGTTTCGCCGGAGCGTACGGCCTCGCTCCTGGCTTCAGTTCCTACCGGCGTGCTGATCGGCGGGCAGTGGGTGGACGCGTCCGACGGCGGCACGTTCGACGTGCATGATCCCGCCACCGGGGAGGTGCTCGCCACCCTCGCCTCGGCAACCAGCCAGGATGCGGTGGCCGCGCTCGACGCCGCGGATGCCGTCCAGGCGTCCTGGGCGCGGACGGCGCCGCGGGAACGGGCGGAGATCCTGCGGCGGGCCTTTGACCTGGTGACCGAACGCGCCGGGGATTTCGCGCTGCTGATGACCCTGGAAATGGGCAAACCCCTGGCCGAAGCCCGCGCTGAGGTGACCTACGGTGCCGAGTTCCTGCGCTGGTTCGCCGAAGAAACCGTCCGGGACTACGGCCGCTACCTCACCACCCCCGAGGGCAAAAACAAGATCCTCGTCCAACACAAACCCGTCGGCCCCTGCCTGCTGATCACGCCGTGGAACTTCCCGCTGGCCATGGCCACCCGCAAGGTGGCCCCCGCCATCGCCGCCGGCTGCACCATGGTCCTCAAGCCCGCCAAACTCACCCCGCTGACCGCCCAATACTTCGCGCAGACCATGCTCGACGCCGGGCTCCCGGCAGGTGTGTTGAACGTTGTGTCCTCCGCCAGCGCGGCCGGGATTTCCGGGCCGCTGCTGAAGGATTCCCGGCTCCGCAAGGTGAGCTTCACCGGCTCCACCCCGGTGGGCAAACGCCTCATGGCCGACGCCGCACAGAACGTACTGCGGACCTCCATGGAACTCGGCGGCAACGCCCCCTTCATCGTGTTCGAGGACGCCGACCTGGACGCCGCCGTCGACGGGGCCATGGCGGCCAAGATGCGGAACATGGGCGAGGCCTGCACCGCCGCCAACCGGTTCCTCGTCCAGGAATCCGTGGCCCAGGAATTCACCGCCAAGTTCGCCGCCGCGATGGGCGCCCTGACCACCGGCCGCGGCACCGAGCCCGCAACCCAGGTGGGACCGCTGATCGACGCCGGAGCCCGCGACGACGTGCACGCGCTGGTGACCGCCGCCGTCGACGCCGGCGCCACCGCCCTCACCGGGGGCTCCCCCGTGGACGGGCCCGGGTACTTCTACCCGCCCACCGTCCTGGCCAACGTGCCCAATGACGCCGCGATCCTCCGTCAGGAAATCTTCGGCCCCGTCGCCCCCATCACCACCTTCGCCAATGAAGCGGACGCCATCCGGCTCGCCAACGCCAGCGAATACGGCCTCGCGTCCTACCTCTACAGCCGGGACTTCAACCGCCTCCTGCGGGTGGCCGAACAGATCGAATTCGGCATGGTGGGCTTCAACGCCGGAGTCATCTCCAACGCGGCGGCACCCTTCGGCGGCGTCAAGCAATCAGGTCTCGGCCGCGAAGGCGGCACCGAAGGCATCGCCGAATACACCACCACCCAATACATCGGCATCGCAGACCCCTACGCCGGGCATTAGGACGGGCTCTTAGACGCCGGCGGCCGCTTCCGCCACCCGCACGGCCACCTGGCCGCTGCCCGGCGCCAGCTGTGAGGCGGCTGCCTCGTCGGCCACCACCGTCACGTGCGGGTGCCGCTGCAGGACTGACGCCGGGCAGCCGGCGGAGACGGGACCGTTCAGCGCGGCGGCCAGGATGGCTGCCTTGTCCGCACCATTGACCACCAGCAAAAGGTGCCGGGCCTCCATGATGGTGCCCAGGCCCTGGGTGATGCAGCGGAGCGGGACTTCCGCGGGAGTGCTGAAGTAGCGGGCGTTGGCCGCCCGGGTGCGCTCGGTGAGGACCTCCACGCGGGTCCGGGAGTCCAGGGCGGAGCCCGGCTCGTTGAAGGCCAGGTGCCCGTTGTGGCCGATGCCCAAAATCTGCACGTCGATCCCGCCGGCGGCGGCAATGGCGGCGTCATAGTCGGCAGCCGCCCGGCCGGGGTCCGCAGCACTGCCGTCCGGCACGGCCACCCTGGCGCGGTCCAGGTGCAGCCGTTCAGTCACCTCACGCCGGATAACTTCCGCGTAGCTTTCCGGGTGGCCGGCGGGCAGGCCCACGTATTCGTCCAGGGCGAAGCCGCTGACCCCTGACATGTCCACCGAATGGCCCGCGAGCGCTTTGTAGATAGGCAGCGGCGAGCCGCCGGTGGCCAGGCCCAGGACGGCGCCGGGTTTGCTGCGGATGACCGCGGCAAGGATCCCGGCGGCAACGGAACCGGTGGCGGCGGCGGTGGGCACTACGAAGATTTCCACGTCAAAGGCACTCTCTACGAAAAGCGGGCAGGGCTAAGTCCGCCCGCGGGTGCGGGCGCCGGGCAGGGCGTGTGGATGCGGCCGCGCTAGCTGGCCGCGACTTCCTTGAGTTTCAGGCGGATGCCGTCAAAGTGGCGCTGCAGGCGCTCGGAGGCCAACGCTTTGTCCTTGTCGGCCACGGCTTGGTAGATGTCCCAGTGGACCCGGGTCTGCTCTTCGAGGTTGACCGGGCCGGTACCGAGAGCCAGGTGGATCTTGCGGTACACCTGCCAGAACACGTCCATCAGGTTGATCAGCAGCTCATTGTTAAGGGGCGCGTAAAGGCGGCGGTGGAACTCGGCGTCGTGCACATACAGGTGCTCGCCATTCTTGGCGGCCGCTTCCATCGCTTCCATCGTGGTGCGCAGATCCGCGAGGTGCTGGTCCGTGAGGAGGTCGATGGCGGAGCCGATCAGCCCGGATTCGAGGGCCTGCCGCACGTCGATCAGTTCCATGGCTTCTTCGCCCTTGTGGCGCAGCGACAGCCGGCCGCGGAAGGTCAGGCCGGAGACCAGGGCGCTGAAGTTGTTGGGGGCGACGAACATGCCGAAGCCGTGCCGGATCTCTATGACGCCGAGTGCCTGCAGTACCTTCAGGGATTCGCGGACGGTGTTGCGGCCCACCCCGAGCTCGGCGGAGAGTTCACTTTCGGTGGGCAGGGCGTCCCCCACGTCCAGGCCACGCTCCAGGATGAGGTCCATGATCCGCGTCTGCAGGGCATGCGACCGGAGCTGCGCGCTGAAACGGGCAGGTGAAACTTCCTGGGATGCGGTAGCCACGTGATCTCCTCCTTGCGCCGGCAGGCGACTTGTCTTACTCCTAGAGTACAGGAGATGGGATGTCCAATGTCTAGAGTGTCGTACCTAATTTCCGGAATCCGTACCCCAGGCCCCGAATCTAACCCAGGAGCGACCGAACCAGCTCGCGGCACGTGCGGTACGCGGCGGTTTTCGGGTCGATGAGGTCGTAATGGTCGCCGGGAACCGTCACCAACCGGACCGGCATGTGTGCTGACGTGCCCGCCTCGACGTAGGACCCGGACTGGCTCAAGGGAACGGTGTCGTCGGCGGCCCCGTGAACCGCAATTACGGGCACGGCCAGCGGGAGGGCGGTCATGGGGTCCGCGTACCGGAGGCGGAGCGGATAGTCCGACGACGGTCCCCCCAGCAGGTTGCTCACCGCACCATTGCTGAGGTTCAGCCGCTCCGCCTCGGCGAGGTTGAGGAGGCCGGACTGGCTGACCACACCCGTAAGGTGCACCGCATCCTGCTGCGACGGTAGCTGCCGGTGCACCTCCGGCAGGCCGGACTCGGCGAGTATGTCCCGGCCGGCCGCCCAGACGGCAAGGTGGCCGCCGGCCGAATGCCCCAACGCCACCACGCGGTCCAGGCTCAGGCCATGCCCGGCCGCAACATCGCGCAGCTTGTCGAGTCCCGCCAGCACGTCCAGGAAGGTATGGGGCCAGCCTCCCCCGTTTCCGGCACGCCGGTATTCGAGGTTCCAGGCGGCGATGCCCTGGGCGGCCAGGTCCGTTGCGATCGGTTCCCCTAGTTCGGCGCCGTACTGCGGGCGCCAGTAGCCCCCGTGAATCACCACCACTATCCCCTGGTGCGCACCGCCGTCGGGCACGTCCGGCAGGAAGAGCTCACCCCACTGGCTGGGGTCGCCACCGTACTGGTATTTGTGCCGCTTCACCCCATCCCCCACTTCTGTTGTGCCCTACTAATAGTTGACCCGGCCAGCCCGCGGCGCCCTGCAAAGAGCGTAATGTCGATAGTAGAAGATTTCGGGTGGCACAAGGGTCCGGGGTTAACTATTCGGGCCGTGCGCGCAGAGAGCGCCCAGCCGCCAGCCGGGTCAGTGACCTCCGGCGATGCATGGAATCGAGGCCGCATGGCCGAGAACAACGCCCTCCCCACCGCCGAGCAATTGCAGGACCTGCTGCTGGAGAGCCCCGGCTTCACCGAATTCCTTCTGGAACTTACCGCCATTTCCGCGTCCCTGCTCGGCGGGGATGCGCCCATGCTGTGCGCCATTACGGTGGAACGCCAGAGCGGCCCGGCAACGGTGGCCAGCAGCTCCGCTGAAGCGCGCAGCCTCGATGAGCGCCAGTACGCTTACGACGACGGTCCGTGCCTGACCGCCCTGCGGCACCAGCGCACGGTCCACATCCCCGATCTTGAGGCGGACGAGAGCTGGGAGTGGTACGCAAAAGCCATTTCGAGCGAGGGAATCCAGACGATTCTGGCTGTCCCCATTCCCGCCGACAACGGCTCCCGGGCGGCGTTGAACTGCTATTCAACCAAAGCCCACGCATTCTCGGCGGAGACGGTCGCGGCAGTGGAAGATCACGCCAAGTCCCTTTCCAGGATCCTCCGCCTGGCCATGCGGGTGCATTCTCCTGAGCCCTATCCGGAACACCTCAGGTCCGCGCTCCGCTCCCGGGCGATCGTGGACTCAGCCGTTTCACTCATCATGGTGCACAACCGCTGTAGCCATGAGGCTGCGCTTGAGCTTTTGCAGTTGGCCTCCCGCAGCACCAACCGGCGGATGCATGACATCGCCCAGGACATCCTGCGCAACGCATCCGGGATTCCGGTGATTACCGGAGAGACCGATGATCAGTGACAGGGCTTCTTCCGAGCAGTCTGCCTTCGAACCGGACCCGCGCAAGTTTGCGGCGGCTCAGTTCCAGCGGGCAAACCTGACGGTCCCCGAGCTGTGGACCTACTATTGCGGAATCGGCGGCACTGCAGATGAAGTGGTGCTGGACGCCTATCTGAATGAAATGGTGGAGCTTCCTCCCCTGCAGGTGGATCTGCTCCATACCGCCATCAAAGAGATCACGGCGGACTGAAGAGGAAGGGAGTGCCCATGTCCGAGGGAATGGATACGCGGAAGTTCCATTACGACGGCGGCCGGGAAGAGAGCGTGGAAGATTTTGTCCTCCAGCTCCAGGACGTCATCCTGCAAAGTTCCGACGTCCGTGACTTCCTCACGGATATGGCCGCCATCATGGCCTCGCGGCTGTCACAGAGCGGGAACCACATCTCGTGCGGGATCACCGTAATCCGGAACAAACGGCCCACCACGGTGGCCAGCAGCGATTCCAGGGCCCGGGCCCTGGATGAACTGCAGAACAGCTTCGGCGACGGGCCCTGCCTCACGGCCCTCCGGAACGGGACTGTGATCTACGTCCCGGATCTGGACTCGGAACCACGCTGGCCCAAATACAACGGTGCCGCACGCGCCGTGGAGATCAGATCCATCCTCGCCGTACCCATGCATCTCCAGGCACCCGCGCAGGCCGTGGTGAACCTGTACGCGCCCGTCCCGGACGGCTTCTCGCATGACGGGATTGACCAGGCCGAGAGCCTCACCGGCACAGCCGCGAAAGCCCTCGATATTGCACTGAACATGGCGCAGTTGCGTACTGCGCGTGATGACCTCTCCGCGGCCCTGAAATCCCGCACCGTTATCGACACGGCGATCGGGGTCATCATTGCCCAGAACAGGTGCCGGCGGGATGAGGCATTCGACATCCTGGTGAAGACGTCCAGCCACCGGAACATCAAACTGAGGGAGGTGGCCGCCAGCATCGTCTCGTCGGTTTCCGGCGAACAGGAATTCCCTACCCCATATGACGAATAGCCCGTGTACGCGAATCGTGCCGCGCGGGGCTCTCGGCCCAGCGGACGCGTTAGGCTTTACCTGAAAGCGCTGAGCGGCCCGAAACAGGGTTATCCGGCCCTCCGATGGCCGGTCACGCTGAATGGCCGGAGGCAGAAAGTATGATCAAGAAATATCCCCTGGATGAACTTTCCACCGTCCTCGGCAGGATTATGGGGCTCCTCCTCACGGAAGAGAAGGTGGACCGCGCCGTGCAGCTGCTCTCGCGGGCCGTCCGGGACTCCATTCCGGGGACGCTGGGAGCCGGCGTTTCCATTCTTGACCCCAATGCCCGGCCTGTCAGTTCAGGGTCCACGGATGCCGTGGTTCAACGCGCTGATACCCTGCAATACGAACTGGTCCAGGGCCCCTGCCTCACCGCCTGGGCCACCGAGCAAAGCGTCCTGATCCGCGACGTGGCCAAGGATGGCCGGTGGCCGGGCTGGAGCTCAGCCGTGGCTGGCCTTCCCATCCGCTCAGTGGTCAGCACGCCACTCCTTACCGACGGCGAGGCCCTCGGCGCCATGAAAATCTACGCCGCAACCCCCAACGCCTTCGATGAGGCCACCACCACCCTCATGGAGCTGTTTGCCGCGCCCGCGGCAACATTGCTCGCGCACATCCAGACTGCCGAAACCCCCGCACGCATCAGTGAAAGCCTCCAGGCAGCCCTCCACAGCAGGGACCTGATCAACCGGGCCTGCGGAGTCCTCATGGAGCGCCATACCCTCAGCGAGGACGAGGCCTTGCAGCAGCTGATGAAGCAGGCCCGCACCTCGCGCACCACGCTCAGCGAAGTCAGCGCCGCTCTTTTGGCTGTCAGCACTGACCGGCCTAGAGGCACCAGTGATGGGCTTCGATAGCAGCGAACCCGAGCAGCGCCGCCGGCTCCAGGCAGCGCTGACTGCAGCACAAGTTACCACCGGCGACCTGTGGCTGTACTACTTCGGCATCGGCGGGACCGTGGGCGAGTACGAGGTGGAAGCCTACATGCAGGGACTGCTCTCCCTCCCCCAGCTCCAGCGGGACCTGCTGGCCATGGCCGCGAACGAACTTACCGCCGGCAACGAAGGCCCCCGCGCACCCTACTCGGACGAAATCGACGCCGACGATCCCCCCAGCTCCGAACAGGCCTGACGCTCTCTCACTTAATGTGGGTTTTTACTCGACGCTCTCTCACTTAACGTGGGTTTTTACTCGACGCTCTCTCACTTAACGTGGGTTTTTACTCGACGCTCTCTCACTTAATGCGGCTTAAACCGGATCGCTCGTTAGTTGTCAAGCTGTGTGGAGTCACTGGGCTTGTTTTTGGGGTGTTTTGGTCTCGGGCAGGTTGATCCCGACGTGTGTGGCGGGGGCGGGTGTGTTGGGTCGTTGGCGGAACCGTCCTGGGTGTCGTTCGTAGTAGTCCTGGTGGACTTTGTCCCGCTGGTCCCAGAGCTCTTTCCACGAGCCGTTGTGAACTTGCGATGGTGAGAACAGTGCAATGCCGGAGTGTTTGTGCTCGGTGCTGTACCAGCGGACATAGCCGGTGAGGTAGGCCCTGGCGGCTTCGAGATCCTCAAAGATCCGGGGGTAGCCGGGCCGGTATTTCATCGTGCGAAACCCTGACTCCGAGAAGGGGTTGTCGTTGGAGACGTACGGGCGGTTGTGGCTGAGTTCCACGCTGTGGGCGGTGAGGGTGTCTCGGAGCAGGTTTGATTTCATGGCCGGCCCTGAATCGGCGTGCACGATAAGCGGGGCGCCGTGTCGGGCGATGGCTGTCTTGAACATCTCCGCGGCGAGGTGGTCGGACTCTCGTTCCTCTACCCGCCAGCCGACGATCTCCCGGGAGAAGATGTCCATGACGGAGTACTTGAAAACCTTTCCCTGCCATTTGGAATAGACATCAGTGATGTCCCAGGACCAGACCTGGGAAGGTCCGGTGGCCTTGAGGACCGGCGCCTCAGAGGAACGACGTTTTGCTTCCACGCTTGCGCGGGATGGTTGGGCGGGCCTGCTGATCCTCGTACTCTGCCGCGATCCGCCACCACGTGCGGTTGGAGGCGAGCAGCACGCCGTTGTCCCAGGCTGTGGCGAAGGCATGGTCAACGGAGTTGCCCTTCTCCCAACCGGCCAGGATGAACCCCAGAATCCGGTCGTGATGGTCGGTACTGATCCGGCATTCGTAGGCACGGTCGGCCTGGTGGATCGGGTCCTGACACCCCCCCGGACGGGGATTGAACCGGTAATGCCAGCTCCCGCGCGACACGCCCGCCAGCTCGAGCGCTGCCCGCTGGGAGCCGATGACCACCTGCAGCTCCACGACGAGACAGTTCTCGGCCGCTATGAACCGTTCTGAGCGCTCGTCGGGGTTGTATCGGGCTCTGGCACGCTCAACTCGTGCAAGAGCCGGATAGCTTTTCCCAGTGCGGAATTCGTGTCCTCCAGCTCCTGCACCCGCTTCTGGAGTTTTTCGACTTCGGCACGGTGGGCAGCTATTTCCCTCGCGCGTGCTTTTTCAAACGCGGAGAGCTCACGATTCGTCGGGACCATGCCTCCATGTTCCCGCGGAATCAGGCCACGGTCGATATCGCCCTGGACCATCAGAGTGCGCCACCTGCGGAACGTCCAGTCCGAAACGGACGTCGAGGCAAGCCACTCCTTCCTCGACCCATGCGGCTGCAAATAGTACTCATGCATGAACTCACGGATCTCTTCACGCGTAAAACCCTTGTTATCAACGGGCATCGCCGGCTCCTTCACTCAACAGGAAATGAATGACTCACAACCAGCCTGACGGAGAGGGGCTCTCTCACTTTCTTGAAGAAAGTGAGAGAGCGATCCGGTTTTTCCTGCATTAAGTGAGAGAGCGTTCCTGGGGGCGGGGTGGTTTCCGGCGGGTCAGCCGGCGCTGGTTGCGCTGCCGGCCCCGGGCGCTTTGCCGCCCAGCCGCGCGGTGACCTTGTTGGCTGCCGCCATGCATGATTGGCCGAGGTTTTGGAGCCGCTCCTGGGAGACGCGGAACCGCGGGGCGGGGATGAGGACTGCTGCAACAACGTCGCCGCGGTGATCGTAGACGGGCGCGGCCACGCCCACTTCATCCAGTGAACTCTCCCCGTAGTTGACGGCCCAGCCACGCCGGGAGTCTTCTTTCAGGCGGACCAGGTAACCGTCGAGGCTGGTCTCATCCACCCCCGCGTAAGTGATGGCGCCGCTTCGGATGAGTGAACGCACGCGCTCCTCCGGTTCGGTGGCGAGGAACACCTGGACCGAGGCGCTCAAGGCATCGTTGTAACGGGCCCCCAGCGGGGTGGTGTGTTTGATCTGGTGCCGGCTCGCGATCTGCTCCACGCAGATGGACTGATTGCCCTCCCACATCATCAGGGCACTCGTTTCGCCAGTCAGTTCGGTGAGTTCGCGGAGGACCGGATAGGCGACGCGGCGCTCCTCCAGTTCAGCCAGCAGCGGTCCGGCGACGGCGATCAGCCCCAACCCGAGCCGGAAGCGGCGCGTGTCCTCGTCCCGCTCCACAAGGTTTTCCTGTTCAAAAGTCGCCAGGATCCGGGACACCGTGCTCTTGTGCAGGCCTACCCTGTTCGCAATTTCCGTGACACCCAGCAACGGCTCGTCCGCGGTGAAGGAGCGAAGCACGGCGATGGCGTTAACAATGACTGAGGCGCCCTTGGTGTCTGCCTTGCCGTTGGCCTCGGCCGGGTTGGTGCCGTTGCCGTTGGTGTCGAGGGAATCTGCTTTGCTCATGGTGCTCACTATCATTGCGCATAGTGAGCGGATAGCGGCGGCGCTGCAGGCATAACGCCTTCGCGGTTCAGCTCGCGGGCAAGGTCAACGGCCAGGTCTTCGACCACCTGCCGGTACAGCAGTTCGCCCTTGGCCGCACTGGAACCGGCGGCCGAGGAGAGACAGCCGGTGGCCGGCGTGCGCTCAGGAACCACCGGGAGCCTGTCGAAGCGTGGCAGGACGGCGGCTGGACCATCTACAAGGCGGTCCATGCCCACCCGGGCCGGCTCAAGGTGAAGCATCAGGGAGGTTTCCAGTACGCCGCCGTGCTCGATGTCCCAGCCCGGGAATCCGTCCGGGTAGACCTCCGTCAGGGTGTCCTGGCTGACGAAGTCCCAGTAGGAGAGCAGCAGCACGCTCTGCTTCGCGCCGGGCTTGATCCCCAGGTCTTCCAGGGCCAGGTCAATTCCTTCGTAGAGGAACTGGTAGTTCTCGAAGTGGCCGTTGACGAAGACCACGTGCCGGACGCCCTGGTTAAGGAAGGACTTGACCAGGTTGCGCGCCACCCCGATCAGGGTTGCGCCGTCCAGGCTGGTGGTCCCCGAGAGATGGTTGCCGCCCCCGGATTTCTGCTGCGACTTGTACCCGTAGGCGATGGGCTGGGCAACGAGTGCCCCCAGGCGCCGTGCAACACCATCCGCGAAGCGCGATGACAGCAGGGTGTCAGTTCCCAGCGGCAGGTGCGGGCCGTGCTGTTCCAGGGAACCGACAGGTATCAGGACGATCGCTTCCCCGGAGGACAGGACTTCGCGGTAGGCGAAGGCGTCCAGGTCTTCCAGAAATACTGACTTGTCCATGCTCGTGGTGCTCCTTGTGGGGGTGGTACGGAGTGGGGGTGGTACGGAGTGGGGGTGGTACAGGGTGGGGGTGGAAGTGCCGGGAAAGCGGCGTCGTGTCAGCCACGGCGCCGCTTTCCCGGCCGGTTCTCAGGTTGTCAGGCTCCGATGATGTTGTATTCGGGGCCGAACGGGAACTTGGTGATGTTCTCCGCACCATCTTCGCCCACCACGAGGATGTCGTGCTCGCGGTAGCCGCCCGCGCCCGGCTGGCCGTCCAGGACGGTGATCATCGGTTCCATGGAAACCACCATGCCCGGTTCCAGCACCGTGTCAATGTCCTCGCGGAGTTCCAGCCCGGCTTCCCGGCCGTAGTAGTGGCTCAGGACGCCGAAGGAGTGGCCGTAGCCGAACGTACGGTTGGCCAGGAGGCCGTAGCCGACGTAGATCTCGTTGAGCTCCGCGGCGATGTCCTTGCAGACGGCGCCGGGCTTGATCAGTTCCAGGCCGCGCTTGTGGACCTCGACGTTGATGTTCCACAGTTCCAGCGAGCGGGCATCCGGTTCGCCGTAGAACAGGGTGCGTTCCAGTGCCGTGTAGTAGCCCGAGGTCATGGGGAAGCAGTTCAGGGACAGGATGTCGTGTTCCTGGATCTTGCGGGTGGTTGCCCAGTTGTGGGCGCCGTCGGTGTTGATGCCGGACTGGAACCAGACCCAGGTGTCGCGGATTTCGGAGTCGGGGAAGGTGCGGGCGATCTCGTGCACCATCGCTTCGGTGCCGATCAGGGCCACCTCGTATTCGGTGATGCCGGCCGTGATGGCGTTGCGGATCGCTTCGCCGCCGAGGTCGCCGATGCGGGCGCCGTGCTTGATGACCTCGATTTCCTCGGCGGACTTGATCATGCGCTGGCGCATGGCCGCCTGGGCCACGTCCACCAGGGTGGCGCCGGAGAAGGCGGCCTGGATCTTGTTGCGGTTATCCAGCGGCAGCGAGTCATCCTCGACGCCGAGGCGGCGCGGGTTGATGCCGCGGGTGCGCAGGACTTCCTGGATGGCGAAGATGTAGTTGTCCCGGCGCCAGTCCGTGTAAATGATGTTGTCGCCGTAGCTGCGGCGCCAAGGCATCCCGGCGTCGATATTGGCGGTGACGGTGACGTTGTCATCCTTGGTGACCACCATGGCGTAGGAGCGGCCGAAGGTGGTGAACAGGAAGTCGGAGTAGTACTTGATGGAGTGGTAGCTGGTGAGGACGACGGCGTCGAGCTCCTTCTCCGCCATGATGCGGCGCAGTCCCGCGAGACGGCGCTCAAACTCCGTGTCTGAGAACGTGAGGCTGACCTTTTTGCCGTTCTTCAGGACCTTGGTGCGCTCCAGTTCGGCGATGGACGAGGCGTTTTCGGTGGTGATGGTCATGGTGGTGCCTTTCTGTGGTGCAGTTACGTAAAGAGGGAAGAAGAAAGTCTGTTTATTCGTGGCGCAGCGGTTCGTTGCCGGTTTCCCGGGAAAGCGCGACGGCGATCAGCGAGATGAGTGCCGCGCCAACCAGGTACCAGGCCGGGGCCAGTTCGTTGGCGGTAGCGGCGATCAGGAGGGTGGCCATGAAGGGAGCCGTGCCGCCGAAGAGGGCGTTGGAGAGGTTGAAGCTGACCGCGAAGCCGCTGTAGCGCACCCGGGTGGGGAACATCTCGGCCAGGAAGCTGGGAAGCGTTCCGTCATTGAGCGTAAGCATGGCTCCCAGCAGGACCTGGACCAGGACGATGACCAGGAAGTTGCCGGTTCCCAGCAGCGCGAAGGCCGGAACGGTCAGCACAATAAAGGTGATGGATGCGCTGATCAGCACCTTCTTGCGTCCGTAGCGGTCCGAGAGCATCCCGGTCAGGAAGATGAACCCGATGTAGGTCAGCAGCGCGATGGTGGTGGCGAGGAAGGACTCGGTTGCGCCGAGGCCAAGCTCCGAGGACAAATAGGTGGGCATGTAGCTGAGGATCACGTAGAACCCGACGGCGTTGAGCAGCACGGCGCCGACGGCCTGAAGCAGCTGGCGCCAGTGGTTGCGGAACAGGCTGGACACGGGTGCCTTGACCGCCTGGTCTTCCTTGGCGAGCTCGCGGAACACCGGGGTGTCCTCGAGCTTGGTGCGGATGTAGCGGCCGATCAGTCCCATCGGTGCGGCCAGCAGGAAGGGCAGGCGCCAGCCCCAGCTGTGCATGGCATCGGTTGTGAGCAGGACCGTCAGCAGTCCGGCCAACAGGGAACCCAGGAGCAGGCCGGCGGCCGTACTGGCCGGGACAACCGCAGCGTACAGGCCGCGTTTGTTGGCCGGAGCGTACTCCACGAGGAAGGCCGAGGCTCCTGCGTACTCACCGGAGGCCGAGAAGCCCTGGACTACCCGGATGATCAGCAGCAGGACGGGGGCCCAGATGCCGATCGTGTCATAGCCCGGGATGAGTGCGATGCAGAACGTCGCCCCGGACATGATCAGGATGGACAGCGAGAGTGCTGTCCGCCGGCCCACCTTGTCACCGATGTGGCCCCAGACGAACCCGCCGAGCGGGCGGACCAGGAACGAGATGGCGAACAGGGCGAAGGTGAGTAGGAGTCCGGTTTGGGGGTTGGATTCGGGGAAAAAGACGGTGGCGATTGTGACGGCAAGGTAGCCGTAAACGGCGTAGTCGAACCATTCAACGAAGTTGCCGATGAAGCTGGCCGCGATGACCCTGCGGCGGGTTTCCTTGCTGACGGCGCTGTCAGCGGGGTCATAGTCCTGGCCGCTGAGGGTGCTGCGGCCAGTTGTGGAGGTGGCGCGGGATTCGCCAGGCTCCGGGTTAACACCGCGGCCACGGGCCGGGGAGGAAGTTTCGTTACTCATGGATCCACCAAAATGGTTGGGGGTTGCATTCAGCGCAACGCTGTTGCAACAGAGTATGACGTGATCGGGCACACAGTCAACGCCTTTTCGCAAACATTTTCCCCGTGACTTTCACTGGGCCGCAGAACGAAGAGCTGGCAACCGGAATGTCTGTTCGTTGCGTGTGGCGAATTTGCGTTGCCGCTTACGCGTCCCGGCCGGGGCTCGGCCCCGAGTCCGGCGACCCGGTCCAGGCAGTCGCGGCCCAAGCAGCGGGAAACGACCATGGCGGCCCCCACGCCGTGCGTGGGGGCCGCCATGGGAGCGGCAGGAGCGCGCTAAGGGATCCGGCCCGCGGGGGCACAACCCCGGGGCAGCCGGGGGCCACCCAGGCTACAGCACCTTGCGGATGGTTTCCTCGAAGTTCGTCACGTGGTGGAGGGCAAGCTCGCCGGCCTTGTCCGCGTCGCCGTCGGCCACGGCCCTGAGCAGGTCCACATGCTCGGTGATGTGACCGCTGACTGAGGGCAGTTTGTCCAGGACCAGGCACCAGATGCGCGTTGCCAGGTTGTCGTAACGGATCAGGGTGTCTTCCAGGTGCGGATTCGCGGCGGCTTTGTAGATCAGCCGGTGCACGGTGAGGTCATACCGCATCAGATCGCGCGACTCCGCCGGGTTCGGCTCGAGCCCCGCAATGGTGTCGGCGACGCTTAGCAGCTCGCGTCGCATGGCGGCGTTGGCGCGGATGGCAGCACTGCGCGCAGCCAGCGGCTCGAGCAGCTCGCGGACCTCGGAGACATCGGCCAGCTCCGTGAAGTCCACACTCGTGGCAAAGGTTCCGCGGCGCGGGTAGGAAACAACCAGGTGATCCACCTCAAGCCGCTTGATGGCCTCCCGTACAGGGGTTCGCCCGAAGCCGAGCTCGGCGGCGAGCTGTCCGTCGTTGATGGGCTCGCCCGGGCGGATTTCAAGCATGATCAGCTTGTCGCGCAGCTGCCGATACGCGGCCTCAGCCTGGGAGAGTACCTCATCCGCTGCCTGGGGCAGGGCAACAAGTTCATTCACGGTGCCGCTCCGTTTCTCTGATACCAGCTGAACCCGAAGTGGTAGCTTCAAGCCGCTTTCGGTCCAGCTATTGACTCTGCTGTGATCCTAATCATACCATTGACCTCACACTGATATATCAGTCACAACAACAGTGGTATTTCAAAGGAGCATCCGTGGTTCAGCAGTTGAACGAGCGACTTTCAACAGTCGATCCCGAGGTCCAGCAGGCCATCAATAATGAGCTGGTCCGCCAGCAGACGACCCTGGAAATGATCGCCTCGGAGAATTTCGCCCCGTCCGCCGTCATGGAGGCGCAGGGCTCGGTCCTGACCAACAAGTACGCCGAGGGCTACCCCGGCAAGCGCTATTACGGCGGCTGCGAGCACGTGGACGTCATCGAGCAGCTCGCCATCGACCGGGTCAAGGCACTGTTCGGCGCCGAGTTCGCCAACGTGCAGCCGCACTCGGGAGCTCAGGCCAACGCGGCAGCCATGTTTGCGCTGCTCAACCCGGGCGACACCATCATGGGCCTCAGCCTGGCCCACGGCGGCCACCTTACGCACGGCATGAAGATTAACTTCTCCGGCAAGCTCTATAACGTGGTCCCGTACGAGGTCCGCGAAGACACCCACACCATTGACATGGCCGACGTTGAAGCACTGGCCCTGGAACACCGCCCGAAGCTCATCGTGGCCGGCTGGTCCGCGTACTCCCGGCAGCTGGACTTCGCCGAGTTCCGCCGGATCGCCGATCTGGTGGGCGCCTACCTGATGGTGGACATGGCGCACTTCGCCGGCCTGGTGGCCGCCGGTCTGCACCCGAACCCCGTGCCGTACGCCGACGTCGTCACCACCACCACCCACAAGACCCTCGGCGGCCCCCGCGGCGGCGTCATCCTCGCCAAGGAGCAGTACGCCAAGAAGATCAACTCTGCAGTTTTCCCCGGCCAGCAGGGCGGTCCGCTGGAGCACGTCATCGCCGCCAAGGCGGTGGCCTTCAAGCTCGCAGCAGCCCCGGAGTTCAAGGAACGCCAGGAACGCGTCCTGCAGGGCTCCAAGCTCCTGGCCGAACGCCTCCTCCGCGACGACGTTGCCGCGGCCGGAATCTCCGTGGTCAACGGCGGCACCGACGTGCACCTGGTCCTGGTTGACCTCCGCAATTCCGAGCTGGACGGCCAGCAGGCCGAAGACGCCCTGCACCGCATCGGCATCACCGTCAACCGCAACGCCGTCCCCTTCGACCCCCGCCCGCCCATGGTGTCCTCCGGGCTCCGCATCGGCACCCCGGCCCTGGCCACCCGCGGTTTCGGCGCCGAGGAGTTCACGGAAGTAGCAGACATCATCGCGACGGCGCTGATCGCCGCTGCGGGCACCGGCGCCGCCGGGACAACGCCCCTGAGCGACAGCACCGCCGTCGAACTCCGCGCCCGGGTGACCGCCCTGGCAGACAAGTTTCCCCTTTACCCCCACCTCGGCACCGACACCGACGTCGCCGCCTTCGAAGCAGACCTGATTGGAGCAGCCCAGTGAGCACGCACCAGCTTCCCGAGCACCCGGATTTCCTTTGGCGCAACCCGGAACCCAAGTCCTCCTACGACGCCGTCATTGTCGGCGGCGGCGGGCACGGCCTGGCAACGGCCTACTTCCTGGCGAAGAACCACGGCATGACCAACATCGCCGTCCTGGAAAAAGGCTGGCTGGCCGGCGGCAACATGGCCCGGAACACCACCATCATCCGTTCCAACTACCTCTGGGACGAGAGCGCGGCCATTTACGAGCACGCCCTCAAGCTCTGGGAGATCCTGCCCGAGGAACTCGAATACGACTTCCTCTTCAGCCAGCGCGGCGTGATGAACCTCGCCCACACCCTCGGTGACGTCCGCGAAAGCATGCGCCGCGTGGGAGCGAACAAGCTCAACGGCGTGGACGCGGAATGGCTGGACCCCAAGCAGGTCAAGGAACTCTGCCCCATCCTGAACATCAGCGACAACATCCGCTACCCCGTCATGGGCGCCACCTACCAGCCCCGCGCCGGCATCGCCAAGCACGACCACGTGGCCTGGGCCTTCGCCCGCAAGTGCGACGAAATGGGCGTGGACATCATCCAGAACTGTGAAGTCACCGGCTTCATCAAAGACGGCAACCGCGTTACCGGCGTCAAGACCAACCGCGGCAACATCAACACCGAAAAGGTTGGCCTCGCGGCCGCCGGGCACAGCTCGGTCCTGGCCGAGATGGCCGGCTTCCGCCTCCCCATCCAGTCCCACCCGCTCCAGGCCCTTGTTTCGGAACTGCACGAACCGGTCCACCCCACGGTGGTCATGTCCAACCACGTGCACGTCTACGTCTCCCAGGCCCACAAGGGTGAACTGGTGATGGGCGCCGGCGTGGACTCCTACAACGGCTACGGCCAGCGGGGATCCTTCCACGTGATCGAGCACCAGATGGCCGCCGCCGTCGAACTTTTCCCGATCTTCGCCAGGGCACACGTCCTGCGCACCTGGGGCGGCATTGTGGACACCACGCTGGACGCCTCCCCCATCCTGGGCACCACCCCGGTGGAGAACATGTTCGTGAACTGCGGCTGGGGCACCGGCGGCTTCAAGGCCACCCCGGGTGCCGGCTTCGCCTTCGCACACACCATCGCCACCGGAACCCCGCACAAGCTGAACCAGCCCTTCTCGCTGGAACGCTTCGAAACCGGCGCCCTGATCGACGAACACGGCGCTGCCGCCGTGGCCCACTAGCGATCCCTGCACTTTAGAAAGAAGACGCACATGCTGCTCATCTCCTGCCCCAACTGCGGCTCCCGCGACGAGACCGAGTTCCATTACGGCGGCCAGGCCCACGTGCCCTACCCGGAGAACCCGAACGAACTGACCGACCGCGAATGGGCCGAGTACCTGTTCTACCGCGACAACACCAAGGGCACCTTCGCCGAGCGCTGGCTGCACAGCACCGGCTGCCGCCAGTGGTTCAACATGCTCCGCGACACCGTCACCTACGACATCCAGGCCATCTACCCCATGGGCACGCCCCGGCCGGACAAAGCGGGCACCCCAACCGCGGACACAGGAACTGCCAGCACCGCCGCTGACAGCACCACCACCGGAACCGCGGCACCCAGCACCTCCTCCACTCCCAGCCTTTCCCGCACCACCGCCCCGGAAGGAGCAACCAAGTGACTTCCCAGAACGCCCGTCTCGCTGACGGCGGACGCATCGACCGCACCATCTCCTGGCGCTTCACCGTAGACGGCGAAGAGTTCACCGGCCACCCCGGCGACACCCTCGCGTCCGCGCTGATCGCCAACGGCCGCATCACCGCCGGCGGATCCCTCTACGAGGACCGCGCCCGCGGCATCATGTCCGCCGGCGTGGAGGAATCCAACGCCCTGGTCAAGGTTGAGCCCCTGTTCCCCGGCCACGTGGCTGAATCCATGCTTCCCGCCACCACCGTGACCCTGGTGGACGGCCTGAAGGCCCAGTGGCTCAGCGGCCTGGGCAAGCTGGACCCGGCCGACGACAAGGCCGAATACGACAAGAAGTACGTCCACACCGACGTCCTGGTGGTGGGCGGCGGCCCCGCCGGCCTCGCAGCAGCCCGTGAGGCTGTGCGCACCGGCGCCCGCGTGATGCTCCTCGATGACCAGCCCGAACTGGGCGGCTCGCTGCTGTCCGGCTCCACGGCGCCTGAACTCGCCGAAACCATCGAAGGCAAGCCGGCCCTGGAATGGGTGGCCGACGTCGAAGCCGAACTCATCTCCGGCGCGGAATCCACCGTCCTGAACCGCACCACCGCGTTTGGCGCCTACGACGCCAACTACGTGATCGCCGTCCAGAACCGGACCGACCACCTCTCCTCACCGGCCGCACCCGGGGTGTCCCGGCAGCGTATTTGGCACATCCGTGCCAGCCAGGTGATCCTCGCCCCCGGTGCCCACGAGCGTCCGCTCGTGTTCGAGAACAACGACCGCCCGGGCATCATGCTCGCCTCGGCCGCCCGCAGCTACCTCAACCGGTACGCCGCAGCAGCCGGACAGCGCGTGGTCATCAGCACCACCAATGACAGCGCCTACGCCCTCGCCGCGGACCTCCGCGCCGCCGGCGTCAAGCTCGCCGCCGTGGTGGACGCCCGTCCCGCCCTGACCCCGGTGGCAGCCGCCGCCGTCGAAGCCGGCACCCGCGTGCTGATCGGCAGTGCGGTTGCCAACACCTCCTCCTCCGCGGCGGACGGCCGCCTGGACGGCGTCACCGTGCGCAGCATTAATGACGACGGCGAACTCACCTCGGGCGTCGAGCAGATCGCCTGCGACCTGCTGGCCGTGTCCGGCGGCTGGAGCCCGCTGGTGCACCTGCACTCACAGCGCCAGGGCAAGCTGCGCTGGGACGACGAACTGGCCGCCTTTGTGCCGAGCACCGTGGTCCCGAACCAGCAGAGCATCGGCTCCGGCCGCGGCTCGTTCGCCACGGAAGACTGCGTGGCCGAGGGCATCTCCGCCGGCGCAACCGCAGCCATCGCCGCGGGCTTCGCGTCCGCCGTCGAGCCTTCCCCGCTCGGCGAGCCGAAGGCCTCCGCCCCCACCCGCCAGCTGTGGCTGGTACCCGGTGAGCAGGGCACGCCCGATGACTGGCACCACCACTTTGTGGACTTCCAGCGCGACCAGTCGGTGGCTGACGTGCTGCGCTCCACCGGGGCCGGCATGCGCTCGGTGGAACACATCAAGCGCTACACCTCCATCAGCACCGCCAACGACCAGGGCAAGACCTCCGGCGTCAACGCGATCGGCGTCATCGCCGCAGCGCTGCGCACCGCCGGTGAAGCGTCCCGGGGCATCGGCGACATCGGCACCACCACCTACCGCGCACCCTTCACCCCGGTGGCTTTCGCGGCACTGGCCGGCCGCCAGCGCGGTGAACTGTTCGATCCCGCCCGCAAAACCTCCATCCACCCGTGGCACGAAGCCAAGGGCGCCCTGTTCGAGGACGTCGGGCAGTGGAAGCGGCCCTGGTACTACCCGCAGGCCGGCGAGGACATGGACACCGCGGTACTTCGCGAATGCGCCGCCGTCCGCGACTCTGTGGGCTTCATGGACGCCACCACCCTGGGCAAGATCGAAATCCGCGGCAAGGACGCGGGCGAGTTCCTGAACCGCGTCTACACCAACGCGTTCAAGAAGCTCGCCCCCGGCTCGGCACGCTACGGCGTGATGTGCGGCCCGGACGGCATGATCTTCGACGACGGCGTGACCCTGCGCCTGGACGATGACCGCTACTTCATGACCACCACCACCGGCGGCGCCGCCAAGGTGCTGGACTGGCTGGAGGAATGGCTGCAGACCGAATGGCCCGAACTGGACGTGCACTGCACCTCGGTGACCGAACAGTGGTCCACCATTGCCGTCGTCGGGCCCAAATCCCGCGCCGTCCTGGCCAAGGTGGCCCCGGAACTCGCGGCAAACGGCGGACTGGAAGCGGAAGCCTTCCCGTTCATGACCTTCCGCGAAACCACCCTCGCCTCCGGCGTGCAGGCCCGGGTCTGCCGGATCTCCTTCTCCGGTGAACTGGCCTACGAAATCAACGTGCCGTCCTGGTACGGTCTGAACACCTGGGAGGCTGTGGCAGCTGCCGGGGCCGAGTTCAACATCACCCCCTACGGCACCGAAACCATGCACGTGCTCCGTGCCGAGAAGGGCTACCCGATCGTCGGCCAGGACACCGACGGCACCGTCACCCCGCAGGACGCCGGGATGGAATGGATCGTCTCCAAGGCCAAGGACTTCATCGGCAAGCGCTCCTACAACCGCGCCGACGGGCAGCGCGAGGACCGTAAGCACCTGGTCAGCGTCCTGCCGGTGGACAAGGGCTTCAAGCTCCCGGAAGGCAGCCAGCTGGTGGAAAAGGGCCGCTCCACGGACCCGGCCTCCGGCCCGGTCCCGATGGAAGGCTTCGTCACCTCCAGCTACCACAGCGCCGCCCTGGGCCGGACCTTTGCCCTGGCATTGATCAAGAACGGCCGCAACCGGATCGGCGAAACCCTTGTGGCTGCAGCAGGCGACCAGCTGGTGGACGTTGTGGTCGCAGAAACCGTACTTTTTGACTCCGAAGGGACCCGCAAAGATGGCTAATTCAGCAGCACTCGAAGGCATCAATGGACTCCGCGACATCCGCCGCAGCCCCGCCTCCCACCTGGCACAGGCCCTGGAGGCCGGGTCCGTCCAGGGCAAGGTTGTCCTGGCGGAAGGACCCTTCCAGACCATGGCAGGCGTCCGCGTAGATCCCCGCTCGGAGGAAGGCGCGCGGATCGGCGCCGTCATCGGCGGACTGCCTGCCCGCTGTGGCGAGGTAGGTGGCGCCGACGGCGTCAGCGTCCTCTGGCTGGGCCCCTCCGAGTTCCTGGTGATCGCACCGGAACAGGCCCACGACTCCCTGGGCGGCAACCTCATCGGCTCCCTCACGGAAGCCCTGGGCGACGCCCCCGGCCAGGTGGTGGACCTGTCCGCCAACCGCACCACGTTCGAACTGTCCGGTCCCCGCGCCCGGGCCGTCCTGGAAAAGGGCTGCGCCCTGGACCTGCACCCGCGCAGCTTCGCCCCGGGAACGGCCCTGAACACCGAGGTGGGCAACATCCCGGTGGTCCTGGAGAAGACCGGGGAGGACAGCTTCCGGCTCTTCCCCCGCGCCTCCTTCGCGGATTTCCTGGGCCGCTGGCTGCTGGATGCGATGCGGGAGTACGCCTCCCCCGAGGTTCCGTAAATGGCGCTCAGCGTCCTGGACCTGTTTTCTGTTGGCATCGGGCCCTCCTCGTCACACACGGTGGGCCCGATGCGGGCAGCGAAGCAGTTCGCCGACGGACTCAAGGGCGGCGGGCTCCTGAGCTCCACCACCCGGGTCCAGGCGGAACTGTTCGGTTCGCTCGGCGCCACCGGCCGGGGCCACGGCTCCGACAAAGCGGTGGTGCTGGGCCTGCAGGGCCTGGACCCCGAAACCGTGGACACCTTCACGGCCGATGACCAGGTGGCGGCTGCCGCGCTCAACGCCGAACTCATGGTGGGCGGTGATCACCGTGTTGACTTCAACTGGGACGAGGACGTGGTGCTGCACCGCCGCAAGTCGCTGCCGGCCCACCCCAACGGCATGACCTTCCGGGCCCTGGACCACACCGGTGCCGTCCTGAACGAACGCAGCTTCTACTCGATCGGCGGCGGATTTGTGGTGGACGGCGACGCGGACGCCGGGGACCGGGTGGTGGCCGACTCCACCGTCCTCCCCTACCCGTTCACCACCGCCGACGAACTCCTGGCGATCTGCAAGCGCGAAGGCATGTCCATCTCGGACGTCATGCTGGCCAACGAGCTGGTCTGGCGCAGCGAAGCGGAACTCCGGGAGAAACTGCTGGCACTCTGGGCAGTGATGCGCGAATGCGTGGACAACGGCTGCGCCGCGGAAGGGATCCTTCCCGGCGGGCTGAACGTGAAGCGCCGCGCGCCGTCGTTATTCCAGACCCTGACCGCGGACACCGGCGTCACCGATCCGTTGCGGGCGATGGAGTGGGTGAACCTGTTCGCCCTCGCCGTCAACGAGGAAAACGCCGCCGGCGGGCGCATCGTCACGGCGCCCACCAACGGCGCGGCGGGCATCGTCCCCGCCGTCCTGCACTACTACGTCAAGTTTGTGCCCGGAGCCGACGACGACGGTGTGGTCCGCTTCCTGCTGGCCGCGGCCGCCGTCGGAATCCTCTTCAAGATCAACGCCTCCATCTCCGGCGCAGAGGTGGGGTGCCAGGGCGAGGTGGGTTCGGCCTGTTCAATGGCCGCCGCCGGGCTCTGCGAAGTGCTCGGCGGTACCCCCGAACAGGTGGAAAACGCCGCCGAAGTGGGGATCGAACACAACCTCGGCCTGACCTGCGACCCCGTGGGCGGGCTGGTGCAGATCCCCTGCATCGAACGGAATGCCATCGCCAGTGTGAAGGCCATCAACGCCGCGCGGCTGTCCCTGCACGGGGACGGCAGCCACAAAGTATCCCTCGACAAAGCCATCAAAACCATGCGCGAGACAGGAGCGGACATGAAAACCAAGTACAAGGAGACCTCCCGCGGAGGTCTCGCCGTCAACGTGATCGAGTGCTGAGCCATGACTGCCGTACAGACTGAATCCTCCGTTCCCTTGGAGGCGACCACGGTGGAGCACGTCCTCACCCTCGACTGCGCGGAGACCCCCGGGATCGTCCACGCCGTGTCCGGGTTCCTGCTGGAGCACGGCTGCGACATCCTGGACAGCAAGCAGTTCGGCGAGCGCGACGCGCGGCACTTCTTTATGCGCGTGCATTTTGTGTCCGACGGCGATGCCTCCACCGCGGACACGCTGCGGGCCGGTTTCGGTCCGGTGGCCGAGCGGTTCGGGATGCGCTGGCGCCTGGAGCCGCAGGGCGCCAAGCGCCGTGTGCTGATCATGGTGTCCAAGTTCGGGCACTGCCTCAACGACCTGCTGTTCCGTGCCAGGACCGGTGAACTGCCGGTGGATATCGCAGCCGTGGTGTCCAACCACACCGATCACCAGGCGCTGGTGGAATGGCACGGCATCCCGTTCTTCCACGTTCCGGTCACCGCTGACACCAAGCCTTTGGCGGAGGCCCGGCTGCTGGAACTCGTGGATGAGTACGATGTGGAGCTGGTGATCCTGGCCCGCTACATGCAGGTCCTCAGCGACGACCTCACCCGGCGGCTGGACGGGAGGGCCATCAATATCCACCACTCGTTCCTGCCCAGCTTCAAGGGCGCCAAGCCGTACCACCAGGCGTATGCGCGCGGAGTCAAGACCGTGGGCGCCACCGCGCACTACGTCAACGCCGAGCTCGACGAGGGCCCGATCATTTCCCAGCAGACCGTGGATGTGGACCACACCTACGGCCCCGAGGACCTGGTGGCGGCCGGGCGGGACACCGAATGCAAGGCCCTGTCCAACGCGGTCCGCTGGCACTGCGAGGGCCGGGTCATCCTGCAGGGCAACCGCACGGTGGTGCTGCGCTAGCCCCCTACCCCTGCCCCCCGCCCTGCCCGCCCTGCCCCTCCCGGACGCTCTCTCACTTAATGTGGGTTTTCGGGCGATCCTCTCTCACTTAATGTGTGTTTTGGCGTGACGCTCTCTCACCGTGGTGAGGGAGCGTCCCGGCGTTAACCGCTCACCCGCCGGCGAAACCAGCCGCCTGAGGATGGTCGAGCCAGCCGTTGCGCAGCCCCTTTTTGATCTTCACGAGTGCTCGCCGGAAATCGTCGGCAAGATCGCTCTTATCGAAGACCATGACCGTCCAGCCGGCGGATTCAAACGCCTTATCCCGCCTCCTGTCACTGAAGACCTGCGCGTCACCAAGGTGATGACCGCCGTCGTACTGGATAGCGATCCGGCGGTGACGGTAGCCAAGATCGGCCGACGGCGATCGCTCATCTCCCGTGCGCAGACGCACCTGGAGTTCGGGCTCGGGCAGCCCCGCGTCGGTCATCGCCAGGCGAAGCAGCGTCTCCGGGCCGGAATCGGCCCCAACCCGCATCAGCTCAAGGGCCTCGCGAGCCCGGACGATGCCTTGGAGGTTCGGGTGGCGGCCCACCAGGATGCGAAGCCTGGCCAGCGTGTCGTAGGGCTGCGTCCTTCCCTCGAAATCCACCCGCGGGATGCGGATCAGTTCATCGCCCATGCTCACCAGGTCATGGAGCGGCAGGGTACGGGCCAAGTCGAGCCATGTCCGGGACCGCGTGCTCAGGCGGATGCCGTCCACTATTTCGAGCTCGTCTTCCAAGGTCAGCACCGTATGGCCCAGCACGCCCTTCCGGCGGACCGCCGGCAGTGAACGCGGCTTGCTCAGGTGCAGCTCTGTGGAGTCGGTAAGCCAGGGAGGCAGCAATTGGCACCGTAGCCGGGCCGCGGTGACATGCGAGATCCAGGCTCCCGGCGACGCTGCCGACAACGCCCTGGCCGCACCCTCCAGTTCAAAGTCCCAGTCCGCGGGCCGGTAAAGCCCGCGGCCCACGTTGACCATGTCCTTCCGTCGGAGCCGGTTCAGGGAGACCCCCGCACTCACGGCCGAGTCGAAAGTGAACGGAGCCGCCGCCAGCGGCCGGGGCAGGAAATCTTGCTTTCGCATGCTGGCATTGTGCCCCGTAACGGCATGAGGCTGCAGAAGTTATCCACAGGGGGGCGCTGGGCCGGGGCAGGTGCGAGAGGGTCGGCCAAAAACCCACATTAAGTGCGAGAGGGTCTATCGGCTCCTGCACGACAAAAGGGCATGCACCCCGGATGGACGCGGGGTGCATGCCCTCTTTAGGCTGTCAGATCAAGGCCATCAGAACCGGTCATCCGTGGTTGTACATCACATGCTTGGTGCGGGAGAAGTCCTCCAGGGCGTAGACGGAGAGGTCCCTGCCGTAGCCGGAGCCCTTGAACCCGCCCCACGGCATTTCATTGGCGATCACGAGGTGGGAGTTGACCCAGACCGTGCCGAAATCGAGCTTCCGGGGCACCGAAAGCGAGCGGGCAGAGTTGGTGGTCCACACGGAGGCGGCCAGTCCGTAGACCGTTTCGTTGGCTCGAGTGACGGCCTCCTCGTCGGTGCTGAAGGTTTCCACCGATACCACCGGGCCGAAAATCTCCGTGCTGGTGATCGGGGCCCCGGCCGGCACGTTGGTCACCACGGTGGGTTCGATGAAGTAGCCCGGGCCTGCCAGGGCATGGCCGCCCACCGCAATAGTCAGGCCATCCTTGCGGACGTCCTCCAAGGCAGCCAGGACCCGCTCGTAGTGCGCGCCGGAGATCATGGAACCGATTTCGACGTCGTCTCCCGCACCGGGAGCGCCGACGGAGATTTCGCTGACTTCGCGCACGAGCAGTTCGGTGAACTTTTCGGCGACGGATTCATGGACGAGGACACGGCATGCGGCGCCGCATTCCTGGCCGCCGTTCCAGTACCCCGCTTCACGGACACCCTTCGCCGCAGCAGCCAGGTCGGCGTCGTCGAAAATCACCACGGGCGCCTTGCCGCCGAGCTCAAGGTGCACGCGCTTGACCGTTCCGGCCGCGCCGGCGGCCACCTTCTGGCCGCTGCCCACGCTGCCGGTAATGGCAACGAGGTCCACGTCCGGGTGCTCGGAGATGCGGTTGCCCACGATACGGCCCGGTCCGGTAACGATGTTCAGGACACCGGCCGGAACCTCGGAAGCAATGAGCTCGGCCAGTTTGAGCGTGGTCAGCGGCGTCTGTTCTGACGGTTTGAGCACCATCGTGTTGCCGGCGGCGAGGATCGGGGCAATCTTCCAGGCAGCCATCAGCAGCGGGTAGTTCCACGGGGTGATCACGCCGACAACGCCCACCGGTTCGCGGAGGATCACCGAGGTGTGGTTCTCTGCGTAGTCGCCGGCACCGGGCGTACTGAACGTGCGTGCGGCGCCCGCCGAAAACCTGAAAGTGTCGATCGCACTGGAGATGTCGTCTTCAGCCACCGCAGCGGGTTTGCCGGTGTTCGCCGCTTCAAGGGCCTCGAGAAGCGCCCTGTTGGCTTCCATAATGTCCGCGATGCGAAGAAGGAGCGAAGAACGGTCCTTGGGCGTCCTGGCCGCCCAGTCCGCCTTGGCCGCGACGGCGGCTGCAACTGCTGCGTCGACGTCCTCGACTGAACCGGATGGGACCTGCATAAGGATTTCTCCGGTGGCCGGGTTCTCCACGTCAGCGGTTTCGGCTGAACACGGGGGGACGAACGCACCGTTGATGAATTGGCCGAACGGAGGCAGGGCGGGCGCCGGTGTGCCCTGCCCTCTGCGGACGGTGAAGGTTGCTGCTGCGGTGGTGGCGGTCATGGATTTCCTGGTCCTTTCTGTGTAGCTGCAAAACGTCAGGTGACGGGAGACTTTTCGTTATCCGATGTTCTGCTTGAGCGCGGACAAGGCGGACAGGGCGTTCTCGACGCGTCCGAAGTCCTCCGCACTCAGGCCGGCAGTGGGACGCCGCGGCGATCCGGCCGGGAGTCCCTGCAGGGTCAGGCCGGCCTTGACCGCCGGAATGAATGGCACGGAGAGGAGAGCGTCGATCACCGGGTAAACCTTCTTCCACAGGTCCAGGGCGCCCGCGAGGTCACCTTCGGCGATGCGGCGGCTAACGGCGACGATTTCGTTGGGTACCACGTTGGCGGTGCCTGCCATGACGCCGGCCGCACCCTCCACCAGCGCGCTGTAAAGGTAGACGTCCCAGCCGATGAAGGTGCCGATGACATCCGAGTGGTGGTGGATCAGCTGGAGTGCCTGTTCCCAGTTGGCGCTGGAGTCCTTGATGTAGCGGATATTCTCCACTTCTTCAGCCAGGGTCCGTACGGTGGCCGGATCCAGGTTGACGCCGGTGACGGCCGGAATGTTGTAGAGCATGACCGGAATGGTGACGGACCTTGCCACGTCCTTGATGTAGGTGACCGTTTCCTCGAGGGACAGCGGCTCGTAATAGGGCGTGATCAGCATCAGGACGTCCGCGCCCAGCTTTTCGGCGGCCTGGGAGAGCCGGATGGCTTCGGCCGTGGAGGTAGCGCCGGTATTGGCGATCACCGGAACACGTCCATTGGCCTGGTTGATGACCGTTTCGATCAGGAGCAGGCGCTCTTCGGAGGACAGGGCACCCGCCTCACCTGTCGATCCCGCTGCCACCACCCCGTCGACGCCGGCGTCGATGGAGCGGTCAACGATCCGTCGCAGGGTTTCGACGTCGATGGTTTCGTCCTGGTTGAACGGGCTGGACAGGGCGGTGAGGACACCGCGGAGGTTGTGGGACATGATTCCTCTTCTGGGTATGTGGGGTGAATCGGTTGGAAAGTTGTTCAGGCGACGATGGACAGGCCGGCCTGCGGGGGTGCCTGGCGGTGGGTGGCCAGGACGCTGGCGGCCTCCTGCGCGGCGGAGAAGCCGGTGGTGATGGAGCTCTCTGTGTAGAGGGTTCCGAGGTAGTCGCCGGCCAGGAAGACGCGGTCGGTTCCCCGCATCAGGGTGGACTGGATCTTGGCCCGGCCCGGGAAGCAGTAGGGGGAAGCAACCTTCCAGCGGTCCGTTTTGGCTTCGACCACACTGTCGGCGAAGTTATGGCCCAGGACCTGGTCGAGATCGCGAAGATGGGTCTGGATGACTTCCTCGTCGGTCTTGTCCAGCAGGGCTTTGCCCAGGCTGGCGGGCGAGAACGTCATGAAGCTGCCGCCGGGTTTGCGGACGGATTCGGTGCCGCGGACGATGCTGGCCTGGTTAAGGGCTATCGCGAACGAACGCTTGGGAGCGGCAATCGCGTAGATGTCATCCCAGGGCCGGGCCGTGGTCTCGTTGGTCAGGAAGGCCGTGCTGACATGCGGGCCGTACTTGATCTGGCTAAGCGCGCCCCGCAGGTCCTCGGGGAGGTCCACGCCGATCTTGTGCGAAACGTCGGCCGTTGTGGCGAGGACCACCGTGCGGGCTTCCACTTCATGTTCCGCCCCGTCCTGGCGGTAGCGGACCACCACGGAGTCCGTCTTGTGTACCACTTCGTGGACGGTGGCGCCGAGCTCGACGCGGTCGCCCAGGGCAGCCGCGATCGATTCGGTCAGGGTGGACGGGCCGCCCACGATGCCCTGGCTCAGGCCCTGGCCAATACCAAGCACCAGGCTGAAGTAGCCGATGCCGGCGCCTGCGGAGATCTGGTCCATGTCTCCTGCGGACCGCGTGACAGTGGTCTTGAAAAGTGCGGCAGCGTCTTCCGAGAGGTTGCCGATGAAGTCCTGGAACGTGCTGGTGTTCTCGAAGTCATAGATGCGCTGCTGCCGCATGGCACCGGATTCGCCCACGCGCTTCCGGACGACTCCGGTGTACTTGGCCACGCCGCTGACAACCTTCATGCCCGCCCGCAGCGTGCCCACCCGGGACGCAAGGGACATCGGGATGCGGAACGGGTAGGTGGCGATGTGCCCCTTCCTGATGAACTTTCCGTTCATGGACAGGGCCTGGAGGGAGCCCGGGATCTGCACGGCCATCACGCCCACCTCGTTCAGCAGAGCGTCCGTGGAGGATCGTGCACCGGCGAAGACATGCCCGCCCCAGTTCAGCCAGTAGTCACCGCGGCGTTCCGAGCGGATCCGCCCACCCACGCGGTTCCCGGACTCGAGAACCACCGTGTCCCAGTGCCGCAGCCGCCAGGCTGCCGAGAGTCCGGCGAGTCCGCCGCCAACGATTACTGCGTCTTTCATGATGAACGTTTCCTTGCTGTGTGTGGTTGCTGTTGTGTTGGTTTCCGGCGGAGCCGCAACGGGGCAGCGGCTCCGCCGGAATACTGGCGGCTAGCTGACTGCGTGATTCCGGAACGTGCGCGCCTGCCCGGACTCCCCGGCGTCGAGCTTTGCGGCCTCGCCCAGGGTCTTGCCGCGGGTCTCCGGGGCCCAGGCCAGCGAGACGGCCAGGCCCAGGAGGGTCACGACGCCGGCAATCACCATGGTGGTGCCGATCCCCAGGGTGCCGAGGGCCACCGGAACCAGGTACGTGCCGACAGCGGCGCCGATGCGGCTCAATGATGAGGCAAGACCGACCGCGGATCCGCGGACTTCGGTGGGGAAGAGTTCGTTGGGGTAGACCCATTGCATGATCTGGGTGCCGCCGATGAGGACCGCGTAGGCGGCGAAGAGGGCCATGATCACCCAGGTGTCCGCTCCCGGGAAGAGCCCCAGCGCCAGCAGGGCCAGGCCGCTCCAGAGGAAGCTATGGATGATCAGGGGGCGGCGGCCCACCCGGTTGACCAGGAATACGGCGATCAGGCAACCCACGAGGAACATCACGGTGATGGCGGCGGAACCGATATTAGCCAGGTCCCCACCCAAGTGAAGGGCCTCAAGGATGGCCGGACCGAAGGCGTAGACGGCGAACAAGGGCACGATCGAGCAGGTCCAGAAGATGGTGATGAAGGCCATGCGCTTGCCGTAGCCGGACCGGATGAGCTCACCCACGCTAACGTTCGAGCCGCTTTCTTCAGGCAGGTCAGCCAGGGTCACGTGCGGACCGTAGACCTTGGCGAGCACGTGGTTGGCCTCTTCATGGCGACCCATCTTGACCAGCCAGCGCGGAGACTCGGGAGTGCCGATGCGCATCAGGACGATCAGCAGCCCCGGCACAGCTGCACTGGCGAGCATCCAGCGCCATCCGCCGTCGAACGTCAGCAGGAACTGGCCAACCACGTAGGCCACGGCGGCGCCAACGAACCACATGGTCACGAAAGCGCCCAGGAGGGGGCCGCGCCAGCGGCTGGGGGTGAATTCGGCCAGGAGCGACGTGGCGATCGGGTAGTCGGCGCCGACGGCGAAACCGATCAGAAGGCGCAGGATGATCAGCCACACGGCGTCGTTGACGAAGGCCTGAAGCACCGAGCAGACCACCAGGGCGATGAGGTCCACGGTGAAGAGCAGGTGCCGGCCGAACTTGTCCGTGAGCCAGCCGCCCAGGAACGCGCCGAAGAAGATGCCGGCCAGGGCAGCGGCCCCCACCATGCCCTGCTCGGACGCGGACAGGTTGAACTGCGGCGTGATCTGGACCATGGCCACGCCGATGATGCTCAGGATGTAGCCGTCAAGGAACGGGCCGCCGGAGGAAAACAAGGCAAGCCTTTTGTGGAATGAGGACAGTGGGGCGTCGTCAACTACGTGGGACATGGATTTTCCTTTCGGAAGCGGCCACTACAGTGAGTGGCTCTTGAGGAGATGTGTCGTTGTCCGGCGCGGGAAGTGCCGCCACTGGCAGCTGAACCGGTTGAGATTGCTTGCGCCCTCCCCCGGAGGCTGCAAGGGATGCGCTAAGTCGGTGTGACATAAACCACCATAAGATGTGATCACAGATCACACAAGACCTTCCTGGAAAATTTCTTACGGGCGGCGGCATTGCCGCCCGTAGCGATAGGACTGCGCCCTCCGGCCGTATATTTGACTCGTGGTCATATCCCAGCGCGCCGAACCCACCCTGCTGACCGATCAGGTCTATGCGATGATCCACGCCGCCATCCTGAGTGGGGACCTCCCTGCCGGTTCCCGGCTTAAGGTGCGCGATCTTGCCGAGCAGGTCGGGACCAGTGTGATGCCCGTTCGGGAGGCGATCCGGCGGCTGGAAGAGAACGGTCTGGCCGAGCGCCAGCCCCACAAGGGGGCCGTGGTCAAGAGCTTGACCTTCGAGGAGCTCATCCACGTTTATTACGTTCGCCGGCTCCTGGAAACCGAAGCCGCAAGGCTGGGCAGCCAAAAGATCACACCCGAGGACTGCGACAGGATGCAGTCAGAGTACGAACAGATGCGCAAGGCCATCAGTGAGCGTCAGGTCATCGCCCTACTGGACCATGACGAGGCCATGCTGGCCATCCTTTACGAAGCTGCGGGCAACCCGGTCCTGCTTCAGATGATCCGCGCGCTCTGGCAACAATGCCGCGCCTACAAGATTGTGGGCGCCCAGGGCTCCCTCGATGACGAAAAGGACGACTCCCTCTGGCGCTACCAGCAGGACCTCGTGACTGCTGCGCGGAATGGGGACCCGGCCGCAGCCGCGGCCGTCAACGAAGCTTCCCTCCTGGATGCCAGCGAACGGATCAAGGCCCGACTGGCTGAATAGGGCACTCGCCTCTGCCTCCTTCCTAGGGGAGGCCGGCTCACCGGTTGTCCGCAACAGTGGATGGGGCACGTCGACACGGTGCCACCTCAGCCTGGCACCGCGGATATTCCTGCGGAAAGTGCGAGAGGGTCGGCCAAAACCCACATTAAGTGCGAGAGGGTCGGCCAAAACCCACATTAAGTGCGAGAGGGTCGGCCAAAAACCCACATTAAGTGCGAGAGGGTCCTGGGGGTGGGCCGGGTGGGGAGGGCCCGGAGCTAGAGCGCGGCGAGGCGGGTGGCCAGGTGCAGTGCTGCGAGCCGGCCGGTGCTGCGGGGGTCACCGCCGCAGAGCGAGAAGATCCGCTGGAGCCGCTGGTGCATCGACTGCCGTTCCAGGTGCAGTTCCCGTGCCGCCTGCGCCGTGTTGCAGCCTGAGTCCAGCCACACGCGCAGGGTCTCCACCAAGGTCGAATGCCGCTGCTCGTCGTGCTCCAGGAGGGCCCCGAGCTGCTGGCGGACAAAATCCGTCCGCTGCAGCTCGTCCAGCGAATGGGAGGCGAGCCGTTCCAGCGCGAAGGCCTCGGCGTCGAGCACCGGACCAATACCGCGCCGGGCGGCCGGGTGCAGCGCGTCGCCCACCCCCACATCCAGGGTCAGTCTCGCCTCTGTCAGCGACCACGGCGCGGCTGAGATCCCGGACGCCACCGGACCCACCGCGCTGATGCTCCCCTCCGGCAGTTCGAGCGTCCGCAGGCCGGCCAGGATCTCGTTCCGGTCCTCCTGGGTCTTGCCGGTCCGCAGTACGGCGAGGGCCAACAGCTGCTCATTGTCCGCATAGCTCGCACTGTGCCGCCCGGCCCGGTCCAGCAGCTGTTCCACGGCCGTGCGGAGCTGCCGCGAACCGGGGGACCGGATCACGATGGCCACCAGCTGCGCGGCCGGGGGGATCCCGGCGGCCGGCGCAAGCTGCTGGAGCCGCCAGTTGTTGGTGCCGGAATCGACGGCCCGGATCAGCGCGGCGCCCGCCATTTCCTTCAGGCCGGGCGGCATGCGCTGCAGCAGGGCCAGGGCCAGGATGTCCACCGAACGGTTCCCGGCAATCCTTGCGAGGTTCACATCTCCTCCCGCCTGGGTGAGCAGGCTCAGGCGCGCGGAAGGTATGCCGCGCACGGAAACGTCAATATGGGTGGTGCGGGCACGGTCCTCCTCGGCGTCAACAGCCGCTCCAGGATCGGCGGCCGGTGCGAAACCTGCGGGCAGGGCGCTTGCCAGCGGGGCGCCGGCGTTGGATGTCAGGACCACTTCCGCGCCGGTGGCATCCGCAAGGACGGCCAGGATCCGGTCAAGGCTGCCGCCGTGGGCCAGCTCCACCGCCATGGCATGGCTTGCCTGGTCGGCCAGCTGCAGGTGGGCAGCTGATTCGCTCACCAGCAGGGAGTTTATGGCTTCCATCACGCCGACGAACGGCACCACTTTGCGGAGCTCAATCAGGGGAAGCCCGGCCGATTCGGCTGCCCCCACCATGGACGACGGAATGGACGGCAAAGCGGTGCCCGTCTCGATGGCCAGTGCGGCCACTCCGCGCTCGGCCAGCTCCCAGATGTAGCCGATCCGCCGCTTATCGGTGGCGGTCACCAGGGCCTGGCCGCCGGTGAGCAGCAGTTCCCCGCCGCCAAGTAACGGGGCGATGTCCAGGACCTCACTGGAGTGGATCCAGCGGAGCTGCGTCTGGGCCGCAATGCCCGCCGCTGCGCGGATGACAGGGTCCGCAGGGGTGAGGGTGGAATGTTTCAAAACATCCTCTAATCGTATGGGCATGACACTCCGTCGCGTGAATGGCTGATCTTTATGACACATTGTATGTGGTGCTTGTGGCCTGAGCCACATAATCTGGGATCATCCCTTTTACTCATGGAGGCTCCCCCATGCAAGACAACCTCTCAACTAAGCAGTCTGAGTCGGCAATGATGCCGGCTGAGGACTGCGAAGCCTGGCTCCAGCCCATTCCCGAGTCCCAGCGCACGCACAAAGTTTCCGGCCAGTTCTGGATCTGGGCCGGCGCAAATCTTGCTCCGATCAACTGGGTGCTCGGCGCCCTCGGCATCCACCTCGGCCTCGGCTTCGCCGACACCGTCACCGTTCTGGTTTTGGGGAACCTGATCGGCATGCTGCTGTTCGGCTGCTTCGTCCTGCTCGGCCAGAAGACCGGCGCCACCGGCATGGTCCTGGCCCGAGCCGCCTTCGGCCGCCGCGGCAATTACCTCCCGGCAGCCATCCAGGCCCTCCTGGTGATCGGCTGGTGCGCGGTCAACACCTGGATCATCCTGGACCTGGTCATGGCCCTGTTCGGCACCCTCGGCTGGGTTGATCCCACGGCCCACAACTACGTATGGAAGATCGGTGTGGCCACCGCCATCATGGCCGCACAGGTGGCCATCGCCTGGTTCGGCTACAAGGCCATCGCAGCGTTCGAAAAGTGGACCGTCCCGCCCACCATCATCATCCTCGCCGTGATGTCCGCCGTTGCCTGGTTCGGCATGAAGATCGACTGGGGCTACGCCGGCCCGGCCGGTCAGATCCTGCAGGGTTCAGAGCGCATCGCGGCTATGAGCGCCGTGATGACTGCCATCGGCATCGGCTGGGGCATCACCTGGTTCACCTACGCCGCCGACTACTCCCGGTTTGTCAGCACCGAAGTGCCCAAGAAGAAGGTCTACCTGGCATCCGTCCTGGGCCAGTTCATCCCCGTCGTATGGCTCGGCGTCCTCGGTGCCAGCCTCGCCACCAACAGCGGCGAGATCGACCCCGGCAAGCTCATCGTCCAAAACTTCGGCGTCATGGCGCTGCCCGTACTGCTGATGGTGCTGCACGGACCCATCGCCACGAACATCCTGAACATCTACACCTTCTCGGTCGCAACCCAGGCGCTGGATATCACCATCAGCCGCCGCAAGCTCAACCTGTTCGTCGGCGTCTTTTCCCTCGCCGCCGTGGTGTTCTTCATCTTCCAGGAAGACTTCGCCGCCGTCCTCGATGCCTGGCTGATCGGGCTCGTGGCCTGGGTGGCCGCCTGGGGCGGAGTCATGCTGGTGCACTACTTCTGGCTCGACAAGCGCTACCCGGGCAACCCGGAACGGCTCTTCGACGCAGTGGGCACCAAGCGGCTCCCGGTCGTGAACTGGGCCGGCATTGTGTCCCTCCTGGTGGGCATCTTCGCAACGTGGCTGTTCATGTACGGGCTCGTTCCCGCCATGCAGGGCCCCATCGCAGTGGCCCTGGGCGGCTGGGACCTCTCCTGGCTCGCAGGCGGCCTGGCCAGCGCCGGCAGCTACGCCGTCCTTGGCCCGAGGTTCCACCGCGCACACCTGGACTCGGCTTTGCCGGCCGCCACGGTTGCCCAGGCCACCGCGGACCTGCGGTTCGCCACGCAGCCCACGGCACCCGCAGCTCACTAAGTCCGCGGCTCACTAAGCAGGCAGCGAACTAACAGGACCACCAACACCAAGAAGCGCCCGACGGCGGCAGGAGACTGCCGCCGTCGGGCGCTTCTTTGGTGCGTGGCTGGTGCCGGGGTGGGCGGCCTCAGACGGCGCCCGCGGTGAGCACCCGTTTGACGTCGTCCTCGTCAGGGTAGGCGGCCTGGGTGCCCTTCTTGGTGGTGGCCAACGCGGCGGCGATGGAGGCGAACGCGGCGGCGTCAGCCAGGGACGCGCCCGCCGCCAGGCGCGCGGCCACGGCACCCGTGAAGGCGTCGCCCGCGCCGGTGGTGTCCACGGCATTGACCCTGATCGGCGCGATCTGGACAAGCTGCTCCCCCGTGCCGGCCAGGGAATCGAGCACCACGGAGCCATTGGCCCCGAGCGTGACCAGGACCTGCTGGAGCCCCCGCCCGGCAAAGCGCAGCCGGACCGCTTCCCAGTCGCCCGCGTCGCCGTCGCTGCCGGGAATCTCGGCCGAGCCCAGGAACTGCGAGGCCTCATGGGCGTTGACCAGCAGGACGTCGGTGAGGTCGGCCAGCTGCTGCGGAATCTCCGCATAAGGCGAGAGGTTCAGCACCACTGTTGCGCCGGCGTCGTGCCCTGCCTGCGCGGCAGCCAGCACCGTCTCCATGCCCACTTCCAGGCAGAGGCAGACCACGGCGGCGCCCCTGATGGCATCCGCGGCCGCGGCGACGTCCGCGGGCGCCAAGGTGCCGTTGGCCCCGGCCGAGATGATGATGTTGTTTTCGCCGGCGGCATCCACCGCGATGACGGCAACGCCGGTCTCAGCGGCGGCGGTCCGGACGTGCCGCACGTCCACTCCCGCGCCGGAGGCCGAGGAGAGCAGCATCCGGCCGTTGGAATCGTCGCCCACGGCACCCACGAGGCGGACCCGGGCACCCAGCCGGCTGGCAGCGACTGCCTGGTTGGCGCTCTTGCCGCCGGGGTTCACCGCGAAACCGTTGCCGTGCACGGTCTCGCCGGGCAGCGGCAGCCGCTCGCAGTAGATGGTGAGGTCCGCGTTCAGGGAGCCGACGACGACGATCCCGCCGTTCGTCCCTTCGGGTGCGGGGCTCATTCGGTCACCTCAGCCTCAACCGGCTTGGGAATCAGCAGCGAGGCGCCGAAGGCGGCAATGGTGATGACCAGCCCGGTGACCACCACGCTGAGGTAGGACGCCTTCGCATCGCCAAGTGCCGACGTCGCCACCAGCACTGCGGGCAGCACCAGGAAGCTCAGGCCGGCGCCGAGGTTGAAGGCACCCGCGTTCATGCCGGGGAGGAAACCCGGGTTTCCGGCGGGTGAGAGGACAACTCCGAGGCCGTTCAGCATGATGTTGACCGTACCGGCGTACATGATGCCCAGCAAGACCGTGCCGGCGATCATCAGGGGCAGGCTGCTCAGGCCGAGGAACGCGATGACGGCCAGGGCCACGATGCTGCCGAGCATGCCGATCCGCAGGACCTTGGTGTAGCCGAGGACGGGAGCGAGGCGGCCGCTGACGGGGCCGATCAGCCAGCCGAGCAGGGCGTACGGGGTGAGGATAAGGAGCGACATTTCGGTGGGGCCGATGCCAAAGCCGGGCGCTGCTGCCTGGACATAGGCGGGGACGATCCCGTTGATGACGGCGAAGATGCCGGTCATGGTCAGGGTGGTGGTCAGCAGCGGCGCCCAGGTGGAGCGCTGGCGCAGGTGGACGATTTCCACCATGGGCTGCTTGGCGCGCTTTTCGGTCCGCCAGAACAGGTAGAACGCGGCGCCGGCCACCACCACCAGGCCAACGGAGAGCAGCAGCGTGCCGGGTTCGAAGGCGGAGACCAGTTTGGCGCCTTCGTTGAGGGCAGTGAGCAGGGCGCCCACGGCCACCACGATGAAGAACACGCCAAGCCAGTCCATGGTGGTGCCGGCCGCGGGCTTGCTTTCGGTGGCAAGGAACGCGATCAGGGCCGTGGCGACGACGGCCAGGACCACCATGAGCCAGAAGATGCTGCGGAAGCCGTAGTGCTCGGCAAAGTAGCCGCCCACAAAGGAGTCCACGCCGGCCACGCCGCCGTTGACTGCCGTGATCAGGCCCATCAGGGTGCCGTATTTCTTGGGGCTGCTGACGGCGGAGCGGAGCATGATCAGGCAGAGCGGCACGGTGGGGCCGCTGACGCCCTGGATGATGCGGCCCACAAAGAGCCAGGTGACGTCCGGGGCCAGCGCGGCGATGACCGAGCCGACGGCCATAAGGATCATCATGCCCACCAGGATCCTCTTGCGCCCGATGATGTCGCTCAGGCGCGGCAGGAAGAGGGAGAAGAGGGCGGCGGCGGTGAAGAACCAGGTCTGGGACAGCCCGATGGTGGCCTGGTCAGTGTTGAGTTCCTCGCCCATGGTGACCAGCGCGGGGCTGAGCATGGAGGCGTTGAGCTGGAAGGCGACGCACGCGGCGAGCAGGGCCACCATGAGTGCGGTGACGTTGGCGCCCTTGGTGGTTGTGAGTGTGGCGCTCATCTACTTGGTCCCTGCCGCTGCTTCGAGGGCGGGTTCGCCGGCGGGTTCGCCGATCCGGACAAGGGCGTCGGTGACGAGGTCCCAGAACCTCTTGTGGTCCAGGTCAACGGCCACGGAGGTGTGGCAGTCCTCGGGTGCGGGGGCGCGGAAATCGGCCACGGTCATGCCGAGGGTGAGTTTGCCCTGCAGTTCGATGTCCACGGGGACTTTGCGGGTGCTGACGATGCTGGGATCGATCACGTAGGCCACGGCGCACGGATCGTGGACCGGCGGGTAGTCGAAGCCCTGGGCGTCCTTGTAGGTCTTGGTGAAGAACTCCATCAGTTCCAGCACGAATTTGGCCGGTCCGGTGCCCACTGCGGCGATGTTTTCCACCACCTCGGGGGTGGCCAGGGCCTGATGCGTGAGGTCCAGTCCCACCATCACCACGGGCCACTTCTCGTTGAAGACGATGTGCGCGGCTTCGGGATCGATGATGATGTTGAATTCGGCCACGGCGCTCCAGTTGCCCACGTGATAGCCGCCGCCCATCAGGACCACTTCCTTCACGCGTTCCACGATGCGCGGTTCCTTGCGGGCAGCGAGGGCGATGTTGGTGAGGCCGCCGGTGGGGACCAGGGTGACGGTGCCGGGTTCGTGGGCCATAACGGTGTCGATGATGAGGTCGACGGCGTGGCGCGGGTCCAGGGCGATGGCCGACTCGGGCTGGGCGGGGCCGTCCATGCCCGACTCGCCGTGGATGTCCGGCGCGTTTTCGATGGTGCGGACCAGGGGGCGGGCGCAGCCGGCGGCGAACGGAACACCGGTGATGCCCGCGATGGTTCCGACGGACAGGGCGTTTTTGGTGACCTTTTCGAGGGTCTGGTTGCCCACTACGGTGGTGACGGCCAGCAGTTCGATGTTCGGGTTGCCGTGTGCGAGAAGCAGTGCGACGGCGTCATCATGCCCGGGGTCGCAGTCGAGGATGATCTTCCTGGGGGCGGGTTTCGTCAGTTCGGGTTCCACGTTAAATTCTCCACGTCATTGGGGGCCTGCAAGAGCAGCGGGCGCGCACTTTATCAGAGCGATCATGACACCCCCGCAGGCACCACGTCAAACGCTTAACGTTTCGGCACGTCAAGCGCTTGATCCCAAGAGCGGCCCGGCAAACGGAGGCACACCAAAAGCGGCGGCCGGTTCTGCTGGAGAACCGGCCGCCGCCGAATGCGTCTGACCTGGGGTCAGGCGTTGGTTTTCCGCTTCAGCCAGCCCCAGACCGCGGTGGCGACGAAAAGCACCAGGCCGATGATGGCCAGCCAGAGCAGTCCCTTCACCACGAAGCCGAGGATCGAGAGCACAAGCCAGATGATAAGTAGTGTGATTATGATTCCCATACCGGAATCCTATGCCACTGGTCTTGGGAGCCGGCGCGGGCGGTGGGGCCGCGTGCGTGCGTTGACTGCGCCCCGGCCCACTACGATCGAAGAATGGACTCCGCGGAACAGCAGCAGCACCCCCTGCGTTCGCGGCGTATCACCGCAGCCATGGTCGCTGCCCGCGCCGGCGTTTCGACGGCGACCGTGTCCCTGGTGGCCAACGGCAAGACAGCCGGCCGCGTGTCCGGGGAGAACATTCGCCGGGTACGGGAGGCGATCTCCGAACTCGGCTACGTGGTGGACAGCGTGGGCAGTTCATTGGCCAAAGGCGTCAGCTCGATCGTGATCCTGGTGGCCCCTGACATCTCCAACCCGTTCTTCGCCAAGGTGATCGCCGGTGTGCGCGAATCCCTTGGCACTGACTACCAATTACTGCTGTCCGTTACCGAGGCCGGTGAATTCCCGCACGCGGACGACGTGCGGAAGCTGATGGCACTGCGGCCGGCAGGGTTGCTGGTTGATGCTCCGAACGCCGGGTTCCTGGATGATCTTGCTGTTGGCGGGCCGCTGGTGCTGCTGGATGCTCCCGGAATGGAGTCCTATGCGCCGTCCGTGAATCTGGATGTAGCCCACGGAGCCCGGGAACTCGCGGCGCACCTGGCCACTGCGGGGCACCGGAAAGTTGCCTATGTGGACAGCGTCACCGGGACGGCGACGTTCGCCCTTCGCCGTGAAGCCTTCCTCGCCGAGGCTGAGAACCGCGGGATCACGGCGGATCCCAGCCACATCATCAGCACCACTATCGACGTCGGCGCGGCAGCGGCTGCCTTCGCCGCGGCATGGCCGCAGTGGCAGCGCGAGGGGGTCACCGCCGTCGTCTGCGGTACGGACACGCACGCCTACGGCGTCCTGCAGGAGGCACGCGTGGCCGGTCTCCGCATCCCGGACCAGCTGGCCATCGCGGGATTCGATGACCTGCCGTACTCCGCCACCAGCAACCCCAGCCTGACCAGCGTGCACCTGCCCGCCACCCCGCTGGGCCTGAAGGCCGGTGAACAGCTGCGCCGCCTGATGGAAGGCCACGAGCTGAAGCAGCCGCAGCTGACCTTGGAAAGCTCCCTGGTGGTCCGCAACTCCACCTCCCCGGCCTGACCCACCGCCCCTGCCCCACCCCCCAACCCGCCTCCCCCGGACGCTCTCGCACTTAATGTGAGTTTTTGCGTGACGCTCGCTCACTCTTTTGAAGAAAGTGAGAGAGCGTTTCCGGATTTCCCGCATTAAGTGAGAGAGGGTCCTGGTGGGAGGGGTGTGTCACACCGTCGCCGTAAGCTGGGTGTATGCCGAGTAACTGGGACAGCCTGGACGTCAGCCTCCGCGAATCCGTGCAGGAGAACGTGGAGATCTACGAACGCGTCCGGCCTGCCCTGAAGCTGGTCACCCATGACGTCCTGGTGATCCTGCGCGACATGTTGAAGGACACCGAGGTCACGCCGCTGTTTGTCACCGGGCGCACCAAAACGGTGGAATCCTTCCGCGAAAAAATCTCCCGGATCGAGGAACCGCTGGAACCCGGCGGCCCCGTCGTGCTGAAGTTCCCGGACCCGTTCCGCACCCTTAATGACATGGTGGGCGTCCGCATCATCACCAAGCTGCCCGCCGAGAACGCGGTGGCGGCCAACATCATCAAGCGCCAGCGCCAGGTGTTTGACTGCCGCGGGGACCGGGAGAAGGACATCGGCTCCATCGAGTCCGGCACCTACGGCTACTCCAGCCGCCACCTCATCCTGCGCACCATCCAGAACGAGGCCGTCAAGGAGTACCAGCAGGTCTTCAATCCGGATGTCCCGCCCAACGGCAGCTACTTCTTCGAGTGCCAGATCCGCACGGTCTTCGCGCACGCCTGGAGCGAGATCGAGCACGACATCCGCTTCAAAGCCGAGGACCCGCGCGCCTGGACGCCGCATTTCGACCGCCAGTTCACCGCCACCGCAGCCATGCTGGAGACCGTGGAGAGCGCCTTCGCCGACCTCCACGAGCGGTACGAGGAGGTCCGCAGCTACTGGGACATGGATGGCGAGGGGGCGGCGCCGCTGACCCCCAACCGCATCCGCGACGTCTGGCGGACGCTGCTGCCCCATGTGGACCGCAAAGTGGACGATGACTGGGGCTGGGCTGCGGAACTGATGGCGGCCCACGGCCTGAACCAGACCGTCCAGCTCGCCGGGCTGCTCAGCGCCCAGCGGATCACCGAGGTCCGCAAGGCCCTGGACCACCGCTACTCCCCCGGCCCGGACCGGCTGCTGGACGACCTCCTGCTCTGGCAGTACGGCACCAAACACATTGACCTCACCGCAGAAGCGCACGACGTCGTCCCGCACCCGCGGCGCGACAGCCTCCTGCGGCGGCTAAAACAGATTGAGCGCTACCGCCACGCCAAGGCCACGTAAACTTTTCAGGCCGTGAAACGAAGCGCGTGCGGTCCTGCAGGATTACTGGGCAGCACGGGCAGTCAATTACCCTTGACTGGTAGGGCGGCTGTTATAAGCGGACCCCCGATGCTTCCGGTTCCCGCCCCGCGGCACGATCCGGCACCCGTTCTGCCCCTCTCTGACAAGGATTCCGCCATTTCCACGGACGCATTCTTCGCCTCGCTCACCCGGGTCCGCAACGTCATCCTGCCCACGGCCGTGCGGTCCTGGCTGAACACTTCCCGGGGCCTGCTCACCGGCTTCATCCTGGTGCATCTCGGGTTCCTGGTCTTCGGCGCCATGCTGTCCCTCCGCGGTGAGGCATTCAGCGATACCTTCATCTACCGGGACTGGGCAGCGGCCGGCTTTAACGAAGCGAACCTCACCGGCGGCCCCAGCCCCTGGGTATACCCCATCCTGGCCTTGATTCCCATGGCCATCGCGGGGCTGGCCGGACCCGGGCCGTTCTTCTTCCTGTGGGTGCTGATGACCACGCTCCTCAACGGGTGGGGCCTGGCCAAACTCACCGACCGTGGCCGCAACCAGGACGCCATCCCCGCCGGCTGGTGGTGGCTGATCTTCACACTGCTGATGGGCTGGCTGGGCTTCGCCCGCGTGGACGGCCTCACCGCACCGATCGTGCTGGTGGCCCTGGCCTACGGCGTGGGCCGGCCGTTCATCGCCTCTGTCATCCTCGCCGCCGCGACCTGGGTGAAGGTCTGGCCGGCCGCAGTGATGCTTGCCCTCTTCGCCGTCGTGAAGAACCGCCTCGTGGTGGTGCTGGCCGGCGTCGCCACCTCCGCGGTGGTGGTGGCACTGGCAGCCGCGGTGGGCAGTGTGCCCAAGCTGCTGAACTTCCTGACCCAGCAGGGTGACCGCGGCATGCAGCTTGAGGCGACCTTCACCACCCCGTGGCTGTGGCTGTCCGTGCTCAACATCGGGGATTCCCGGATGTACATGAACACGGACATCAACTCCATGCAGGTGGACGGTCCCGGCACGGCCGTGATGTCCGTCCTGATGCAGCCGCTGCTGATCCTGGCGGCGCTGCTGGTGGCCGGCCTGACTTTCTGGGCCCTGCACAATGGCAAGCTCAACGGCAACCACGCCGACGGCGTGGACCGGACCGAACTGCTCCTCGCCGGGGCACTCACCCTGACCACCGCCTTTGTGGTCTTCAACAAGGTGGGGTCGCCCCAGTTCATGGTCTGGCTGGCCCCGGCCGTGGCAGTGGGGCTGGCGCACAGCTGGCGCGAGTGGCGGGTTCCCGCGGCCATGCTGATTGCCATCGCCGTGGCCACATTCTTCATCTACCCGTTGTTCTACGACGCCCTGAGCCACAACAACCCGCTGATGGCCGGCGTTCTGACCATCCGCAACGTCCTCCTGGTGGTCCTGTTCCTGTGGTCCGTCCGGCGGCTGTACTCGTTGGGCAAGAAGACTCCCGCGTCCGTTCCCGCGCTCAAGGAGTCCTGAGATTTCCACAAGGTTCTTCGACCGGCTGGTCAGCGTCCGCAGCACCGTCCTGCCCGCCCGCGTGGTGGACTGGTTCGCCCGTCCCTCCAGTGTCTGGTGGGGCTTCGCGGTCATCCACCTGTACTTCCTGGGCTGGATGGCATCGTTCTTCCTGAACGGCGATACCTTCAGCGACACCGAGCAGTACCGCCAGTGGGCCATGGACGGCTACAACCCGGACAGCCTGGACGGAAAGATCAGCCCCTGGGTATATCCCGTGTTGGCGCAGATCCCGATCTTCCTCGCGAACATCGCCGGGCCCGGCCTCTACCTGCTCTGCTGGTTCCTGATCATTACAGCCCTCAACGCCGTCGGTCTTGTGTACCTGACCCGCGGGCCGCGGAAAGTGCGCGGGATTGCCCCGGCTTGGTGGTGGCTGTTTTTTACGGTCTTTATGGGGTACCTCAGCTTCGCCCGGGTGGAGGGCATCACCGCCCCCATTGTGCTGATCGCCCTGCTCTACGCGGCTGAACGGCCCGTTGTGGCGGGCGTCCTGCTGAGCGTGGCCACCTGGATCAAAGTGTGGCCGGCAGCGGTCCTGGTGCCGATTGTGATTGCCAGCCGGCGGCGGATCCAGGTTCTGGCCTCCGGGGTCGCCGTGACCGCGGTGGTGGGCTTGGGCACCTACCTTTCCGGCGGGCTGCCGCACATCCTGGACTTCCTCACCAACCAGGGCGAGCGGGGCATGCAGCTGGAGGCCACCTTCTCCACGCCCTGGGTGTGGCTGAGCGTCTTCCACATTGCTGGCTCCAGGATGGCGGACAACACCGCCATCAACTCCACCGAGGTGTATGGTCCCGGCGCATCGGTGGCCGCGTTCCTGATGCAGCCGCTGCTCATCGTCGCCGCGGTGGTGGCGGCCATCCTGCTGGTCCGGGCCCTGAAGCGCGGAGCGGAGCGGGAAGAGCTGTTCATGGAGGGCGCCCTGATGATGGTCACGGCGTTCATCGTGTTCAACAAGGTGGGTTCGCCGCAGTTCATCATCTGGCTGGCCCCGGTGATTGTGGCCGGTCTGACACATGACTGGGACCGATGGAAGGTCCCGGCCGCCCTGCTGATGGGGATCGCCATAACCACATTCGTGATTTACCCGCTGTTTTACACCCCGCTCATCCACGCCCACCCGGTCATGGCTGCCATCCTCACCACCCGCAACGTGCTCCTGGTGGTGCTGCTGTGGTGGTCCGTGAAGCGGACCGCGGAGCTCGGCCGGAAGCCGGCGTCCATTCCTGAGGCGCGGGCCGCCTAAGCGGGCCCTCAGAGCGGGCCGTCTGAGCGGGCTTTCAGCGGGCCGCCCCGGGCTGCTTCTTCATTGCGTGCCCGCAGGCGAGTACGCTGTGATACACCGTTATGAAGCGTGCGGCCACCATGTGAAGACCGGGTATGCACCTCCCCCGGGGCTCCGGAGTGATACGTAACGGCTACTCAAACGCCACCGACATCGGGTTTTCCGCGGCTGAACGCCTTTCGAAGGCCACCCTCCCGTCACGGGTGGGGCCTCCTACCTCTCGCGTATCGCTGCCAGCAGTGCAGCTGGCTTCACGGCACACGTCTTTTGAAAATTAAAGAGGAGCTCCCATGGATCCCGGGGCAGTTTTGGCATTGGTTACCGGGTACGTTGCCGCTGTATTTGGTGTTCTCCTGCTGTACTCGCCGCTGATTGTTCTGACGGTCGCCTTGTTGCTCAGTGCCGGTTTCCTGCGGCTGCTGGCGTGGCCGTTCGTTGCCCTGGTCCATAAACTCCGCCGAAAGCCGCAACCGCCGCAGGACGCGTCCTGGCTCCTGCACTGAATCTCACGCCTGCGGAGGTTTTTGCGGGCGGTGCTCAGCAATCAGCCCGGCGGCCATCCTCCGCGCCCGGCGGGCAGCCAGCTTGTCACCCTCGGCAGCGGCAATGATGGAGCCCTTCATAAGGATGTGCCAGGAGAGTGCGAACGCCTCGGAATCCGCCAGGCCTGCTTCATCGGCCAGGATCCGTACCTGGTGGCGGATTCTCGCCAGGTATTCGATGCTCGCCTTCCCCAGCGGGTGGGCGGCCCCCATTTCAAGCAGGACTTTCACGAACGAACATGCTTCGAAATCGTCGTCCTGGAACCATTCATCGTAAATGTCGAAGATGGCGAGTAGCTGCTCTTCGGGGTTCGCTGCCCTGCGCCGGGCTTCCGGGACAACAGACCCCATCATCCACAGCTCGTCGCGCCGCTTCAAAAAGGCCAGCACCAGGTCATCCTTCGACGGGAAATGCCGGTAGAACGTTGCCTTGGCGACGCCCGACGCCCGGATCAGCTCGTCAACCCCCACATCGCGGATCCCCCGGCGGGAGAACAAGCCGTAGGCAGCCACCACAATCCGGGTATGGACATCATCAGGTGCTTCAAGGTCATCGGCGAGTGTCCTCATGCCTGCGAAGTCTACCGCCGCCGTACAGGTTTCGTCCCTGTTGATGACGCCCGGGCCCGGGGGGGTGGAGCCTCCCGGGAGCGCCCGGGACAAGGCCTTAACGCCTGGCGGCGCGCTGCTCCTGCACCCAGCCCCAGGACCGCCGGGCCCAGTCCAGCGGCTTGCCCTCCACCAGCAGCTTCCGGGTGTGGATGTCCAGGACCAGCAGGTAGAACGTGAACAGCAGCGCCGTCACAAAGGCCAGGGAGGACGCGTTGATGGGCAGTTCCACAAAGGACCAGACCGAGAGCTGGTCCTGCGCGCCGAACACCACGAAGAACGTCACGCCCACGTAGAGGCTGCGGATCTGCCAGTCGTTGCGGATGCCGGTGACGGCAAGGAACGGCAGGAACCAGAGGATGTACCAGGGCTGGATGATGGGTGAAAGCATCACGACGGCGGTGAACGCCAGGGCGAGCCGGCGCACCGCCCGGGAGTAATCACCGCGGAACATCAGCAGCAGGACCAGGCCAACCGCGGCCCACTTCATGCCGGTCCGCAGCAGGTCTGCAAACGTCCCGCCCGGCAGCCCCAGCCCGTTGGCGAGGAACTCGACCTGCTGGCCGAGGAACCCGGAGGGCGAATAACCGGTGTACCCCGGAGTGGGGTCCATGATCGCCCAAACCCAGCCCAGGCCAAGGTTGTACGGAATCCCGCTGAGGGCCAGCACACCAAAGCTGATTCCCGCCGTCGCGCCCCAGATCAGGAACTTCCGGGTCCACGATGCGGATGGCCCGGCCCACATAACCCCGATGAACGGGAGCAGCAGGACGGTGATCGGCTTGATCCCGATGGACGCCGTGACCAGAAGTATGCCTGTGAGGTAATGTTTCGTCGCGGCGAAGTAGACACCGGCGACGGCGAGCCCCACCATCAGGGCGTCGTTGTGGGCGCTGGCCACAAAGCTGATCAGGAACAGCGGGTTGGCCACGGCGATCCAGAGCGCCCGCGCGCCGTTGATGCCGTGCAGTTCCGCGAGTTTGGGCACGTAGATGATGCACAGGACCACGCCCGCCCCGGCGAGCAGCCGGAACAAAAATACGGAAACGTCAGGCTGCGCTCCGGTCAGCCCCACCACACCACGGGCGAGCCACAGGAAGTAAGGCCCGTAGGGTGTCCGGTTCTCGGCCCAGGCGGGGTCCGCGCCCAGGGAAAACCAGTTACTGAGGGTGGAGATGCCCACTTGGTATGGGTTTTGGCCCTCCATGACCAGCCGCCCCTGGCCGGTGTAGGCGTAGACGTCGCGCGAGAAAATCGGTACGGCAAGCAGAAGCGGGGAGGACCACGCGGAAATGGCGATCACCACCGACCGCAGGGAGTGCTCGCCCCAGTCCCCCAGCCGCTGGCCGAGCCGCAGCCAGGAGCGCATCAGGAGCATGGCCCCCACGGTGAGAAGGACTGTGGACAGGGTGACGCCCCAGCCTTCGGTCCGCAGGGCGATGACCACGGGCTGGCGGATCATGGGTGAGCCGTTGGCGATCCAGCCTGTGCCGATGGACCCCACGAACATCATCAGGGCACCAAAGAACCCCTGCCAGATGGCAATGTAGGCCCGGCGCTTGGCTGGGGGCGTGGCGGGCGCAGCGGATTTCGGGAGCGCTTCCCCGGCCGGCGCGTTTTTGGCCTGGCCTGGGAAAGTCTCTGAAGTGCTGAGGTGCGAACCGCCTGCCGTCATGTCCTCTGTGGTCCCCTACTTACGTTACGGCGCTGGCCGGACCAGCTATAGGCCGGTCTACAACCCCGCCATTTTAGCAGTTGGGATGCGGCGTGCCCCAGACTGGTAAGGGCGGAGCGCTCCTCCCAATCTCAACGAAGCGGCGCGCGCCTCACCGTTCCCCGAAGGCAGAAGCCGCCTGTGTGCGCTTCACCAGCACGATTGGACCCGCAATGGCCGTACAGAGCGTCCCGGACGCCCGGACCAGCACCCCGCAGCAGCTCCAATCGGTCCGCGCAACATTACGTTCGCCGCGGCGGCTCAAGACCGAGGCCCTCGCCGGGCTGGTGGTGGCACTGGCCCTGATTCCGGAAGCCATCGCGTTCTCGGTGATTGCCGGCGTGGACCCGCGGATCGGTCTGTTTGCGTCCTTCGTCATGGCTGTCACCATCTCGTTTGTTGGTGGCCGGCCGGCCATGATTTCCGCCGCCACCGGTGCGGTGGCCCTGGTGATCGCCCCGCTGATGCGCAGCCATGGCCTGGACCACCTCATCGCGGCCGTGATCCTGGCGGGCGTGTTCCAAATCCTGCTGGCGGTGCTGGGGGTCACCCGGCTGATGCGCTTCATTCCGCGCTCGGTCATGGTCGGCTTCGTGAACGCGCTGGCCCTCCTGGTATTCATGGCCCAGCTCCCCGAGCTGATCGGCGTCCCGTGGATGGTGTATCCGCTTGTGGCGGTGGGATTGGTCATTGTGGTGGGATTGCCCAGAATGACGACGGCGGTGCCCTCACCTTTGGTGGCCATCGTGGCGCTCACCCTGTTTGCCGTCCTCGCCGGGGTGGACGTACCCACCGTCCATGACAAGGGCCAGCTGCCGGAGAGCCTGCCGTCGCTGTTCATTCCCAACGTTCCCCTGACGTGGGAGACGTTCCAGGTGATTGCGCCGTTCTCGCTCTCGATGGCCCTCGTGGGGCTGCTGGAATCGCTGATGACCGCCAAGCTGGTGGACGACATCACGGACACCCGTTCGAACAAGACCCGTGAGTCGTGGGGCCAGGGCGTGGCCAACATTGTGACGGGCTTCTTCGGGGGCATGGGCGGTTGTGCCGTGATCGGCCAGACCATGATCAACGTCAAGGGCTCGGGCGCGCGGAGCCGGGTGTCCACGTTCCTGGCCGGCGTCTTCCTGCTGGTCCTGGTGGTGACGCTGGGCGATGTGGTGGGCCTGATCCCCATGGCCGCTTTGGTGGCTGTGATGATTTTCGTTTCGGCCATCACGTTCGACTGGCACTCGATCGCGCCGCGGACGCTGCGCCGGATGCCCACGTCCGAGACCGCCGTCATGCTGATCACCGTCACGGTGGTGTCCGTGACGCACAACCTGGCCATCGGCGTCGGGGCCGGCGTGCTCGCGGCCATGGCCCTCTTCGCCCGGCGGGTGGCGCACTTCGTCACGGTGGAGCGGACCGTCGTCGAACTTAACGGCGAAAACGTGGCCACCTACACGGTGGACGGCGAACTGTTCTTTGCCTCCTCGAACGATCTCTATACCCAGTTCGAGTACGCGCTCGACGCCGGGCCGGACATCAGCCGGGTGATCGTGGACCTGCATGCCTCCCACCTGTGGGACGCGTCCACCATCGCGGTGCTGGATGCCGTCACGGAGAAATACCGCCGGCACGGCCGGGAGGTGGAACTGATCGGCCTGAACGAAGCGAGCGTCCGGATGCGGGAACGGCTGGCAGGGAAGCTGAACTGAGTTGGCCTGCTGACAATAAGCGGCTCAGGCACGCACCTGCACGTAGTTCTCCACCAGGTGATCGGCGATGGCCATGCAGGACGTGGCCGCCGGCGAGGGGGCGTTCCGCAGCAGCGTCACCGGCCCCACCTGCTCCACGGCAAAGTCGTCCAGCAGCGCGCCGTCCCGGCCCCACGCCTGCGCCCGCACGCCGGATGCAGTTTTGGCCGTGAGGTCCGACATTTCCAGCTCGGGGATAAAGCGGCGGGCCTTGTGGAAGTAGATGGCCTTGACCAGCGAGGCACTGATCTCCTCCACACCCATCCGCCAGTGCTTCTTCGCCAGGGCGCCGGCTCCGGGCCACCGCAACGATTCCCAGGTGTCCTTCGCTGAGACCGACGACCAGCCGTATCCTTCACGTGCCAGCGCGGGAACAGCGTTGGGCCCCACATGGACGTCGTCGTAGACGCCGCGGGTGAAGTGCACGCCCAGGAAGGGGAAACGCGGGTCCGGGACAGGGTAGATCATCCCGTTCACCAGGCTGTTACGCTCCGGGTTCAGGGACCAGTATTCGCCGCGGAATGGCAGGATTTTCGGTGACGGATCGGCACCCAGCAGGCGCGCCACGACGTCGGACTGCAACCCGGCGCAGACAATGAGCCGGTCGAAGACCTGCTCCGAGACCGCCGTCCGGACCTGCACTTTGGCGCCGTCCACCGCTATTCCCACCACTTCCTGACCGAGCAGGACGGTGCCGCCGGCCGCCCTCACGTCCTGCGCCATCGCTTCGGTAATGGCCGCAAAATCGACGACGGCGGTGTGCGGCGAGTGCACCGCCGCCACGCCTGCCGCGTGTGGTTCGATCTCGCGCAGCCGGCCGGCATCGTTGATGCGGCTGAGGTCCGGCACCCCGTTGGCCCTGGCCCGCTTCTCGATCCCGGCCAACGCCGGCAGCTCCGATTCGTCCACCACCACCACCAGCTTGCCCACCTCCCGGTAGGGCAGGTTCTTCTCCAGGCAGTAGTCCCGGAGCGATGCGCGCCCGGAAACGCAAAGCCGGGCCTTCAGTGATCCCGCGGCGTAGTACAGGCCTGCATGGACAACTCCGGAGTTGTGGCCGGTCTGATGCGCGGCGAGGCGCGTCTCCTTCTCGAAAACGGTGATGTCCCCAAGGTGGCGCTCCAGGAGCGAGCGCGCCACGGCGATGCCCACAATGCCCCCGCCGATAATTCCGATGCGTTCGTCCACGTCAGTGTGTCCTTACCCTCGCGGTCCGTATCATCGCGGTCCGTATCCTCGCGCCTGACCCGAGTATAAGAGCCAGACCGCCTCAAATGCGGCGGTCGCTGTGGACTGTTTGATTCCGGCCCTGTGACTTGGCCGTGTACAGCGCCTCATCCGCCGCTGCGATGAGGTCCTCCACATCGGAGGTCCCGGCGTCGTACAGGGCAACGCCGTAGCTGACGGTGGGCATTTCGAGCCCACCGGCGGTGGGGACCTGGGCGAGACGACGGCTGATTTCTTCCGCAATATGCTCGGCCCGGAGGGCGGAGCCGCCCGGAATCAGGAGGACAAATTCCTCCCCGCCGTAGCGTCCCACCAGGTCCGTGGACCTGACGGTCTCCTGGCAGGCCCCGGCGAAAGCCTTCAGGGCGAGGTCGCCGGCGGCATGACCGTGGGTATCGTTGACCGCCTTGAAATGGTCCAGGTCCGCGAGGATCAGGGCACCGGTCCCCTGGGTGACCGCGCGGTCCTTCAGCAGCCCGGCCGCCAGGTCAAGGAAGGCTTTGCGGTTGAGCAGCCCCGTGAGGTCATCGCGGGACGCCACCATGCGCAGGGCCCGGGTCTGCTGCTCGGTGCTCAGCCCGGCCATGCTGAAGGACACCACCACCAGCAGCACCATGGTGCCCATGGTGGTCACCGCAGATCCGAAGTAGGTGGTGAAAATCGGCCCGTCCTGGCCGTCAACAAGGAAGAAGACCAAGCGGCCAAAATAGAAAACCGCCAACACCCCGGCCGCGCCGGCCATGGGAACGCGGACCCGGGAATACCCCGGTTCCAGCCGCCAGAGCTCCTGGGATGCCAGCCCCATCGTGAGGCACATTGAGGCGAGGAAGACGGCGCCCCCCGCCCAGACATTGGTACCGGGATGGTCGACGGCGGTGGCCACCAGGGTGGCCACCGGAACCCCCGTGAAGAGCCACCGCTTCGGTGGCAGCTCCCGCAGTGAGCGCGCACCGGCCCAGACCGCAACACCCCCGTGGACCAGCAGGACATTGCCCAGGATGTTGGCCCACCACTGATGGCCGGTGCCGTTAAGCAGGAAGGCGGCCGCGCCTACAAGGAAAAACACCAGGGCGAGGCACCACCAGCCGCTGTAGGCGGAGCGCGTGGCGCGGTAGGACGAAAAGTAAAAAAGCAGCCCCAACACCAGGGCCATCACGCCGAACGCGATCCTGAGTGTTGTCGTATCTAGGACCATTCCGAAGCTCCCCCAAACATCCGTCGTGATGCAACTCTCAGTATGGCACCGCCGTCGGACATTCCTGCCTGCCCGGCGACCTTCGGCCAGCGGCCTAGTGACCGGGACCACCCGAAACACTATTTACAAAAATAGTTTTCTAGAATATTGTTGAATCTTGAAGCGTTGCGGATGTTCTTCCGCTCAGTGATCCACCAGAGGAGTAGTTCATGACTAAGATCGCCATTGTCACCGGCAGCACCCGTCCCGGCCGCAACAACGTCGGCGTAGCCGAGTGGGTTCTCGCGCAGGCACAGCAGCGCACCGACGCTGAGTTCGAGATCGTCGACATCGCCGACTACAACCTGCCGCTGCTGGACGAGGCCTACCCGGCCGCCTACCAGAACTACCAGAACGCCCACACCCTTGCCTGGGCTGCCAAGATCGCCGAGTTCGACGGCTACGTCTTCATCACCCCCGAGTACAACCACTCCGTGGCCCCGGCCCTGGCCAACGCCCTGTCCTACCTGAACGCCGAGTTCTCCAACAAGGCAGCCGGCATTGTGTCCTACGGCTCGGCCTTCGGTGTCCGCGCCGTTGAGCACCTGCGCGGCATCCTGTCCGAGCTGCAGATCGCCCACGTGCAGAAGACCGGCATGTTCTCCCTCTTCACCGACTTCGAGAACTTCTCCGTCTTCAAGCCCACCGAACTGCAGGCACAGACCCTGGCTCCGGTCCTGGACCAGCTCGTGCCGTGGACCAAGGCCCTCGAAGCCGTGCGCGCCGAAGCATCCGTCGCCGCGTAACGTACGCATATCCCGAGCGCCGGTGCTTTCGGCGGGCCCACCGCCCGCCGAAAGCACCGGCTTTCGTTCTTAAACCGGGAGGCCCTGGCGGCCGTCCCGCCCCAAAATCTCACCAGAAAGACGAGTACGTGGAGCGTATTATGGGCGTGGAAAGGGATTCCATGCCGGCCACGCAGAAGCACACCCCGACCACCGGGGACCTTGATGTGATTTCGCAGTGGGGGCTGGTCATTGAGGGCTTCCAGAACACCAACAAGAAGGTGCACGCGGAAGTCTCTTCCGCCTTCTGCCTGGAACCGGCAGAAGCCGAGACGCTCCTGCGGCTGGTCCGCACTCCCGGCGCCCGGATGCCCATGGCGAAACTGGCCAGGGAAGTGGAGTTCAGCAACGGCGGCTTCACCAAGATCGCCGACCGGCTGGCGAAGCGGTCCCTGGTCCAGCGCAGCCCCTGCGCGGAGGACCGCCGGGTTGTCTACCTCGAACTGACCGTCGAGGGCACCGAAACCGCCAATGCACTGGCCTGTTTCGTCGCCGGACTGGTCCATGCCAACTTCGTGGCCATCCTGGGGGCCGAACGGGCGCAACTGGTGGCCGAAGCCATGGCCGAACTCCGGGAAGCAAACAACAGCTGATCCCGCGGAAGAGCGTTACTGCCCCGGCGCGCGGATGATCCGGCGCTGCGTGGCCAGGGCAATGGCCGAGGTGCGGTTGTCGACGCCGAGCTTGCCGAAGATGTGCACCAGATGGGTTTTAACAGTGGCTTCGGAAATGAAGAGCTGGCGTGCGATGGCCCTGTTGGTCAGGCCCGTGGCGAGCAGTTCCAGCAACTGGACCTCCCGGGGCGTCAGCGCCGTTTCCGGGCTGCTGATCCGCGACATCAGCAACGCCGCCACCTTCGGAGCCAACGCTGTCTGCCCGGCCGCCGCGGCCAGCACCGCCTGGCGGATCTGCTCCGGCGGGGCGTCCTTGAGCATGTAGCCGCTGGCCCCCGCCTCCACCGCGGCCAGGATGTCCGCCTCGGTGTCGTAGGTGGTAAGGATCAGGACCGGCGGCGGGGAATCCAGCTTCCGGATGGCGCTCGTGGCGGCGACGCCGTCCATTCCGGCGCCCATCTGCAGGTCCATCAGCACCACATCCACGCGCTCCCCCAAGACCCGGAGCCTGGCGAGTTCACGCAGCGCGGCGTCCCCGTCCGCCGCCTCGGCGGCCACAGTGAAGTCCTCGAATTCCGTAAGCATGGCGCGCAGACCCGCCCGGACCACGGGGTGGTCGTCCACGAGCAGAAGGTGGAGGGCGCCCATCAGCTGTGCTCCCCCGCCGGGCCGGGCGAGCCGGTCAGCGGCAGCCGTACGGCAACCACCGTTCCCTCCCCCGGCGCCGATTCGACCTCCAGCGAACCGCCCAGTTCCGCCACCCGGGCGCCCAACGAGTGCAGGCCAAAGCCGCTGCCGTCCGCACGGCCAGCCACCCCGGGACCCGCAGCGGCGGGCGTGAAGCCCGTTCCGTCGTCGTACACGTCCAGGGTGACTTCGTCGCCGAGGAACGCCAGGGTGACGACGGCGGTATGCGCCTTCGCGTGCAGCCGCACGTTCGCGAGGCTGGCCTGGGCCGCCCGGAGCAGCGTGACGCTGTACTGCGGCGGCAGTTCCGCGGCGTTCCCCACCAGCTCGAACCGGCAGCGCAGCCCCTCGCCGCGGGCGGCCGCCAGCGTTTCGGTTTCGCCGCACAACCTTTTGAGGGTTTCCGGCAGGGACGAGTCCTGAAGCCGGGGCGCCGAGAGGCCGCGGACAAAGCTGCGGGCCTCGGCGAGGTTCTCGGCGGCCGTCTGCCCGACCAGCGCGAACCGTTCGGCAGCGGTGGCAAAATCGCCGCCGGCCAGCGACTTCTCCGCGGCGCGGGCCACCAGGACGATGCTGGAGAGGCCCTGCGCGAGGGTGTCGTGGATTTCCCGGGCCAGGCGTTCACGCTCGGCCGCGACCCCTGCCTCATGCTGGGTCCTGGCCAGCTCGGCGCGGGTGCGCCGCAGTTCCTCGGCGGCCAGCCGCTGCGCCTCCCCCTCAAGGTACAGCGCACGGTAGGCGAGGCCGGTGACGACGGCAAACCCGGCGCCCAGGACCGGCCCCAAAACCATGGGAAGTGTGGGCTGCGGCAGTCCGCTGGCCGTCCACTGCGAAGCCACCACCGCCGCCGTCATAACGGCGATCGTGACCAGCGCGATGCGGCGGGGCAGCACATGCAGGTGCAGGAAGAACAGCGGGAAGGCCAGCCAGGAGAATTCGGCACTTCCGGCGAGGAGGATCCCCCACAGGCCCGTGACCAGGCCCAGCCACAGGAGAGCGTACGGGTGGGGATTGAACGCCGACCGGCCGGCGTCGTACCGCTTTTCCAGCAGCGTGCCGGCCAGGTAGGTCCAGGCCAGGGCCACGGCGAGCGCCGACCAAACATAGCGCCACGCACCCGCGGGGCTTCCGGCGTCGGCCGGTCCCGCCGCAAGATGCAGCCGCAGGATGGCGACGAGCAACAGCACGGCAAACCCGACATGCAGGGTCACCCGCAGGAACCGCAGGACGGCGGCCCCCGACGGGGTGGTCTGTGGGTCCGCGGCAGGCATTTCCCCAGCTTAGGCGCCGGAGACGGTGGGCGGATCAATCAAAAGGTTGACCGGCCGCTCAACCCTTTGTCCCCCGGTGATCAACCACCTGCCCGATGTGGGCTGAGCCGGCGGGCGGGAGAGTGGATTGAGAAGGAAATCCACTCTCAATCGAAGGAAGTACAACGTGTTTCTCGCTATTCGTGACATCCGCTTCGCCAAGGGCCGGTTCGCCCTGATGGGCGGCGTGGTGGCCCTGGTGACGCTGCTGCTGGTGCTCTTGTCCGGCCTCACCGCCGGTCTCGGGGACCAGTCCACCTCCGCGATCGGAAAGCTGGGGTCCGGGAGCGCGGCCGGTGGCGCTCCCGGCGGAGGGTCCCGGCCGGTGGACAGCATCGCCTTCGGCGCCCCGGGCAGTAACGAGCCCACGGCGTCCTTCACCGAGAGCGAGGTGACCGCCGCGCAGGTGGACAGCTGGCAGCACGCGCCCGGCGTGGCCCGGGCCGAGGCCCTGGGCATCAGCCAGTCGCGGATCCAGGCCGGCGACGGCGGCACCACCAACGTGGCGGTGTTCGGCGTTGCGCCGGACGGGCAGCTGGCGCCCGCCCCGGTGCGGACCGGGACACTTGTGATCGGCTCCACCGTTGCGGCGGACCTGTCTCTCGACGTCGGCGACACCGCCACGGTAGGCGGCACCGGACTGACTGTCACCGCCGTTGTGGATGACCAGTGGTATTCGCACACCGGAGTGGTGTGGACGGCGCTGCCCACCTGGGCTGAGGTGGCACACATCTCGCCGGTCCGCGGCAGCGCTCCGGGTGCCGCGGCTGCGGACGGCAGTGCCGCGGCTGCGGGGGGCAGTGCCCCGGCGAATCCGCCCGTGGCCACCGTCGTGGCGGTCACGTACAAGTCCGGGGCGGTGGTGGACGAGGCAGCTGCCAATGCGATGGCTGGCACCGTCACCGCCAGCCGCACCGGTTCGTTCCAGGCGCTCGGTTCGTTCAAGAGCGAGAACGGGTCCCTGATGCTGATGCAGGCGTTCCTGTACGGCATTTCCGCGCTGGTGATCGTGGCATTCCTGACCGTGTGGACAGTCCAGCGGACCCGGGACATCGCCGTGCTCAAGGCCATGGGGGCGTCCGGCGGATACGTGCTGCGGGACGCCATCACCCAGGCTGCCATCGTCCTGCTGGCCGGGGCGGGGCTCGGCGGGGCGGTGGGCATACTCGGCGGATTCGCAGCCGCCCAGGCCGCCCCGTTCCTCGTCACTCCCGCCACCACGCTGCTGCCCGTGCTGGGCATCGTGGTGCTCGGACTGGCCGGCGCCGCACTCGCGGTGCGGCGGGTCACCACGGTGGACCCGCTGATCGCCCTCGGCGGCAACTGAAATACCCCCGCTCCTTCCCGCTCCTCCCGAAAGGTTCTTCGCTATGTCACTCCCCTCACCGTCAATTACCCCCGTCTCCGGCTCGGCTGACCGCACTGCCCGCCCGCTGGCCCTGGACAACGTCACCCTCGAATACCCGGACGGAGGCGGCACCGTCAAGGCCTTGGACGGCGTCAGCCTGAGTGTGGGGGCCGGGCAGATGGTCTCCCTGGTGGGGCCGTCCGGCTCGGGCAAGTCCAGTCTCCTGGCGGTGGCGGCCACACTGGTCCGCCCCACCAGCGGGAACGTGGTGATCGACGGGGTTTCGACCACAGACCGCCGGGATGCCGAACTCACCGCGCTGCGCCGGGAGAAAGTGGGCATCATCTTCCAGCAGCCCAACCTCCTGCCCTCCCTCACCGCCGTCGAGCAGTTGATGATCGGCCACCACCTGCGCGGGATGCCGCTGAAGGCCGCACGGTCGCGGGCGCGTGAGCTGCTCGGCCTCGTGGGACTGGACGGGTCCGCGGAGAAACGGCCGCACCAGCTTTCGGGCGGCCAGAGGCAGCGGGTGAACATCGCGCGGGCGCTGATGGGCGGCCCCAAGGTGCTGCTGGTGGATGAGCCGACGGCGGCGCTGGACCATGAGCGCAGCGCGTCGATCGTGGGGCTGCTCCGCCAGGTCACGGACGAGTTCCAGGTGGCCACCGTGATGGTCACGCACGACACGGAGTTCGTCCCGCTGACCGACGCCGTGGCGGTCATGCGCGACGGCGGGCTGACGGCGCCGGTGCGGCCGGACGTCCACCACTCGGGCGTTTAGTTGGAGTTCCGGTTCCGGGTCCGGTTCCAGTGGCGGGGTTTCACCGTTCAGCCATAAATGCTTCGATGGCATCAACCGCTGCTTTGGCGCCCCCGGCTGACCGGATGCGCTGGCCCATGGCCGCCAGGTTGCGCCGGATTTCCTGGTCGCCGCCCACCTCGGCAACGACAGTGCGGATCACGTGGGGTGAGAGCGCTGCCGCAGGGAGGCGGCGTCCAAGTCCCAGTTCCTCCAGGCGGCGGGCATTGGCTTCCTGTTCGGGCTGCAGCGGAAAGGCCACAACCGGGACCTCGAAATACAGCGCCTCCATGGTGGAGTTCATCCCCGTGTGCGAGAGGAATACCTCCGTGTGGCGCAGGACATCGATTTGCGGGAAGTACGGACGCACCTCAACGTTGTCCGGCACCGGGCCCAACTCGGGCACCCCGATGCGGTCACCGATGGCCATGGCCACCTGCCATGGCGTGCCGGCGAATGCTTGCACACACATCCGGAAGAAGTCCGGGCGGTCGTTCAAAGGGGTTGTTCCCAGCGAAATGAAGACCAGGGGCCCGGCCTCCACGCGCGGCTGCCACGGTTCCCCGGAGGGCCGCCGGGCGGGGGTCGGTCCCACAAAGTGGAAGCTGGCGCCGAAGGTTTCACCCGCGGGCTGGAATTCCCGGGGAATGAAGCAGATGTTCAACGCGGCCGGCGGCCCCTCCATGAAAGTGAAATTGCTCAGGCCCTGTTCGGCAGCGAAGTCACTGATGAGCCGGCGGGCGTGGTTCCACGCTTCGAGCATCTCCGCCGGTGGACGGGCCGGCATCAGTTCCCGCAGCGGGAAGTGTTCGTTGGTGGCATAGGTGGGCAGCAGGGCGATGTCCGGCAGCCCGAGCTTCAGGGCGGCCATCTTCCCCGCCACGGTCATGGCGTCATAGCACACCGCGTCTGGCGGGTCACTCGTCAACCGGGCCAGCAGGGCCGGGAACTCCACCCTGGCCCGCTCCAACAGCCGTTCCAGCAGGCCGGATCCGAGCCCCGCCAGCAGGCCCAGCCGGGGCGACCCTTCGGCGTCGGCCGATCGGTTGCGCCGGGGAAGCTTCGCGGCGAAGTCCTCGCCGCTCTCAAAGAAGGTGGCGCCGGCGGATTCAACAGCCTGTGCATACCCGGCGGCCGCTGCATACGTGACCCGGTGGCCACGGCGGACGAGCTCGGCCACCACCGGCAGAGTGGGATTTACATGCCCCGCGGCCGGCAGGCAAACAAAGGCAAAATGCATGCTCTCCCTCCGGACCGCGGTGCTTACATAAGGGCCGCGATCGCCTTGGCCGGCCGTTTGCGGTCCAGGATAAGGGACGCAGCAATGCCGAGCATCCAGATGTCCTTGGCCAGCGCTGTGCCCTGCTGGCTGGGCCGGATGCCGTCTTCCAGGGTCATGCCCGGCGTCTTCAGGTACAGGGTGACCAGGCACCCGGAAAAGGTTCCCAGCCCGAGGCCGGCCAAACGGCTGGGCACAAAAGGCATCAGGAGCGCCGCACCCAGCGTCATTTCCGCATAGCTGAGCAACTTCCCGAACTTTGCAGGATCGAGCCTGCCCATGGGCGGGATCACGGTGGTGGCCATGCCCTGCAGCTGGGCGGCGGCGTCCTCGTCGAGGTGGCGTTTTCCCCACCCCGCATTGAAAATAAACGCACCGGTGGTCAGGCGGAGAGGAATATGGCTGAGTCGCATTGAACCGGTCCTTTCATGTTGTCAACGCAGTCCCGCGCCTCATGTGAACAATCCGCAGCTCAGGAAGCAACCTCGCCGGTGAGGGGTTTCCGGTGATGAAGCGGAAGGCGCTGTAGGAACGGACCTAAAGGTGCAGGAACCATACGGCCAAACCGCAAGCCGGAGTAGAGGCATAAGTCCCTACTTGGGGCGTGGTCGCGGGCGTGGAATTAATAAGTGCCCGGGGCAACCTTCCCCGGAGTAACGCGGGTCCTGAAGAACCGGATCCATTGCCCGCCCGGAAAACCGGCGAGGCAATCACCAGAAGAAATTCCACACACATCGTCCGACGCCTCTCCTCCACGCGTTCAGCGACTTCCCGGGGCCTCCACTCATGGGATGCCGGGCAGTCTGTGAATTCAGGACGGGGAAGCCGGGGACTTCTGCAAAGGATATATGCACATGAATAAAGCACTTCGCGTCATCGCCTCGGCGACCGCGACTGCTGCTATCGGGCTGGGAGGCAGCGCCCTTCCTGCGAGCGCAGCCGTAAGCTCCTCCACCACTTCCTGGAACCAGGCTTCGTACCAGAACAGGCACAACATCCGGGACCACACCAGGCACGACACCCAGCACGGCTGGTTTGACCAAGAGGACCGCTGGCACGAGTGGGGCGACGGATCGGGTTGGCGGGACGACAACGGCAATTGGCGGGCCGACGACGACCACAACGGGTCGTGGACGGGCCATGACGGTTGCCGGCATGACCGGTACGGATGGTGGGATCACAACGGGCACCGGCACGAGTACAAGGTGCACCACCGCACCTGGTGACTCAACCGGTCTCCTCTATGTCGGCACCCCGGAGTAGGGTTCCGTCATGGACATCATCCTGGTACCCGGATTCTGGTTGGACGCGTCATCGTGGGAGGAGGTGACGCCTCCGCTGGAGGCTGCAGGGCACACCACGCACCCGCTGACACTGCCCGGCCTTGAATCCGTGGACGCCCGGCGCGCCGGCATTACCCTGAAAGACCACATCGCCGCCGTCGTGGACGTCGTGGACGGTCTCGAGGGCAAGGTGGTCCTGGTGGGGCACTCCGGCGGCGGCGCGGTGATCCACGGGGTGGCGGACGCCCGGCCTGACCGCGTTGCCCGGAACATTTTTGTGGACAGCGGGCCGCTTGGTGAGGGCGGCGTCATCAACAATGAACTGCCCGCCACGGGGGACGACGTGCCGCTGCCGCCATGGGACGGCTTTGAGGATGCTGACCTGGTGGACCTCACGGATGACCTGCGCCGGCAGTTCAGGGCGCGGGCCGTCCCTGAGCCCAAGGGCGTGGCGTACGGCAAGCAGCGCCTGCATGACGTTCGGCGCTACGACGTACCGGCGACTGTGATCACATGCCAGTTTCCGTCGTCGCTCCTCACTGAGTGGATCGACGCCGGACACCCCCTCACCACGGAGCTGGCCCGCATCCGCGACGTCGAGTATGTGGACCTTCCCACCGGTCACTGGCCGCAGTTCACCAAGCCTGCTGAGCTGGGACAGGCGATACTGGCGGCGGTGGAACGGACGGCGGCGGCGACGCACGGCTGAACGGCCTGGAGCTTAAGTTCCGGCTCGGACGCCGCAGGCAGAAACCCCCGCCAATGGCTATGCCTGACGGGGGTTTTGCGGGTGCCCTCCCGGCGAGGTATTGGGGGAAACCGGGCCGGGACAGCACCTTGGAAAAGGTTATCCCGCGGGATAACGCGACTCCGCGTTTTGGTCCGATACGGAAGAATCCTTTACGTTTTCTTAACGTGCGCCCTCCTCTGCACCGCGTAAGAATGGCCTACAGGAATACGTCCCCCTGCCGCTGCCACCGGCGTAGTGACCCACCAGCACCATGAAAGGCCCCACCCATGTCTGATGTCAGCGACCTCATTGACTTTGATTCCCTGCTCACGGCGGACGAGGTGGCCCTGCGGGATTCCGTGCGGGCCTTTGTGGACAGTGAAATCAAGCCGAACATCGCCGGCTGGTATGAGAAAGCCGTTTTCCCGCTGGAGATCGTGCCCGAACTGGCCAGGCTGGGCGTACTCGGCATGCACCTGAAAGGCTACGGCTGCGCCGGCCGGTCCGCCGTCGAATACGGCCTTGCCGGTGCGGAACTCGAAGCCGGCGACTCCGGGCTGCGGACGTTCGTCTCGGTCCAGGGTTCCCTGGCGATGAGCGCGATCCACAAGCACGGCTCCGAGGAACAGAAGCAGGAGTGGCTGCCGGCCATGGCCGCAGGCGAGGCCATCGGCTGCTTCGGCCTGACCGAACCCAGCGCCGGCTCGGACCCGGGCAGCATGACCACCTACGCCCGCCGCGACGGCAGCGACTGGGTCCTCAACGGCACCAAGCGCTGGATCGGTTTGGCCTCCGTCGCCCAGGTCGCCGTGATTTGGGCCCAGACCGACGAGGGTGTCCGCGGGTTTGTGGTCCCCACCTCCACCGCCGGCTTCACCGCGACGCCGATCGAACCGAAGCTGTCCATGCGCGCTTCCATCCAGTGCGACATTGAACTGACCGACGTGCGCCTGCCCGGATCCGCGGTGCTGCCCAACGTCGTCGGGCTTAAGGGCCCGTTCTCCTGCCTCAACGAAGCACGCTACGGCATTATCTGGGGTGCGATGGGCGCCGCGCGTGACGCGTTCGAGGCAGCCCTGGACTATTCCAAGGGGCGCATGCAGTTCGACAAACCGCTGGCCGGATACCAGCTGACCCAGCAGAAGCTGGTGGACATGGCACTGGAAATCAACAAGGGCTTCCTGCTTGCGCTGCACCTGGGCCGGCTCAAGGACGCCGGCCGCCTCCAGATCGAGGCGATCTCGGTGGGCAAACTCAACAACTGCCGCGAGGCCATCAAAATCTGCCGCGAGGCCCGCACCATCCTCGGCGGCAACGGCATCACCCTGGACTACTCACCCCTGCGCCACGCCAATAACCTCGAATCCGTGCGCACCTACGAGGGCACCGACGAAGTCCACACCCTCATTCTGGGCAACAAGCTGACCGGCGTGCCCGCGTTCCGCTGATCAGCTCGGAGGTGCAAAAAGGGCGCGGCCGGCGATATCCGCCGGCCACGCCCTTTTCAGTGACGTTAGGTCAGTTCGCTGACGCGCCGGCGCCAACCCCGGCGCCAACACCCCCGCCGGCGAGGCGGAGCCAGGTGTCCACCACGGTGTCCGGGTTCAGGGAGACGGAATCAATGCCTTCCCCGACGAGCCATTCGGCGAAGTCCGCGTGGTCGCTGGGGCCCTGGCCGCAGATGCCCACGTATTTGCCGCGCTCCTTGCAGGCTTTGATGGCCATGCTGAGGAGCTTCTTGACGGCCGGGTCGCGCTCGTCGAAACCGGCGGCGACCGTGGCCGAATCCCGGTCCAGGCCGAGGGACAGCTGGGTCATGTCGTTGGAGCCGATGGAGAAGCCGTCGAAGTAGTCCAGGAACTCATCGGCGAGCAGCGCGTTGGACGGGATCTCGCACATCATGATGACTTCGAGGCCGTTCTCGCCGCGCCTGAGGCCGTTCTCCGCCAGCAGGTCAATGACACCGCGGGCCTCGTCCAGGGTGCGGACGAACGGGATCATCAGCTTGACGTTGGTCAGGCCCATCTCGTTGCGGACAAAGGACAGTGCTTCGCATTCGAGGTCGAAGCAGTCGCGGAAGGACGGGTCCAGGTAGCGCGACGCGCCGCGGAAGCCAAGCATCGGGTTCTCTTCGTGCGGCTCGTAAGCGGGCCCGCCGATGAGGTTGGCGTACTCGTTGGACTTGAAGTCGGACATGCGCACAATCACCGGATTCGGCGCGAAGGCCGCGGCGATGGTGGCCACACCCTCGGCCAGGCGCTTGATGTAGTACTCGCGCGGGTTGGCGTACGCGGCGATCCGTTCGCGGATTTCCGCGGCCACCTCCGCCGGCTGGTCGTCCAGGTTCAGCAGCGCCTTGGGGTGGATGCCGATCTGGCGGTTGATGATGAATTCCAGCCGCGCCAGGCCCACGCCATGGTTGGGCAGCTGCGCAAAAGTGAACGCCTGCTCCGGGGTGCCGACGTTCATCATGACCTTGACCGGGGCTTCGGGCAGCTGGGTGACCGCGGTTTCCTCGACCGTGAAGTCCAGGAGCCCTTCGTAGATCAGGCCGGCCTCACCGTCGGCGCAGGTGACCGTCACGTCCATGCCGTCGGAGAGCGCCTGGGTGGCGTCCCCGGTGCCGACGACGGCGGGAATCCCCAGTTCGCGGGCGATGATGGCCGCGTGGCACGTGCGTCCGCCGCGGTTCGTGACGATGGCGGAGGCGCGCTTCATGATCGGTTCCCAGTCAGGATCGGTCATGTCCGCAACCAGGACGTCGCCGGTCTTGAACGCGGCCATCTGGTCGATCGAGGTCAGGATGCGGACGCTGCCGGCGCCGATGCGCTGGCCGATGGCGCGGCCTTCGGCAAGCACCCGGCTGGTGCCGTTGAGGCGGAAGCGGCTCAGGCTGCCCGCGGCACGGCGGGACTGCACGGTCTCCGGGCGGGCCTGCAGGATGTACAGCCCGCCGTCGATCCCGTCCTTGCCCCACTCGATGTCCATGGGACGGCCGTAATGGTTTTCAATGGCGACGGCATGGCGCGCGAGCTGCTCGACGTCGTCGTCCGTCAGGCTGAAACGGTTCCGGAGCGAAGCCTCAACCGGGACGAAGTCGATGGTCCGGCCGATCTCCTGGCTGTTCGTGTAGGTCATCTGGAGGGCCTTCTCGCCCAGTCCCCGCTTGAGGATGGCGGGACGGCCGGCCTGCAGTGCGGGCTTGTACACGTAGAACTCGTCGGGGTTCACGGCACCCTGGACCACGGCCTCGCCGAGGCCGTAGGAGGAGGTGACGAACACGGCGTCCTGGAACCCGGATTCGGTGTCCATGGTGAACATGACGCCGGAAGCCCCGACGTCGGAGCGCACCATGCGCTGGACGCCCGCCGACAGCGCAACATCGGCGTGCTCGAACTTGTGGTGCACACGGTAGGCGATGGCCCGGTCGTTATAGAGGGAGGCGAAGACATCCTTGATGGCGAGCAGGATGTTGTCGATGCCGCGGACGTTCAGGAAGGTCTCCTGCTGCCCCGCGAAGGAGGCGTCCGGCAGGTCTTCCGCGGTCGCACTCGAGCGGACCGCCCAGGACAGGTCCTCGGACCCGCCGTGCTTGTCCACCAACTGCTGGTAGGAGTCGCGGATCTGCGCTTCAAAGTCCGGCAGGAAGGGCGTCTCACGCATCATGGTCCGGATTTCCTGGCCGGCCGCGGCGAGGGCCGTCACGTCATCGGTGTCCAGGCCCAGCATGCGGTCCGCGATGCGCTGGTCCAGGCCGGAGTCTGCGAGGAAGCTGCGGTAGGCGTCGGCGGTGGTCGCGAAGCCGTCCGGGACCTGGACGCCGGCAGACGTGAGGTTCTGCACCATCTCGCCGAGGGAGGCGTTCTTGCCGCCCACCTTGTCCAGGTCTTTGAGGCCGAGTTCTGAGAACCACAGGATGTCTGTAGTCATGGTTGCTGCTCCTTTGCAGATGATGGCATGCGGTGGTGCCGCCCCGGTCGCGGGCTGTAGCCGTTCGGTGGGCGCGAATCCTGTCTACAGTGACAGGTCCGGGGCCCTGTTTCCAACATGATGTCTGCCACACTCAGTTTGTGAAAATTTTCCCTAATGCTTGAGGTTCATGCGCTGCAGGATGGTGGCGGCCATTTCCTCGACCGACACCGACGCTGAGTTCAGGTACGGAATCCGGTGCGAGACGTACAACTGCTCGGCACTGCGCAGCTCAAAGCCGCACTGCCGCAGCGACGCGTAGGATGACCCGCGCCGCCGTTCCGTCCGGATCTGACTTAGCCGCAGCGGGTTGGAGGACAGCCCGAAACACTTCTCAACAAAAGGCCGCAGCGGCTTGGGCAGCCCTTCCCGCTGGAAGTCCTCGTCCACCAGGGGGAAGTTCGCTGCGAAGATGCCGTGCTGCAGCGCCAGGTACATCGTGGTGGGGGTTTTTCCGCAGCGTGACGGCGCCACCAGGATGACCTGCGCCTTCTCCAGCGCCCGCAGGCTCTGGCCGTCGTCGTGCTCCATGGCGTACTCGACGGCGGCCATCCGCGACTGGTACCGCTCGGCGTTCCCCAGGCCATGGGCCCGCCCGGGCACGGCGCTGGCCGGAGAGCCGAGGGCCTGCTCCAGCTGCCCCACATGGGTTCCGATGAGATCAACGACGATCCCCTGGCAGGTGGCGAGAGTCTGGCGGATATCGCCGCTGACGGCCGTCGAAAAAACGATGGGCCGCGGGCCGGTGGCGGCCAGGCGGTCAATGGTGCCCACCACGGACCTGGCCTGGTCCACCGTGGTGATGAAGGGGACCGTGATGCGGTCAAAGTTGTTCGCCGGAAACTGGGTCAGCAGCGTATTGCCGAGGGTTTCGGCGGTGATGCCGGTACTGTCCGAAAGGAAGTAGACAGGCCGAAGAGCGTCGTTGGTCATAAACGCATTCTGCCACCGCGGGCCCGGATATGTGCTCCGCGGCAGCGGGGAGCACCTTGCAGCCGGCGGGGCCGCCAGCCAATTACGTTCCCCGTTTATTGATTAACAGGATATAGATAGTTATTTACAGTTTTGTCATACCGGGATAGGTTCATCCCCAGCGAACCCACACCAAGGTCCGCCTCACCGAACCTATCGAGGACAGCTATGACATCAACCAGGACTCTGGCCACAAGCCTCATCAGCCTTACAACAGCAGCACTGTTCGCCCTTTGCTCGGCAGGGCAAGCCACAGCGGCACCTGCACCGACATCGGACAAGGACGCTGCCGGCGTGAGCAGCGCAGCCGTCACCGATTCCACCGGAGCCGACTACTGGACGGCCGAACGCATGCGCGCGGCGATACCGGGCGACGTCCTGGCGAAGAAGGCCATGGACCGGCAGAAGGCCCGGAAGGCAGAACTGCCGGCGCAGGCAAAGGGGGCCGAGAGCAAGATCGACGGCTCCGCCCCGCAGCTCCAGCAGAAGGCCAACGCCAGCGAAAATCCCGTGTCCCACATCGGCAAGGTCTTCTTCACCCTGGGCGGAACCAACTACGTCTGTTCGGCCAACTCGGTGGCATCCACCAACCGGAACACCGTCTCCACCGCCGGCCACTGCGTTAATGAAGGCCCCGGAGCCTTCGCCACAAAGTTCACGTTTGTCCCCGCCTACCTCAACGGTTCAGCACCCTACGGGAAATGGACTGCCAAGGCGCTTTATGCCCCCACCCAGTGGAGCTCGTCAGGCAGCATGCAGTATGACACCGGTTTTGCCGTGATGAGCCAGCTCAACGGCCGCAACCTTGCCGACGTCGTGGGGGCCTCCGGCGTCAGCTTTAACGCCGCCCGCGGCCTCGCTTACAAAGCATTCGGATACCCGGCAGCCTCGCCGTTCAACGGTGAGTCCCTGAAGAGCTGTTCCGGCACGGCCACCAACGATACGTACAACCCGCAGTTCAACACCCAGGGCATTCCCTGCAACATGACCGGCGGCTCCTCCGGCGGTCCGTGGTTCATCGGCACCGGCTCCGGCGGCTACCAGAACTCGATCAACAGCTACGGCTACGGCAGCAAGTCCACCACGATGTACGGCCCGTACTGGGGTTCAGTGATCCAGCAGGCCTACAACACGGCGTCTTCCGCCCCGTAAACAGCGAACGACGGCGTTCGCTTGGCGGCCGCCGTCGTTTTCGCCTTCGGTCCCGGGAGGCTTTCCAGATGCCGGGCTTCCGGCACCCCGGCGGCCGGCCCTACACCTTCCGGTGGATCGACTTGTAGCTCAGGTAGGCGTTCAGCCCCTCGATCCCGTACTCCGTGCCGAGGCCGGAATCGTGCCGGCCGCCGAACGGTGCGGCGTGGTTGGAGGCGAAGAAGTTCAGGCCCACCGAACCCGTGTCCATGCGGTCAGCCACCGCGAGCGCGGCCTCGGGATCGGCCCCAAACACCAGGCCGCCCAGGCCGAACTCGGTGTTGTTGGCCAGGGCCACCGCTTCGTCAACGGTTTCGTATTTCAGGATGGTGATCACCGGCCCGAAGATCTCCTCGCGGGCGATCCGCATGTCCGGGGTGACGTCCGCGAACACGGTGGGCTCCACGAAGTAGCCGTTCTCCAGTCCGCCGGCCAACGATGCAGCCCGCCCGCCGGTGGTGGCCCGGGCGCCTTCGGCCAGCCCCGACTCCACGTACTCCAGCACGGTCCGGTACTGCGACTCCGTGGCGCACGGGCCAAAGACCGTGTCCGGCTCCAGCGGGTCGCCCTGCTTCCCGGCGGCGATGGTGGCGGTGACCATGTCCACCACCTCGTCGTAGCGACTGACGGGCGCAAGGATCCGGGTGGAGATGTAGCAGGTCTGCCCGGTGTTGCGCATGGAAGACTTGATCAACACTTTGGACATGGCATCCAGGTCGGCGTCGGGCAGCACAATGGCGCTGGACTTTCCGCCCAGCTCGAGGGTGACCGGGCGCAGCAGCTCGCCGCAGGCCGCGGCGATTTTGCGGCCCACCGGCGTCGAACCCGTGAAGGCTACCTTGGCCACGCCCGGGTGCTTGACCAGCACGTCCCCCAGCCGGCCGGAACCCGTCACCAGGTTCACGACGCCGGCCGGGACACCTGCCGCGGCCACGGCGTCGATGATCACGCGGATGGACAGCGGCGTGGGCGACGCCGGTTTGATCACCACGGTGCAGCCGGCGAGCAGTGCGGGTGCCAGCTTGATGATCACGAGGTTGATGGGGAAGTTCCACGGCGCGATCAGCGCGCAGACTCCAAGCGGTTCGCGCCGCACCACGGACTCGCCGCCGCCGCGCGGGAACGGGCGGACGTCTTCCCGTTCGAGGTACTCGGCGAGGGTGGCGAAATAGCGGAAGATGCCGGCCGCGTTGGCCGCCGCACCGGCGGATTCGGCCACGGGTGAGCCGTTTTCGCGTGAGTTGGTCAGGGACAGCTCCTCAGCCCGCTTCTCCACTTCGTCGGCAATCCGGAGCAGGTACGCGGCCCGCTCGGACGGGGTCAGCCGGGGCCACGCCCCGCTGTCGGTGCTGGAAAACGCGCGCCGGGCAGAGCCGACGGCGGCATCCACGTCCTCCGGAGTTCCGTCCGGCACCGAGCCCCAGACTTCGCCTGTGGCGGGGTCGGTCACCGGGTTCCGGCCCTTTCCGTGCGACGGCTGCCAGGCGCCGTCGACGAAGATGGTGTCCACGTGCGTGTGCGGCAGCGAGAGTTCGGCCCGTGCGGCCAGCGACGGAGAGTGCGTGGTGGAGGTCATCGGATCACCGCCGTCTTGAGCAGGGCGTTGGAGCGGCTCAGGTCGGCCTCGGCCATGTCCGCCGCGGCCTGGGTGATGAGCTCGGGCACAATCTCGGTGGCCAGCCGGTCGGTGTACGTGGCCGGGTCCATGCCGAACCACGACGAAGCCAGTGCGATTCCGGCCTGGTCAAAACGCCACAGCCGGTCGGCGTCGCGCATCAGGGCATCCTCCAGCGAGCGGGCCACGGGCCGGGTGTCGTGCCCGTCGATGATCTCGCAGACCCGTTCCACGAACTCCGCCGAATAGCCCAGCCCGGGCAGCACCCGGCGCGCCACGTTGCAGCCCTGGAGCTCATGTTCAAAGCGGATGGCCGCTTTGCGCCAGTCCCCGGCAAACCCTTCCGAGATGATCCTGGATTCGTCAACGTGCGCCCAGCCGGTGTCATGCAGCAGCGTGGCTACCCGCACCAGGTCAGCGTCGGCGTCCGGGTAGGCCCGGCACAGGCGCTCGGCGAAAGCCAGCGAAATGGGCAGGTGAATGTCATTGCCGCGGGTCCGTGTCTCGTGGACCACGGCCTTCCACAGCGCGTCCAGCTCCTCAACGGCTGCCGGCGTGGTGCTGATGGGCGCGGTGTCCACCGGGCCCGGCGCCGGGATGGGGCGGATGCTGTACTCAGCGGCGAACGCGTCGCCCAGTGCGTCCGCGGGTTCCGTGGCGGTAACGGCGCCGATATCCGCGCCTGGGGCGGGGTCCACCGCGGCGACCGGAGTCTTGGGGGTGCTCATAATGCTCCTTCGGGTGGGCCAACCTACTGTCTAAGGCAGTCAGCTGTCCGTGGTGATGGTCTTAAGTTGGGTGGCGGGATCCGCCGCAGCGTCCGCCGGGATGTTCCGGCCCTTCGCCAGCGCGTTCTTCACGGCCATAAAATCCAGCGGGGCATTGACGCAGTCCGCGGCGATGATCCGGCCCTGGCGGTAGTAGAGGACGCTGAATTTTCCGCGTTCCTCATCGCGCCGGATCACCGTCTGGTCATAGCCGTTGCACAGGCCCGCGATCTGCAGCTTGAGGTCCGCCTGGTTGGACCAGAACCACGGGATGCCGGCGTATTCCTCGCGCCGGCCGGTGAGCGAGTAGGCGGCCACTTTGGCATGCTCGATGGCGTTGTTGACGCTTTCCAGCCGGATCCGCTCCCCGGGCTCCGAGCCGGGAACCGGGTTGGGCATGTTGGCCACGTCCCCCACGGCCACGGTGGTGCCGTCCGAGGCCAGCGCGAAGCGGTCCACCACCACGCCATTGTCCACGGCCAGGCCAAGCTGTTCGGCCAGCTGGGTGTTGGGGATGACGCCGATGCCGACCAGCACAATCTGCGCCGGCAGTACCGTGCCGTCCTGAAGCTCGACGGCGGCAACTGACGTCTGTTCCTTGCCTGCGGCGGTGGTTGGCAGAAAGCGCGCCGCACTAGTGTTAAGGCGGATGTCCAAACCCCGGGCGCGGTGCGCCTGCAGGAAATACTCGGCCGTCTCCTCCCCCACGGCCCGGCCCACCAGCCGCGGCCCGAATTCGAGCACGGTGACGTTCTTCCCCATTTTCTGCAGGCTTGATGCGGCCTCGAGCCCGATGAACCCGCCGCCGATCACCACCACATCCGTGGCATCGCCTACCCGGGCCTTCAGCGCCAGGGCGTCGTCGGCGTTGCGCAGGTAGAGCACCCCGTCCAGGTCCCCGCCCTCGATGTCCAGCTTCCGGGCGCGGGCACCCACGGTAAGGGCCAGCCGTTTGAAGGGGAATTCCCGGCCGGAGGAGGCGTGCGCCACCCCGGAACCATCCGGCTCCTTGTCGATCCGGACAATGAATTCGCCTTTGACCAGCTCCACGTTGTGCTCGGCCCAGTAGTCGTTGGAGCGGAAAATGAGGGATTCGCTCTCCACCGTGCCCTGCAGGAACTCCTTGGACAGCGCCGGCCGCTGGTAGGGGCGGTGGTCCTCGTCGCCGAGAAGCGTGATGTGTTCGTCAAAACCCAGGGCCCGGAGCGAGACCGCGAGCTGGACGCCCGACTGGCTCGCACCGATGATCAGGAGCCCGGTCCGCGTGGGGACCTGGCCGGGGGCCTCTGCCGCCTGTTCAACTGCTTGCGCACCCACGGCTACACCTGGGTTTCCGGGGTGGTGACGAATAGTTCGAGCTCCTCGGTGAGGCGCAGCTGGCAGGAGAGCCGGGAGTTGTCCTCGCGGTCCACGGCGGTGCCGTAAAGCATCTCATCCTCCATGTCCTCCATGGGCGGAAGCTGCGAAACGCAGTCTTCCCGGACAAAGACGTGGCAGGTGGCGCAGGACAGCGAGCCGCCGCACTCGGCCACGATGCCGGGAACGCCGTTGCGCACCGCGGTTTCCATGACCGAGTCGCCCACGTTGCCTTCGACGTCGCGGACAGCGCCTTCTGCATCGGTGAAGTGAACCGTTGGCATTGGTCCTCCTTGGGGGTTGAAGTTGGTTGGGGTGGAGTGGACGGTCAGCCAGGCAGCGTCAGATGAACTGCCGGCCGCCGTCCACCACCATGGTCTGGCCGGTGTAGTACGAACTGTCCGGCCCGGCGAGGAACAGCGCAGCTCCCACAATGTCCTCCGGCTGGCTGGCCCGTTTGATGGCGCCGCGGTCCACGCCGTAGTTTTCGGCGTTTTCCATCAGTCCGTAGCTGGCCTCGGTGAGGGTGAAGCCGGGGGCGATCGCGTTGACCGTGATCCCCCGGCGGCCCAGTTCCTTGGCCATGACCCGGGTCAGGGCCACTACGCCGCCCTTGGAGGCGACGTAGTGCAGCCATTGTTCGGAGCCGCTGAAGATCGTGGCACTGGAGAGGTTGATGACGCGCCCGCCTTCGGGCAGGTAGGGGCTCGCGGCACGGGTCATGAGCCAGGGGCCCTTGAGGTTGACGTTCATCACCAGGTCCCATTCGGCCGGATCAATGTCCTCGAACCGGGTGCGGGTCACCGTGGCGTACACCGCGGCGTTGTTGATCACGACGTCGATGCTTCCGTTGCCGAAGTCCGCGCAGCTTTTCGCGAGGTTCTCCGTGGAGTCCACGCCGGTGACGTCCGCGGCGAATGCCGCCGCTTCCGCGCCCAGTTCGCGGACGAGCTTGGCCGTCTGTTCGGCACCTTCGAGGTTGATGTCCGCCACCGCCACGCGGTACCCCCGGCCGGCGAAGCCGAGCGCGAACGCCCGGCCCAGCCCGCCAGCGGCACCGGTGATCAGCACAGTGCGTCCCGACTCCGCGTCCATGCCCGGCTCGGCATATTCCGGATGAGGCATATTGAGATCAGACATGGCTGTGGCTGTGGGCGCCGGGGCCGGTGACCAGCAGGTCGTCCTCGGCGTCGAGGATCTGGACGGTGCCCTTCGTCCCGTCGACGCGCAGCCGCTGCCCGGTCTTGATGGTGGTGGAGGCCGAGCCCGTCCCGGTCACGGCCGGCAGGCCGTACTCCCGGCAGACGATGGCGGCGTGGCTCATCATGCCGCCGATGTCGGTGACCGTGGCCTTGATCTTGCCGAAGATCGGTCCCCAGGACGGTGCGGTCACGGTGGCCACCAGGATCTCGCCCTGCTGGACCTCGGAGAGCTGGTCCGCGTCGGTGACCACGCGGGCCAGTCCTTCCACCACTCCGGGGGATGCGGCCATGCCGCGCAGTCCGCCGCCTTCCACCGCTTCGCCGGCACCCAGCCACTGCTGGACCTGCTCGGTGGTGATGCCCCAGAGCATGCGGGTGAAGGGTTCGGTGATGATTTCCGGCGGAGTGTTCAGGGCGGGCGCGGGACGGGCGGTCTTGAGCGCGTCCACGATGCCGCGGCGGCGTTCGATTTCCTCCGGCCAGTAGTCGGGGCCGATGGGCTTGGCGCCGACGCCCCAGCCCGTGACCAGGTCAAAGAGTGCATCGCGGACCTCGTTGCGGCCCAGGTAGAGCAGATCGTCCGGTTCTGTCCAGAAGCCCTCAGCGTGCATCATGCGGGAGAGCTCGCGGATCTTGCGCCAGAAGACGCCCATGGTCCAGTGCTCGATGTAGAAGTTGTGGTTTTCGACGTAGGGGTAGGCGGTGGCGGCGAGGCCGCGCTTGGCGTCGAAGAGCGCCTGGTTTTCGCCTTCGAGCAAGTCCCGGTATTCCTCGATGATGCGGTCGCGTTCGGCGATCAGGGCTTCGACGGGGCGCATGATGTCCTGGCCCTCGTCCACCCGGCGGATATAGTCCGCGATGTAGCCCAGCGGGATTTCCTGATGCTCGTTCCAGTACTTGTCGTGGCCGTAGAAGCCGTTGCCCACGGTGAAGTTGAACCACGGGTCCTTGGCGGCTTCGTACTGGGCGATCCAGCGGTCCCCGCCGGAAGCGGAAGCGATGGCACCCAGGGTGGCGTCGACGTCGTCCGTGTTGTTGAAGTGAGCCTGCAGCCCGAGTTCCACGGCAAGCTTCGCCAGGGCCTTCAGCTCGTCATCCGGGCGGAACAGTTCCATGTCCACGCCCTGCACCATGGTGGCGATGGACTGGTCAGGGACGTTGGGGAAGACCTGCTTGCAGAAGTTGAAAAAGTCCAGGTACGCGATGTAGCCCAGGTTCAGGAACTCGAAGTGGTACTGCCAGTTCTGGTAGGCCAGCTGGATGAGGCGGTCATAGCTTTCCAGCAGCTTTTCGGAACCGTCCTTGCCCTTGCCGGAGGTGATGTCCTCCATGGGCACGATGTCCGGGAGCTTCGGGAAGGAGATGGTTTCCATCTCCGCGATGGTGCCCTTGACCTTGACGTGCCATTCCCTCAGGAGCCGGTCCCAGTTCTGGAAGTAGTAGCCCACGCGCTCTTCGAACAAAGGCACCCGGGCGGCGATCTGGTCCTCCGGCACCGGGATGGGTGACATGTAGAGGTAGCCGAGGTGGACGCGGAACTCGATGCCGTTGGCGTTGGGGATCATCAGGTGCCGGGCGTTGTACTGGCCCAGGCACTTGACCGCGAACTCGCCGCCGATGGTTTCGAAGGGCTTGTAGACAGTGGGCCAGTGCTGGCTGTCGCAGAACCAGAATTTGGCGTCCTCCTGCTCCTTCAGCTTGTCCTGGAACACGAGGTAATAGGGGTAGATCTTTTCCCAGCCCTCGGCGCCGGCGGGAACCGCGAGCTCGGAGGGTTTGGGGAAGGACTTCAGGGACATGGCGGTCCTTTCAGGAGGGCTCGGCAGTGAGCCTGGGTGGGTGAAGCCTTGCTGTTTTGCTGCGTTTAGGCTGACGGCTTGAGGCTGCCGGCGCTGATTCCGCTGAAGTAGCCGCCGGAGACCACGGGCTGCGGGGCGGTTTGCGGTGCCGGCTTGGAGGAGTGGACGGTCTCGGGGCGGGACTGGAGCAGCAGCAGGTTCTCGCCGTCGGGGAGGTCCGCGTCGAGGGCCCATTCGATGTCCTGCGGGCACTTGTAGTGCTTCTCGGCGCGCTTGGCCATCTGCGCGACGGCGGTGAGTTCCCCATCGGTGAGGCTGCGGCGGCCGCGGCGTTCGTCGTCGACCTCGCGTTCCACGAGGCGCTTGGCGCCCGTGTCCGGAACCAGCTCGGCGTGCTTGTCACCGAGGTGTTCGGTGACGACGGCGAGCGTGACCTTGTCCAGCACGATGTTGTCCGGCGTGACCTGGCCGGAGACCACCATTTCGCCCACCCCGTAGGAGGAATCGATGGTGATCTTGGAGCGGTCCCCGTTGGTGGGATCCATGGTGATCGCGACGCCGGAAACCCGGGAGTTGACCATCTTCTGGACGACGACGGCCATGGACAGGCCCTCGTTCGGGATGTCGTTCTTCAGCCGGTAAATGATGGCCCGGGAGGTGAACAGTGAGGCCCAGCACTGGCGAATGTGCTCGGTGACTGCCTTGACGCCGTCGAGCCACAGGTAGGTGTCCTGCTGCCCGGCGAAGGAAGCGTCGGGCAGGTCCTCGGCGGTCGCGCTGGAACGGACTGCCACCGGAACGGGCGCGTCGAAGCGGTTCATCAGGGATTCGTAGGCACTGATGGTCAGCTCACGCATGGCCGGCGGGACGGGCCGGGAGCAGATGTCCTCGCGGATGGTGGCGGATACCTTGTCCACCTGGGCCATGTCCTCGGGATCGAGGCCGGCAAGGAGCCGGTGGGTCTCCTCGGTGATGCCGGCTTCGTCCATAAACGCATCGAACTGTGCGGTGGTGACGACGAAGCCGGGCGGGACGGGCATGCCGGCCGAGGTCATGGTGACCAGGGATGCGCCCTTGCCGCCGAGGTTTTCGAGTTTCGGCTCAATGCCGCCGTCGAAAAACTGGATGTATTCATTGCTGTGCATGGTGGTTAGGCCTTCCAACTGACAGGAACGGTCTCGGGGACGCGGAAGGAGAGGTTCTCGCGGAAGGGGATGCCGTCCGGATTGTCGAGCTGCAGGTCCGGGGCAAGCCGGGCCACTTCCTCAAGCGCGATCTTGGCCTGGAGCTTGGCGAGCATGTTGCCCAGGCAGTAGTGGATGCCGAAGCCGAACGAGAGGTGCTCGCGGGCGTTGCGGCGGGTGATGTCGAAGTCCTCGCCGGCTTCGAACTTGCTTTCGTCCCGGTTGGCCGAGCCCATCAGGAGCAGCAACTGGGAGCCTTCCTGGATGGCGACGCCGCCCACTTCGGTGTCCTTCAGGGCCTTGCGGCGCCAGCCGACGATGGAGCCCGCGTAGCGGAGGACCTCGTCGATGGCGGCGGGGATCTTCTTGGGGTCCGCCACCAGCTGCTGCCACTGCTCCGGGCGCGCCAGCAGTTCACGCAGGGCGTTGGAGATCAGGGTGGTGGTGGTTTCGTGGCCGGCGAAGAGCAGGCTGTAAAGGACGGACGCGATCTCATGGTCCGAGATTTCAGCGCCTTCCTGCTGCGCTTTGACCAGGTCGCCGGTGAGGTTGTCGCCGCCCTGCTCGTGTGCCACGCGGACCAGGCGGAGGCATTCCTGCCAGTACTCCACCAGGTTGTGGGCGTGCGGGATCTGTTCCTCATCGGTCAGGTCGCCCCAGGTCATGGCGGCCCGGGAATCGGACCAGCGCTTAAAAGTGTCAACCTGGGAGACGTCCGCGCCGATAAGGGTCAGGATGGTGATGGTGGGGACGTCGTAGGCGAGGTCCTTGACGAGATCGCCGCGGCGTTCGGGGCGGGCGAGCATCTTCTCGATGAGTGTGACGACGTTTTCGCGGATGAACGGTTCCAGCGCCTTGTAACGGCGCGGCGTGAAGGCTTTCTGGACCACGGCGCGGATGCGGGTGTGCTCCGGCGGACGGCGCGCGGAGAGGCCCGAGTAGGCGGTGAAGCCGCCGTCCTCCATGATCTTCCTGGCAGCGGCTCCGCGTTCACGGATGGGGGCCTGGGCGTTTTCACTGGAGAAGGTTTCCCAGTCTTCGAATACGGCCTTGATGTCGTCGTAGCGGGAAACAACGTACAGGCCAACGCGTTCATCGAACATGACAGGCTGTTCTGCCCGCAGTTCAGCGTAGGCGGTGAAGGGATCCTTCATCTGGAACGGCTCGTAGCCGTGGTGCCCGGCGGGGGCTTCGGCGCCGTACCGGAAGGGACAGCGGCCAGCCGTTTCTGTCGACGATGACATCTTGACTCCTGGTGACTTGGCTCCGCCCGGCACCGTCAGGGTGGCCGGGGGTTCTTAGTGACCAGTGTGGTCCACATCACCGCGGCGTGGATACACTCGCCTTCCACTGGACGGAAGTGACCTGACCCGGCGGAAACTTCTCCCCCTAAGGAGTTGTGCCGTGGCGGGCCACGTCCTGCTGCACCTCCCGGAAGGAGCCATCCGCGTTGAAGCCCAGCGCGAGGTGGGTCTTGCGCAGCCAGCGGCCGAAGATGAAGCCCGCAACGCAGTACAGGACAAAGAAAACAGCAAAGACCAGGATCCCGGCGTCCGTTCCGGAGCGGTAATCGGCATAGCGGGGATGGCCCGGCGCGATGTCTCCCTGGATCAACGGCAGGACGCGCCCGGCTAAGTACAGGGCAGTAACTGCCAGCGGACCGCCGAGCAGGTATCCAATGCAACCATTTCCGCGTTTGCGGATCGTGGCGTAGCGCGCAAACTGCCGCTGCCACTGCTCCCGGTCCGCTACGAGCAGGACCGCTGTCTTGTTATCCATGTGTCTCCCAGATGTGGCGCGTGCTGAGAAAAGCATAGGCGTGGCCACGGGGCTCCCCCGCCTCCGGCACCGGGGAACGGGGAGTTCGGGACGACTTGCGGTATGTTGGCGGCAAATCGAAAAGCCTGATCTGCTTTGATCTGACCGGGCGGAATCGGACGGGTGCAATGGGCGCCCTACCCCCAAAGGATGGAAGAAACGCACGATGACCGGTGCAACCAGGAAGGCGTCGGACCGCTCTGTCAGGTTCGGTTTCGCCTTCATCGGCCTTCTGCTCATCGCAGTCAACCTTCGGGTGTCCTTTGTCAGCGTGGGACCGGTCCTCGCAAACATCAGCAGCGACCTGCAGTTATCCGGCGCCGCAGCAGGGTTCCTCACAGGCCTGCCGCTCATTGCGTTTGCAGTCTTTTCGCCGGTGGCGCCCGCCTTCGCTTCCCGCCTGGGACTGGACCGGGCACTGTGGCTTTCCCTGCTGTTCCTCGCCGCGGGCATCGTGCTCCGCTCCTTGCCGGTGCCCGGCTTCATCTGGGCAGGCACCGCACTGATCGGCCTGGCCATTGCCTTTCTCAACGTCCTGGTGCCCTCGCTCGTTAAGCGGGACTTCCCGATGCGGGTCAGCCAGGTCACGGGCAGCTACACCGCCACCCAGGCGGCCTTCGCCGCAATCGGGGCCGCCGTCGTCGTCCCTGTCGCGCAGACGTCCCCGGCAGGTTGGCGGCTTGCCCTCGGAATCTGGGTGGGACTGGCCCTCCTTGCCATGGCGGTGCTTTTGCCGTGGCTGCGCCGGCACACGACGGGCGCCGCGCACGCCGCCCGGCAGGAGGTCTCCTACCGGTCGCCCTGGGCGTCAGCCCTGGGCTGGCAGGTGACAGCCTTCATGGGGCTGCAGTCGATCGCCTTCTACGTCCTCATGGCGTGGCTGCCCACCATCGAACAAAGCCGCGGCGTCCCGGCCACGACTGCCGGTATCCATCTGTCCATCTTCCTGCTCATCAGCGTCTTTGCCAGCCTCGCCGCAGGCGGAATCCTCCACCGGGGTTCGGACCAGCGGCTCGTGTCCTTTGTCAGCGGCGCCCTGACGTTCGTCACGTTCCTCGGGCTGGCCATTGCGCCGGACCTCATTCTGCTGTGGGTCCTGCTGGGGGCAATCGGCTGCGGCAGCCTCATTGTCATTGCGCTGTCGCTGTTCAGCCTCCGGACCGTGAATTACCCGCAGGCAGCGTCTTTGTCCGGCATGGCACAGTCCGTTGGCTACGCCCTCGCGGCGGCGGGGCCGGTGATGTTCGGCGGCCTTCGGGATGTCAGCGGAGACTGGACGCTTCCGCTCCTTGTCACTGCGGGCCTCATGGCGGTACTCGCCGTGATGGGCATTCTTGCCGGGCGTGACCGGGTGATCAGCGGGCGGGTTTGACTCATAAATTTTATGTAGCCTACTTAGTGTTTCGCCGTATCCAGTAGCCATTTTCTGAAATATGGTGATTATCACCACGCGATACCGAGTGGGTGTTAGGCCGGGTCAGTGCCCGGCCAAGCGAAACCAAGGAGAGTCCCATGTTGCTTTGGATAGCCATCATCATCGCAGTTCTCTGGCTTTTGGGCCTGCTCGCCAATATCGGCGGCGGCCTTATTCACATACTTCTGGTTGTTGCAGTGGTTGTGCTGATCTTCCATTTCATTCAAGGCAGGTCCCGGGTCTGACTGCGAATCCTCGTTTCGCCGTTGCGGGCCCCGGACCACGGAAGCCCGCAACAAGGCACCAGCAGAACCTCCCACGCCGATCAGGGTTCCCCGTAACGAAGTCCCATGGATAACCGAGCAGAGGTACGGCAGTTCCTGTCCTCGCGCCGTGCCCGCATCACCCCGGAACAGGCAGGCCTGGAACCCTACGGCGGCCGGCGCCGCGTCCCCGGACTGCGGCGCGAAGAAGTCGCACGCCTCGCGGGCGTCAGCGTGGAGTACTACACCCGCCTCGAACGGGGGAACCTCGCGGGCGTCTCGGACAGCGTCCTCGACTCGATCGCCGGCGCGCTGGAACTGGACCGCGCCGAGCATGATCACCTCTACGACCTGGCACGCGCGGCCGCGACCTCCGGCCGCAAGCGCAGCCCGGCAAACACCACAGGCCGCGGGGTCCGTCCCGTGCTGCAGCACCTGCTGGATGCCATCACCGGCGCACCCGCGTTCATCGGCAACAACCGGCTGGACATCGTGGCCGCCAACACCCTGTGCTACGCCCTCTACGCTGACATGTACCGCGGTGCGACGCGGCCGGGGAACCACTCGCGGTTCATCTTCCTGGACCCGCGGTCGCACAACTTCTATACCGACTGGAACAGCGCCGCCAGCGCCAATGTGGCCATCCTCCGCCGCGAAGCAGGCCGCAATCCGCATGACAAGGGAATCGCCGAACTCGTGGGCGAACTCTCCATGCGCAGCGACGACTTCCGCACCCGCTGGGCAGCGCACAATGTCAGACGCCACTACTCCGGCACCAAGTTGTTTCAGCACCCGGTGGTGGGGCTCCTGGAACTGGACTACCAGGTCCTGGAACTGGACGAGGACCCCGGCCACACCCTGACGGTCTACCCCGCCGTGCCCGGCAGCCCCTCGGAGGAAGCCCTCAAACTCCTCGCCTCCTGGGCCGCCACGGAAAACATCGTGCAGACCGCAAAGATGCCAGCCCGGAACCTGTAAGGCGCCAGGTACGGGTTCACCGAGGGGGGCCCTGCCAGTACCCCTCAAGGCAGGGCCTCCCTCAGAACTGCCGGATGCGCTTTGATGGAAGAGTGCCCGCTCGGCGCCACCCGCCCGCGGCCACGAACTCCAGCAGCTCCATCCGAAAGCTGTCTGCCCCTCTCAATAGGAGAAATATTGCTTATCGCTCATGCCTACGCTGCCCCGTCCGCTGACGGAGATCTCGTCCCCACCACCATCGAACGCCGCGACGTCGGCCCGCACGATGTTCTGATCGAGATCAAATTTGCCGGCATCTGCCACTCGGACATCCACACCGTCCGCGGTGAGTGGGGACCCCAGCAGTACCCGCTGGTTCCCGGCCACGAGATTGCCGGCATCGTCACCGAGGTCGGCACCGCCGTCACCAAGCACTCCGTCGGCGACCGCGTCGGCGTCGGCTGCATGGTCAATTCCTGCGGCGAATGCGTCAACTGCAAGAAGGGCGAGGAGCAGTACTGCCTCGCCGGAAACACCGGCACCTACGGCGCCGTGGACCGCGACGGCACCATCACCCAGGGCGGCTACTCCACCCACGTCGTCGTCACCGAAAACTTCGTGGTCAGCATCCCCGAAGGCATAGAGCTCGACGTCGCCGCTCCCCTTTTGTGCGCGGGCGTCACCACGTACTCCCCCTTGCGGCACTGGGGTGCCGGTCCCGGCAAGAAGGTCGCCGTCGTCGGCCTCGGCGGGCTCGGCCACATGGCCGTCAAGCTCGCGCACGCCATGGGCGCTGAGGTCAGTGTCCTGTCGCAGTCGCTGAAAAAGCAGGAGGACGGACTGAAGCTGGGAGCGGACCACTACTACGCCACCAGCGACGAGGCCACTTTCACGGACCTGGCGGGCAGCTTCGACCTGATCATCAACACGGTCAGCGCCTCGATCGACATCAGCTCCTACCTGCAGCTGCTGTCCCTCGACGGTGCCATGGTGAACGTCGGCGCCCCGGCCGAGCCGCTTCCCGTGAACGCATTTGCCCTCATCGGCGGCCGCCGCTCCTTCGCCGGTTCCATGATCGGCGGCATCCGCGAGACCCAGGAAATGCTCGACTTCTGCGCCGAGCACCACCTGGGCGCCGAGATCGAGGTCATCCCGGCCGGCAAGATCAACGAAGCGTACGAACGAGTCCTCGCTTCGGACGTCCGCTACCGCTTCGTGATTGATACGTCGACGCTCTCGTAATCGACGAAGTTTCACCGCTTAATACAGGCAGCCCCGGGACCACATCCTGGGGCTGCCTGGGTTAACTGGCACCGCCTGCAAGCGGTTCAGGTCCGCGGGCCGCGGTGCACGCCGATCAGCGTCTCCAGCGGAATCCGTGCGGTGGCCCGCTCAATCTGAGCGGAGATCCCCTTCAGGACCGGAAGATGCCGGGTCATGGTGGACGCGTGCGAGCTGGGCAGCACCAGGCCGAGACCGGCACCGATCCGGCCCGTATGGAACACGGGGACGGCGATGGAGCATGAGCCCAGCCGCACTTCCTCCAGGGTGGTGGCGTAACCCTGCGCCCGGATCTGGGTGAGCTCTTCGGCGAACCGCCGCGGGTCGATATGCGTGTGCGCGGTAGGCCGTTCGAGGTCCCGGTTCAGATAGGCGTCGCGGACCCAGTCGTCCTCGAATGCCAGAATGACCTTCCCGACGGCGGTCGCGTGCATCGGGAGACGGCCTCCCACGCGGGAGGCCCGGGGCACGCGTTTCGAGCCGTAAACGCGGTCAATGTAGAGGACTTCATGGCCGGCCCGTACCGCCAGGTGTGCGGTCTCGCCCGTGAGGGAAAACAGGTCCTGCACGTAGGGCTGGGCGGCGTCACGCAACTGGCGTCCGGTGTTCTGGGCGAGTTCCCACAGCCGGATGCCGAGCTGGTAGCGTCCGTTTGGCTCCCGTGAGAGGAAGCCCCAGTCCGTCAGTTCATTGACCAGCCGGTGCGTCGTGCTGAGCGGCAACCCGGATTTCTCCGCGATATCGGTCAGGCTCAGGGCGCCGCGGGAGGTCTCAAAGGCCTCCAGTATGGCCAGCACCTTGGACGTCACTGTGCGTCCGGGCTCGCGGCTGCCGCCGGCCATGGGGACCTCCTCGTTTCCGGACGCGCCTGCCAGTGTCCGGATTCGAGTCTAGATGGAGGCGGGGCCGTCGTCCCCGCCGGAGTTCGTGCCGGCGTTCTGTCCGGCGTTCGGTCCGGCCTTGAGCAGTTGTTGGCGCTGCGGCCACGCGGTGACCGATTCCAGCGCCGACAGCGCCCGTGCCATGGCTTTCGCCTCGTCCGTGAACAGGTGGCCGTGCACGCGTTGGCTGCACAGCCGGAGCGCCTGCCCCCGGTCCAGGCCGAACCAGTCCATCACCGTGTCGATGCCGTGTGGACTGAGCCGCCACGTTTTGTCGGCGTCCTTGACGATGGCGTCCTCGATGGAGAGTGCTTCACGGCGGGAGTCGTGGCCGTCAATGATGTCCAGAATCGCCGGGATTTTCGCGGCATCGTAGCCGGACTTCCCGAGAAGCTCCGCCCCGAGCCTGGCGCCCTCTTTCTCATGCAGCAGCACGAGGTCCGGCCTGCCGCCTCCCGGCGCGATCGCCGCCAGGACCTCCGACGGCGGCACCTGGGACCAGCCGATGTCGTGCAGCATGATCGCGGGAAGCACGACGGCGGCATCCGCTTCGGGGTGCGCGTCCAGCAGTGCGCTGGCCAGGCCGAAGGCGTACAGCGTGTGGGCGTCATTGTTCCGCACGTCAAGAAATGGCGCCGCCAGCTCCCACAGGGCAGCAAGATGAGGAGCCAGGGTGATGACACCATCGGGCTCCGCCTCGATTCCTGCCGTGACATCCGTTCCAAAGTGGTTGGCCGTTGCCTGCAACTTGGTCATGCTGCAACCTTGTTCCGTCACGGCGCCGGTGGCAACCTAAGCTCCCACTCAGCGGAAGCATTCTGCCCCCATTCCGGCCACAAAAAACCAGTCCCAAAAACTCCCCGCGCGCCCACAGCTGGGATAGCGTAGCCACTATGGCGCCGGGGCACTGTGGGCGGCATGGCAATCCGGAGCATTCCGCGCCTGGATTGCCGACTTCAAGGTTCGTTCGAGCAAAGGATGATCATGGCCGTATCAATTGAACTGGGCAAGAAACTCGACAAGGACTACGAGGGCAAGAGCCTGAAGGAAATCCTTGATGCCCCGCCGTCGGCGCTGGCCGGCCTGACGGAGAAGCACGACGAACTCCTCGCCGGAATGGGCATCAAGACCGTCAAGGACCTCGGCAGCAACAAGTACTTTGCCCTTGCCGGTGTCCTGGTGGCATTGTCCAACCACACCGACTAAGACTTTTCACAGCATCAGCAGGAGTCCGGCCGGAATTTCTCCCGGCCGGACTTTCCTTTCTCCGCTTGGCGCGGGAATTTCCGATGAGCGCGGGAACCTGTCTATTCGATCAGCGCCAACACGGCCCCCGCGCCGACAACTCCGCCGGCTAGAGCCCGCACGTCCGTCAGGGTCCCGTCCCTGTGCGCGGCAACCTGGGTCTCCATTTTCATGGCCTCCAGCACCACCACCGGATCCCCGGCAGCCACTTCGGCGCCCGGCTCCACCAGCCACTTCACGACCGTTCCGGCCATGCCCGCCCGCAGCTCGCCGGGCTGGGCGGCACCCGCCTCGGCGCCGCCGTCGTGCTCGTCTTCCATGGAAACCCCGGCCGGAACGCGCGCACCGGACCGCGCCCAGCCGTCCAACAGGGCGGCGGGAAGCCCGACGGCGAGGCGCCGGCCATCGACGTCAACGGTGATGGTGCGCCGCGCACCGTCCGGGACGGACGTGCCGAACTCCGGATCCGCCGCGATGGAGTCCGCGAAGTCCGTCTCGATCCAGCGCGTGTGGATCCCCAAAGCGGTTTCCGACGTGAAGTCCGGCGCCGCCACCACGGCGCGGTGAAAGGGCAGGACGGTGGCCACGCCGGTGATTTCCATTTCTGCGAGGGCCCGGCGGGCCCGGCGGAGCGCCTGCGGCCTGTCCGCGCCGGTGACGATCAGCTTGGCCAGCAGCGAATCGAACTGCGGCGCCACGATGGATCCGGACCGGACGCCGGAATCCAGCCGGATGCCGGGACCGGTGGGGCCGCTGAACGTGGCGATGGTTCCGGGCGAGGGCAGGAAGCCGCGGCCCACATCCTCTGCGTTGAGCCGGAATTCGAATGAATGGCCGCGCGGTTCCGGATCAGTGGTGAGGCGAAGGGGCTCGCCCGCAGCGATCCGGACCTGCTCCTGCACCAGGTCCACGCCGGTGGTCTCCTCGGTGATGGGGTGTTCCACCTGCAGCCGGGTGTTCACCTCAAGGAACGCGACGGTGCCATCGGCGGCCACCAGGAATTCGACCGTCCCGGCCCCCGTGTAGCCGGCTTCGCGGCACACTGCCTTGGCGGCGTCGTAAATTTGCCGGGTCTGTTCCCCGGATAGGAACGGCGCGGGCGCCTCCTCCACCAGCTTCTGGTGCCGGCGCTGCAGCGAGCAGTCGCGCGTACCCACCACCATCACGTTGCCGTGCTGGTCCGCCAGCACCTGTGCTTCCACGTGCCGCGGCCGGTCCAGGTAACGCTCCACGAAGCATTCGCCGCGGCCGAAAGCCACCACGGCTTCCCGGACCGCGGAGTCGAAGGACTCCTCGATCTGGTCCATTTCGCGGACTACTTTCAGCCCGCGGCCGCCGCCGCCGAAGGCTGCTTTGATGGCGACGGGCAGGCCGTGTTCTTCGGCGAAGGCCCGCGCTTCCGCGGCGGAGGCCACCGGACCGTCGCTGCCGGCAACCAGCGGGGCGCCGGCGCGGACGGCGATCTCGCGGGCCGTGATCTTGTTGCCCAGCTGCCGGATGGCCTCCGGGCCGGGGCCGATCCAGGTCAGGCCGGCGTCCAGGACCGCTTGGGCGAAATCCGCGTTCTCGGACAGGAAGCCGTAGCCGGGGTGCACGGCGTCCGCGCCGGACTTCGCCGCCACGCGCAGGAGGTTGGGGATGCTCAGATAGGTGTCCGACGGCGCGTTGCCGCCCAGGCTGTAGGCCTCCGTGGCGGCGGAGACGTGCATGGCGTCGGCGTCCACGTCCGCGTAGACGGCCACGGATTCGAGCCCGGCGTCCTCGCAGGCACGGGCAATGCGGACGGCGATTTCTCCGCGGTTGGCGATCAGGACCTTACGCATCAGTTGCTCACTTTGTCTGGGGAATCTGTTGAGGGGGAATCTGTTGTCTGCGAAGCGTTGGCCCGTTCGGAGGAGGCATCGGCGGCCGGTCCGTGGCCGGGAGCCCAGCGGAACCGGATCCGGCCCCCGATGGGAATCTGCGCGGCGAGATCCAGCTGGTGGTCCACCACCACACCGATCACGGGGTAGCCGCCGGTGATGGGGTGGTCGGCCAGGAACAGCACGGGCTGGCCTTCGGGCGGAATCTGGACGGCGCCGGCCACGGTTCCTTCACTGGCCAGCTCCCCCTCCCGGCTCCGGCGCAGCGGCTCACCGTTCAGGCGCATGCCCACCCGGTTGGAGCGGGGCGTCACTTCCCAGTCCTGGGCGCAGAGTGATTCGAGCGCGGCGGTGTCGAACCAGTCGTCCCGGGGTCCGGGGACGAGGTCCAGCACCGTCACGCCGGCGTCCGGAAAGTCGGGCTGCAGTTCGGGATTGCCCACCACGTTGGAGGACGTGGCGGCACCGGCTGCCAGCAGCTGCCCGGCGGCCAGCGGTGCGGGACCAATCCCGGACATGGTGTCCGTGGACCGGCTGCCGAGCACCGCCTCGGCAACCACACCGCCGCGGATGGCGAGGTAGCTGCGGAAGCCGCGCTCCGGCGGCCCCACTGTGAGGATTTCGCCGTCCAGCAGGGCGAAAGCGGTGGCCATGGGCACCTCGCGCACCTGTTCCGCGGGCTGGTTGTCAGTGCCGTTCGCATCGGAAACGTTCGACGGCGTCAGAACAGTCAGTGCCGATGGTGCGCCGGTGACGGCCAGCACCTGGTCCCCCGCAGCCTGCACGCGCAGCCCGCCGGCAACGGTTTCGACGACGGCGGCATGGGGCTGGTTGCCCACCATCCGGTTCGCGCGGCGCAGGGAGGACCGGTCCAGCGCGCCGGCGGCGGATACGCCCAGACCGGCGTGGCCGGGGCGGCCCAGGTCCTCGATCAGGCTCTGCAGGCCCGGGGACAGGATCCGGAGGCCGGACTGAAGCGAAGGATCGGTAACCGCGGGCCCTTCCGAGCCAGACGGAGCCTCAGGATCCGGAACTTCCACGAGTTCCCGGACGGCCCGGAACTGCACCCGGTCACCCGGCGCGGCCAGCGCCGGCTGCTCGCGGCCGAGGTCCCACATCCGTGCCGCGGTGCGGCCGATCAGCTGCCAGCCGCCCGGGGATTTCCGCGGGTAGACGGCGGAATAGTTGCCGGCCAGGGCCACGGCACCGGCGGGCACTTCCGTCCGGGGGGAGCTGCGGCGCGGGACTTCCAGTGACTGGTTCTCCCCCACCATGTAGCCGAACCCGGGGGCGAAGCCGCCGAAGGCAACGGTCCAGACCTGCCCGGTGTGGGCGGCCACCACTCCCTCCGCGCCCAGGCCGGTGAGGCGGCCGACTTCGGCGAGGTCCTCGCCGTCGTACACGGTATCGATGGTGACCAGCTTTCCCTCCGCATGGGACTGGGCCGTCAGGTCCAGCTCCAGCAGCAGCGAAGCCATCCGGCGCGCAGCGGCCGGTGAGTCCGCCCTGACCATCACCGTTTCAGCGGCGGCCAGGACGTCCACCTGGCCCGGCAGCGGCTGCTCCAGCAGGAGGGCCTGCAGGGCCAGCACATCGTGGAGCCCGGAGAGTTCGGCGAGCACCGCCGTCGTACCTACCGTCCTTACGGACAAAACGCGGGCGGCGAGCACGCGGGCTGCCGTGGCGGGGTTGCTGACTGTTTCCATGGGAATCCGGCCGCGCCGCTCAGGCGTGGCTGCCGTGGGCGTTGTCAGTGTGGAGCAGGCGGAGGTCCGCTTCCGGCTGCGGGTCACGGCCGAGGCGCATCCCCACGATGGTGACGACGGCGGTGAGCGCGATGTAGCCGGCGATCAGGTACCAGCCGCCGTTGGCCGCGCCGTAGAGGGCGGTGAAGATCAGCGGAGCCACGGCGCCGCCGATCACGCCGGCCAGGGTGTAGGCCAATGAACTGCCGGCGTAGCGCAGACGGGCCGGGAACTGTTCGGTGATGAAGGCTGCCTGCGGGCCGTACATAAAGGCGTGAAGGGCCAGGCCGATCACCACACCCAGGGTCAGCATCAGCACGGACCTGCCCGCGATCATCAGGAAGAACAGCGGAATGTAGACTGCCGTTGCCGCGGCGGCAATGCCGTAGACCCAGCGGCGGTTGAAGCGGTCGGTGAGGGCGCCGGCGGCCGGGATCAGGAAGAGCTGGAACGCGGAACCGATAAGGATGGCGGCCAGCACGTTGCCGGTGGTCATGCCCAGTTCCTTGGTGGCGTAGACGGCCACGAACACGGTGAACAGGGCATAGAGGACGTCCGGGCAGAGGCGGGAAAGTGCGGCGGAGATCAGGGCCTTGGGTTCGGTGGTGAAGACCTCCTTGATGGGCGCCTTGGGGCGCTCACCGTGTGCCTGGATGGCCTTGAAGACCGGGGTTTCCTCGAGCCGGAGACGGATCAGCAGGCCAAAGCCCACCAGGATTGCCGAGGCGAGGAAGGCCACGCGCCAGCCCCAGGACAGGAAGGCCTCATTGCTGAGCGATGCCGCCAGGACGGCCAGGACACCATTGGCCATCAGGTTGCCGGCGGGCGGCCCGATCTGGGCCGCGGAGGACCAGAAGCCGCGCTTGTTGGGGTCGCCGAATTCGCTGGACAGCAGTACCGCGCCGCCCCATTCGCCGCCGACGCCGATGCCCTGGGCAAGGCGCAGCAGAACCAGGATGACGGGGGCCGCGACGCCGATGACGGAGTAGTCAGGCAGCGCACCGATCAGGACGGTGGCGAGGCCGATCAGCACCAGGGTGAAGACCAGGACGTACTTGCGGCCCACTTTGTCGCCGAGGCGGCCGAAGATGACGCCGCCGATCGGGCGGGCCAGGTAGCCCACTGCGAAGGCGGAGAAGGACAGCAGGAGCCCCACGAATTCGTCGTTGGAGGGAAAGAAGATCTTGGGGAACACGAGGGCGGATGCGACCGAGTAGATGGCGAAATCGTAGTACTCGAGCGAGGTGCCGGTGAGGCTGGCGACGTACGCCTTGAGGGCGCCGCGCGGCGGTTTCCTGGACGCGGGCTTCGCTGCCTTGTTGGTGCTGGTCATGGGGTTCCTCCGGGGGTGAGGGTGGCTTGGTTGATGCGGTGACTGCCAGGCTGTGTGGTTCAGGCTGTGCGGTTCAGGCTGGACGTTTCGGGTTAGGCGAACGGGCTGATGCCGATGCCGGCGTCGCCGAGTGCGGACTTCACGGCCGAGGCCATGGCTACGGCCCCGGGTGAGTCACCATGCACGCAGATGCTTTCCGCGCGGAGCTTCAGGATGGAACCGTCGATGGTCCTGACCGATCCCTCGGTTGCCATCCTTAATACATGCTCCGCCACTTCGGCCGTGTCGTGAAGCACCGCGCCCGGGGCCGAGCGGGAGACGAGCGTTCCGTCCGGGTTGTAGGCCCGGTCAGCGAAGGCTTCGGTTACCGCCCGCAGTCCGGCCTTCTCTGCCAGCCGCAGGACTTCAGAACCGGGCAGGCCCATGATCGGCAGGCCGGGGTCCACCGATTTCACGGCATCGACGACAGCCTGCGCCTGGGCGCTGTGGGTGACAATGGCGTTGTAGAGGCCGCCGTGCGGCTTCACATACCGGACCCGCGCTCCCTCAACTGCTGCGAGAGCCTGCAGTGCCCCGATCTGGTAGACGACGTCGTCGGCCAGTTCGCCGGGGCTGATGTCCAGGAAGCGGCGGCCGAAACCGGCGAGGTCCCGGTAGCTGACATGGGCGCCGATGACGACGCCGGCGGCAGCGGCGTCACGGCAGGTCCGGCGGATAACGCCGGGATCGCCGGCGTGGAAGCCGCAGGCCACGTTCGCACTGGAAACAGAGGCAAACATCGCGGCGTCATCACCCAGGGTCCAGCGTCCGAAGGACTCGCCGACGTCGCTGTTCAGGTCGATGGTTGTCATGTGTGATCCCCGTCTCATTGAGTGGTCTAACTAGGATGCACTAAATTTAGCGATTGTTCAACAATCCTTCGATTCAACGATGTGACGATCATGTAAATTTTCAGGTATGGCCACTCCAAGCTCCGCCGTCAGATCCACCGCAGGCCGCCTCCGCGTGGCCGTTCCCTCCGTCGCGGAGCGGGTGGCGGATGAACTTCGCAGCCAGTTGGCCGAGGGAGCCCTGCTTCCCGGCGCACGCCTCACCGAATCCACCATCGCCGAGGACCTGGGCGTCTCCCGGAACACGGTGCGCGAGGCCTTCGCCGAACTGGCCAGCGAGCGGCTCGTGGTCCGGCAGCCCAACCGCGGCGTGTTTGTGGCGAGCCTCGGCGTGGGCGACATCCACGACGTCTACACGGTCCGGCGAGCCATTGAAGTCAGCGCCCTGCGCGGCGGGGGATCAGCGGAGGGCGTGGCCGCCGTGCGCGCCGCCGTCGAGGAGGGCAAGCGGGCCGCGGCCGCCGGCGACGAGGAAGCCCTGGGCAGCGCCAACCAGCATTTCCACGGCGCCATTGTGGCGCTGGCGGGAAGCAGGCGGCTGAACAGCATGATGGCGCAGGTGCTGGCCGAGATGCGGCTGTTTTTCCATAAGGCCACCATGGACGGGCAGTTCTACCACCACTACCTGCGCGAGAACGAGGCGATCTGCGAGGCGCTGGAGGCCGGCGAACCGGACCGCGCGGCCGACCTCCTGCTGGCCTACCTGGACCGCTCCGAGGACAACCTGGCCGACGTGCACGGGGACGCGGCCGACGCTGACTGAGCCGCCGGCCGCGTCCGCGGCACGCTACGTGAAGCTGTGCACTGCCGCCCGCTACTTGGCGGCGGCCGCCGGAGCGGGAACCTCACCCGCGGGTATGCCGGCGTCCGCTGCGGCACCGGTGTCCGGCTTGACCTTCAGGCGCTTGCCGAAGGCCGCGCCGCCGCCCTTGCCGCTGCGGTTCTTGTTGAAAATGTCGAAGCCGACGGCGATCAGCAGCACCAGGCCCTTGATGAGCTGCTGGTAGTCAGTGCCGAGGCCGAGGATGGACATACCGTTGTTCAGGACGCCCATGATCAGGCCGCCGATCATGGCGCCGGCCACAGTGCCGACGCCGCCCTGGACAGCCGCGCCACCGATAAACGCGGCGGCGATGGAGTCCAGTTCAAAGCCTGTGCCGCCGGCCGGTTGTGCGGAGTTGAGCCGGGCGGTGAACACGAGGCCGGCCAGTGCTGCGAGGACACCCATGTTCACGAAAAGCCGGAAGGTGACCGCTTTCGTCTTGATGCCGGACAGCTCTGCGGCATGGAGGTTGCCACCGATCGCGTAGGTGTGGCGGCCAAAGACGCTGTTGTTCATCAGTGCCGTGTAAACAATCACCAGGACAGCGAGAACGATCAGGACGATCGGGGTGCCCCGGTAGCTGGCGAGAAGGAACGTGATGATCAGCATGAGCAGGGCGATGAACACCGTCTTTATGGCGAACCAGGCCATCGGTTCATTCTCAAGATCGAACTTCTTCCGGACCCTGCGTTCTTTGACTGCCTGGATCACCAGTGCCACCGTGGCGCCCACGCCGAGAATGACCGTCAGCCATTCCAGGACGGAGGTGCCGCCGGAAATGTCCGGCAGGAAGCCGCCGCCAAGAGCCCGCAGCTCGGCCGGGAAGGGGGTGATCTGCTGGTTCTTGAGGGTGATCAGGGTCAGGCCTCGGAAGATCAGCATCCCGGCGAGGGTGACGATGAACGCGGGGATCCCAATGTACGCAATCCAGTAGCCCTGCCAGGCGCCCACCAACGCACCGACCAGCAGGCAGGCAGGGATGGCAATCCACCAGGCCCAGCCCCAGTGCACGATCATGACACCGGCCACCGCGCCGATGAAACCGGCAATGGAGCCGACCGAAAGGTCGATGTGTCCGGCGATGATGACCATCACCATACCGATGGCCAGGATCAGGATGTAGCTGTTCTGGACCACCAGGTTGGTGACGTTCTGCGGCTCCAGCAGGATCCCGTCAGTCAGGACTTGGAACAGCAGGACAATCAGGATCAGGGCAACAAAGATGCCAACCTGGCGGAGGCGGCTTGTCAGAAAGCCCAGGGATTCTCGGAGGGCGGACATGTTCGCTATTCCTTCTCTTGGGTCATGAAGTGCATAAGGGTTTCCTGCGATGCGTCGGCGATGGGAACCTCGCCGGTGATGTGCCCGGCGGACAGGGTGTAGATCCGGTCGCAGATGCCCAGCAGCTCGGGCAGTTCGGAGGAAATCACGATGACTGCCTTACCTTCAGCGGCCAGCTTCGCGATGATCGTGTAAATCTCAAACTTGGCGCCGACGTCGATTCCGCGAGTGGGCTCGTCAAGGATCAGCACGTCCGGGTCGGAGAACATCCACTTGCTCAGCACCACCTTCTGCTGGTTGCCGCCGGACAGTTTGCCCGTGATGGCCGCAACGGACGGGGCCTTGATGTTCATGCTCTTGCGGTATTGGTTGGCCACCACGGTTTCCTGGTTCTTATCCACCCAGCCCCGCTTGACCAGCTTGGGAAGCGCGGCCATGGACACGTTCCGCTTGATGTCCTCAATGAGGTTCAGCCCATAGCGTTTGCGGTCCTCGGTGGCGTAGGCGATCCCGTGCTTGATGGCGGCGGAAACAGTGCCGGTGTTGATTTCCACGCCGTGCTTGAAGACCTTGCCTGACGTTGCGGTGCCGTAACTGCGGCCAAACACGCTCATGGCCAGCTCTGTCCTGCCGGCACCCATCAGCCCGGCCAGCCCTACCACCTCGCCCTTGCGGACGTTGAGGCTGGCGTTGGTGACCACCATCCTGCTGTGGTCCTGCGGGTGCCGCACGGACCAGTCCTCGATCCGCAGGACTTCCTCACCGATCCGGGGAGTGCGGTCCGGGTAGAGACTCTCAAGGTCGCGGCCGACCATTCCGCGGATGATGCGTTCCTGCGTGATCCCGCCGTCGCCGAGGCGGAGCGTTTCGATGGTCTTGCCGTCACGGATGATGGTGACGGCGTCCGCAACCTTGCGGATCTCGTTGAGCTTGTGGCTGATGATGATGGATGTGACGCCCTGGCCTTTGAGATGCAGGATCAGGTCCAGCAGGTGGCCCGAGTCCTCGTCGTTGAGGGCGGCCGTCGGTTCGTCGAGGATAAGGAGCTTGACCTGCTTGGACAGCGCCTTGGCGATTTCCACCAGCTGCTGCTTGCCCACGCTGATCTGCTGCACAGGAGTGACAGGGTTTTCGCTCAGCCCCACCCGTGCCAGGAGCTTCGCGGCCTCCAGGTTGGTCTTGCGCCAGTCCACCCAGCCCCGCGTGGCCTGTTCGTTGCCAAGGTAGATGTTCTCCGCGATCGACAGGTAGGGGCTCAGTGCCAGTTCCTGGTGGATGATCACGATTCCGCGCTTCTCGCTGTCGCCGATGCTGGCGAAGTTGCAGGGCTCGTTTTCGAACAGGATGTCGCCGTCGAAGGAGCTGTGGGGGTAGACACCGGACAGCACCTTCATCAGGGTGGATTTTCCGGCACCGTTCTCGCCGCAGATGGCATGGACCTCGCCGCGGTTCACCTGCAGGGTGACGTCCTGGAGCGCTTTCACGCCCGGGAAGGTCTTCGTGATTCCGCGCATTTGAAGAATGGGTGTGTTCATCGCCAATTCTCACTGACTGGTTGTATCTGGGACCGCCTGCGGCTGCAGGGGTCTACGGGAAGGGCGGCGGCCAGGACCCGACGGCGGGCCGCCGCCCTTCGAGATCGCTACTTGACGTCGGCCGCCGTGTAGTAGCCGGAGTCGATGAGTTCCTTCTGGTAGTTGTCCTTGGTGATGATGACGGACTTCAGCAGGTACGCCGGGACAACCTTGACCTTATTGTTGTAGGTCTTGGTGTCGTTGACCTCGGGCTCCTGGCCCTTCAGGAGGGCATCCACCATCTTCACGGCCTGGGCGCCCAGCTGGCGGGTGTCCTTGAAGATCGTTGAGTACTGCTCACCGGCGGTGATGGACTTGACGGAACCCTTTTCGGCGTCCTGCCCGGTAACGATCGGCAGGCTTCCCTTGGCGTAGCCGCCGGTGCTGGTCAGGGCGGAGATGATGCCGATGGAGAGGCCGTCATACGGTGAGAGGACGCCGTTGAGCTTGGTGCCGGAGCTGTAGGCGGCGGTGAGGATGTCTTCCATGCGCTTCTGGGCCACGGGGGCCTGCCAGCGCAGGATGGCTGCCTGCTCGAACTTGGTCTGTCCGCTGGGCACCTTCAGGGTGCCGGCATCCATGTACGGCTTGAGGGTGTCCATGGCGCCTGACCAGAAGAAGTTGGCGTTGTTGTCGTCCGGGCTCCCGGCGAAGAGTTCCACGTTGAAGGGCCCCTTGCCGTCCACCTTCTTGCCGGCCGCATCGACCAGGCCCAGGCCGGTCAGCAGCGATGTGGCCTGCTGCACGCCGACGGTGTAGTTGTCGAAGGTGGTGTAGAAATCGACGTTCGGCGTGCCGTTGATGAGCCGGTCGTAGGCGATGACCTTGACGTTCTGTTCCTTGGCCTTGGCAAGGACGTCGGTCAGCGTGGTGCCGTCAATGGCCGCCACAATCAAGGCCTTGGCGCCCTTGGTGAGCATGTTCTCAATCTGCGCCACCTGCGTGGGGATATCATCGTTGGCGTACTGCAGATCGGCCTTGTAGCCAAGCTTGGCGACGGAGTCGGAGACGTTCTTGCCGTCCGCGATCCACCGCTCCGACGTCTGCGTCGGCATTGAGATTCCCACCAGGGCGCCGGCGGCACCGCTGGCGGCGGGCTCAGCCGACGCGCCGCCGCGGCTGCCGCAGCCAGTGGCTCCGACAGTCACAGCGAGGACAACCGCAACGGTGCCCAGGAGTTTCCTGATCTTCACAATTTTCTCCTTTCGCGGGCACGTGGCCCGCGAAGTTGCTGATCGCAGCCCTGCACGTCGTTGTGCCCCCTGCGGGGCGGGTAACAGCGGAAGGAATGCGTAGGTCTGGATGGAACGGAATGCGGCCGGTGAACGATCGCCGGCAAATTGTTATCGCTAACAATGCGTCAAACATAGCTTCTCAGTGCATGTGAGTCAACGCACATCGGCGTTTATCTTAGACCGGATCCGCAACGCATCCGCCCCGTTGACGGATGCATCACGCGGCAAAGATGCGCCACGCAGCGCGGTGGGAGGCTCCCGGTTCAAGCCGCACGAGGTCGGTGCCGCTGTTGAACGCGTCCGGCGGGCAGGTCATCGGTTCGACGGCGAGCCCCAGCCGGGTGGGCAGCGGCGGTTCCGCGTCCCCGGTGTAGAGCTGCACCCAGGCGCAGCTTCGGTCCCACGCCATCCCGGCGCCGGTCCCGCCCGGGGCCCGGACCACCACGCACGCCTGCCCACCGCCGTCGAACGCTATGTCGGTGAAGGCGTGGTCGATTGCCATGGAGCCGATGGCGCGGGCAGCGCGGAAGTCGTAGTTGTGCCCGGCCACCGAATGGGCGGTCAGCGGCAGCAGCCTGTCGGCCGTCACTCCCAGGAATGTACCTGCGGGAATTTCCAGGCTCCATTCGTCCAGGGGCGCCGGTCCCGCCAGCAGATAGGGGTGCGGGCACACGCCGTACGGTGCGGCCTGCTCCCCCGCGTTGGTTGCAGTCACGGTGGTGTGCAGGCCGTCGCTGTCCAGCCGGTACTTGGCGGTGATAGTCAACGCGAACGGGTAGCCCGGCGTCGGCCCGATGCTGCAGCACAGCGTGAGCGCGGACTCGCTGCGCGTTTCCAGTGTCCAGTCGAGCTCCGGGGTGAAGCCGTGCAGGGCGCACTGCCGGGCCGGTTCGTTCACCGGCACCTGGTAGTCCACACCGTCAAACGTGTACTTTCCGTCCGGGATCCGGTTCGGCCAGGGCGCAACGATCACGCCGCGGAAGGATGGGTTGGGCCCGTCGGCCGGGAACGGGACCACGAGGTCCCGTCCCCCGTGCTGCAACACGCGGACGGCCGCTCCGCGCGCAGTGATCTGCGCGGTGTACTGCCCGTGCCGAAGCCCGTATTCGGGTCCGGTCACAGGCCGCCGGCCAGCTTGTAGTAGGCGGCGTTCCAGGCGAGTTCCTTCTTGAAGCCCCGGATGGTGGTGCCCTCGTCGATGGTGAGCAGCTCGGTCTGGGCGATCTCGGCGAAGTCCTCGAACACGTCCATTCCGACGGCGGTGGAGAGCACGGTGTGGTGGGCCGCCCCGGCGGTCAGCCAGGCCGCGGCCGAGGTCGCGAAGTCCGGTTTCGGCGCCCACAGCGCGCGGGCCACCGGAAGGTTGGGCAGCGGCTCGTCCAGGTCCACGACGTCCACCGCGTTCGCCACGAGGCGGAACCGGTCACGCATGTCGGACAGGGCAACCACAACGCCGGGGCCGGCGTCAGTGTCGAAGACCATCCGTACCGGGTCTTCCTTGCCGCCGATACCGAGGGGGTGGATTTCGACGCGCGGCTTGGTAGCGGTCAGGGAGGGGCAGACCTCCAGCATGTGGGCGCCCAGGATCTTTTCCTGGCCCGGGACGAGGTGGTACGTGTAGTCCTCCATCAGCGAGGCGCCGCCGGGGAGGCCCGCGCCCATCACCTTGGCCGCCCGGACCAGGATGGCTGTCTTCCAGTCGCCCTCGGCGCCGAAGCCGTAACCGTCGGCCATGAGCCGCTGGACGGCCATGCCGGGCAGCTGGCGCAAGGCGCCGAGGTCCTCGAAGGAGGTGGTGAAAGCGGCGGAGCCGTTGGCCTCCAGGAAGCTGCGCAGGCCCAGTTCGATCCGCGCGCTGTAGCGCAGCGACTCATGCCGCGCTCCCCCGGCGCGGAGTTCGGGGGCCACCTCGTAGAGGTCCTCGTACTCCGCAACCAAGGTGTCGACGTCGGACTCTGCGGCGCCGTGCACCGCTTCGGCGAGTTCGTTGACGGACCAGGTGTTGACGGAGACGCCGAAGCGGAGCTCGGCTTCGGTCTTGTCACCTTCGGTGACGGCGACGTTGCGCATGTTGTCGCCGAAGCGGGTGAGCTTCAGGGTCCGGACGGCCGCCCAGCCGGCCGAGGCGCGCTGCCAGGATCCCACCTGACGGGACACGTCGGGGTTGGATACGTGCCCCACCACTGTCTTGCGCGGAATGCCGAGGCGCGACTGGATGTAGCCGAACTCCCGGTCGCCGTGCGCGGCCTGGTTCAGGTTCATGAAATCGAAGTCGATGTCCGCCCACGGCAGTTCAACGTTCGCTTGGGTGTGCAGGTGCAGGAGCGGCTTGCGGAGCAGGTCCAGGCCCCGGATCCACATCTTGGCCGGGGAGAAAGTGTGCATCCAGGCGGTCACGCCAATCACGGCGTCGTCCGAGTTCGCTTCCAGGGCGGTGCGGCGGATGGCGTCCGAATCGGTGAGCACGGGCTTCCAGACGAGCTTGACCGGGACATCCGAGGACTCGTTGAGGGCGGCGGCTATCTCCTGGGACTGTGCAGCCACCTGTTTGAGGACGTCCTCGCCGTAGAGGTGCTGGCTGCCGGTGAGGAACCAGACTTCGTACTGCTCGAGCGAAGTTCTGTTTGCGGAGGTGTTGATGGTGTTGGGCATGGATTCTCCTGCTGAAGTAAAAGGGGCGACGGCGGTGGGTGGCCTGGTGGCCTGGTGAGTGGCCTAGCGGCCGTAGACGTTCTGGTAGCGGTCGTACAGGGAGCCGATCTGCGCCGGATCGATGGGCAGGGGCTCGCCAAGCTGGCGGGAAATATGGACGGTCCGGGCCACTTCCTCGCACATGACCGCGGCTTTCACTGCCGCCCGGGCGTCCTTGCCGATCGTGAACGGCCCGTGGTTCTGCATCAGGACGGCCGGCGAATTGGAGTTCTTGAGCGCCTCCACGATGCCCTGGCCGATCGAGTCGTCCCCGATCAGCGCGAAGGGGCCAACCGGGATGGGGCCGCCGAACTCATCGCCCATCATGGTGAGCACGCACGGGATCGCCTCGCCGCGTGCGGCCCAGGCGGTGGCGTAGGTGGAATGCGTGTGGACAACACCGCCGACGTCGGGCATGTTGCGGTAGACGTACGCGTGCGCCGCGGTATCCGACGAGGGCGACAACGGCGGGTTGCCCCAGTGGACGGTGCCGCCGCTGCCGATGTTGGCGCCGCTGACCGGAGTGCCGTAGAGGTCCGTGACCACCAGAAGCTCGGGACGCAGGTCATCGTAGGAAACCCCGGACGGTTTGATGACCATCAGATCGTGCCCGGGCACCCGGGCGGACACGTTGCCTGCGGTCCACACCACCAGCCCGTAGCGGGTGAGTTCGGCATGCAGGGCGCACACCTCGGCCCGCAGTTGGGCGATGGATTCCTGCAGCGCGCTCATGCGGAAACCGCGGCCGTGACGAGGGGGCGGACGGCGCGGCGCTGGATGGCCTTGAGCCGGTGCATGACGTCGTTGGTGCCGCGGCCGAAGTAGTCGTGCAGCGTCCGGTACTCCTGGAATAGGTCCTCGTAGGCGGCAACGTTCGCCGGGATGGGGGTGAAGACCGCGCCAGGCTCGGAGCCCATGGCCTCGGCTGCCGCGCGGATGTCGGGGTATCGGTCCGCGGCCACGGCCGCGTGGATGGCTGAACCGAGGGCGGGACCCTGGGTTGAGCCGATGGTGGAGAGCTGCAGGCCCGTGACGTCGGCGTAGATCTGCATCAGGAGCGTGTTTTTTACCAGCCCGCCGGCCACGATGAATTCCTTGACGGGCACACCGGAATCGCGGAAGGCGTCCACGATGGTCCGGGTGCCGAAGGCGGTGGCTTCCAGCAGGGCGCGGTAGGTGTCTTCCGGCCGGGTGGCGAGGGTCTGCCCCACCACGAGGCCGGAGAGTTCATGGTCCACCAGCACCGACCGGTTGCCGGAATGCCAGTCCAGGGCGATCAGGCCGTGTTCGCCGATGGCCTGGTTTGCGGCGAGTTCGGTGAGATATTCGTGGATGCCCAAGCCGCGGGCAGCGGCGGCGTGGTGGTACTCCGGCGGGACGCCGTTCTTGGTGAACCAGCCGAAGATGTCGCCGACGCCGGACTGTCCGGCTTCGTAGCCCCACAGGCCGTCCACAATGCCGCCGTCCACCACGCCGCACATGCCCGGGACTTCGTGCAGTTCGGCGCCGTTCATGACGTGGCAGGTTGAGGTGCCCATGATGGCCACCAGCTGTCCGGGTTCCACCGCTTTTGCCGCCGGGACGGTGACGTGGGCATCCACATTGCCTACCGCCACCGCGATCCCCTCCGGCAGCCCGGTCCAGGCGGCCGCCTCGGCCGTGAGGTAGCCCGCGGCGTCGCCCAGACGGCCGATGGTGTGCGCCAGTTTGGTCCTGACGAAGTCCTTGAACTGTGGGTTGAGGGCCGCCAGGAAATCCTCGGAGGGGTAGCGGCCGTCCTGGTAGATGCCCTTGTAGCCGGCGGTGCAGGCGTTGCGGACGTAGTTGCCGCAGAGCTGCCAGACGATCCAGTCGGCGGCCTCCACCCAGTGGTCCATCGCGGCATAGGTCTCCGGGTCTTCCTCCAGGAGCTGCAGTCCCTTGGCGAATTCCCATTCGGACGAGATGAGGCCGCCGTAGCGCGGGAGCCAGTTTTCTTTGCGCTCGGCGGCCAACGCGTTGATGCGGTCCGCCTGCGGCTGCGCCGCGTGGTGGCGCCACAGTTTCACGTAGGCGTGCGGCCGGTTGGCAAAGCCGCCGACCTCATTCAGTGGCGTCCCGTCGGCCTTGACCGGCACCATGGTGCAGGCGGTGAAGTCGGTGGCAATCCCGACGACGGCGGCGGGGTCGATCCCGGCGTCGGCGATCGCCGCAGGGACCGCGTTGCGAAGGACGTCGCGGTAGTCGTTAGGCACCTGCAGGGCCCATTCCCCGGGAAGCCGGGCGGCGCCGTCGTCCGCTACACCCGCGACATCGGGCGGCAGGGTGTCCGTCACCACCGCATGCGGGTAGTCGAAGACGCCGCTGCCCAGCTCCTTGCCGTCACGGACCCGGACCACCACAGCGCGCCCGGAGAGCGTGCCGTAGTCCACGCCAATGACAAAGTTTTCGGTTCCGTCCACTGAGACGTCCATCAAATCCTCCAAGGTAATTTCGCAGCATTGCGAACCCCACCATTGTTAGCGCTAACAAAGAAGGTGTCAAGGAAATGATGCGTTCGGGTGATTCGAGTGGGCTCCCGGCGTCAGGGTTGGGGCGGCCGGGCGGCGGTGCTGGCCCGCACCACCAGCTCGGGGCCGACTACCAGGGTGCCGCCGGCGGCACCCTCCTCGATCTGGGCGCGCATCAGGTCCATGCAGCGCTTGCCGAGTTCCTCGAAGTCCTGGCGGACAGTGGTCAGCGGGGGCATGAAGTAGGCCGATTCAGGCTGGTCGTCGAAGCCGACCACGGACACGTCCTCGGGTACGCGGACGCCCTTCTCGCCGAAGGCCCGCAGCAGGCCCAGGGCCATTTGGTCGTTGCTGACGAACACTGCTGTGGCGGTGCGCTGCTCGGCCAGCTGCTGCCCGATCCGGTACCCGCTGCCCGCACTCCAGTCGCCCTCGACCAGCAGGTCGTCACTGAGGCCGGCTTCCGCCAGTTCCTCGCGCCAGCCGTCAACACGGGCCTGGCCGTCGATCCAGTCCAGCGGTCCGGAGACGTGGCCGATGCGCCGGTGGCCAAGGCTGATCAGGTGGGCCACCGCCAGGCGTGCGCCGAGCTTCTGGTCCAGCATCACCCCGCACAGGTTCCCCTGGCCGGCTGCGCCCACCACGATCACCGGCACGTTCAGTTTCAGGCGCTCCAGCACCTCCAGGGTCCCGTCGTGCGGGGCGATCACAATCAAACCGTCCGTGCCCTGGTCCGTCAGGTGGCGCACGGCATCGGAAATCGCCTCGGACCCGGCCCCCTTGATCGCGGCAATGCTCACGAAATAGCCTGCCTCCCGGGCGGCCTGCTGGACGCCCAGGAGTGTATTCGCCGGCCCGTACTGTCCCAGCTCGGAGGCGACGACGCCGATGGTCTGGGTACGGCGGGTCACCAGACTCCGCGCGGCGGTGTTGCGCCGGTAGCCAAGCTCGGCAATCGCCGCTTCTACGCGACCCCGCGTCGCTGCACTGACATTGGGGTGGTTGTTGATCACCCGCGAGACCGTCTGGTGGGAAACATTGGCCCGCGCTGCCACGTCTTCAAGCCGCGGCAGGCGCCGGTCATGATTGCTTCCCATACGAGTTGCCCTTCCTCCGTTTGCGGCACGTGCGTGACATCAAGTTACCGCAGGGAGGTGCCCCTATTGGGCGCTCCGGCCGAGCGTGACCACAGCTCCCGGCTAGGCTGGACGGATGAAACGCCGACTTGCCGTCCTGTCCGCAGTTCCCCTGCTCCTCGTTATTGCCGGCTGTGGTTCGGTGCAGGAAGCGGCCGGAAACGCCGCGAATGACGCCGCTTCCAAGGTAGCCACCGCCGCCACGGATGAGGTTCGCAAGCAGGTCTGCACGGTGGTGGAGGACGGACTGGTCAGCGCCTCGGACAGGGCGGCGCTGGGCGGACTCGTCTCCGCCGCGGACGCGGCCGGGGTGCCTGCGGAAATTACGACGCCGCTGGGCCGGATCGCCGACGCCGGTGACAAGGTGCCGGCTGATTCCGTCGACGCGCTAAGGGAGGCTTGCGGGGCGTAGGTGTTCGCGGCGTTTGCCGCGCAGCACGCGGTAGTTCCGGGAGCTGTGTCTACTCGCGCTTTGGTGCTGCTAACGGACCTTAAGATCTGCGGCCGGATACGCGAGGTCCGCGGCGGAACCCCGGGCCACGTGCCATCGGGCGTCCAGAACGTGTGATGATCGGCCCGAAGTCAGCTGACGGTTTCTATCAGTAGCCGGGCGCCGGCCCGGGCGCCGTCAGACTCCCGCAGGCGTTGCCCCACGGCGGCCGCGGCCAGACTGAAAGCTGGCAGGTTAATGACGTCTCCGAGAGCGTGGGCGATCTTATCTCGTGACGCTGAAGATTTGATCAGCAGTCCGGCTCCAGCGTCCTGCACCGCCTGACCCACCATTCGCTGATCAAGGAGGGGGTGCATGGGGGCTATCACCAGAGGCAGACCGTGCGCCAAGGCGAGCATCGTTGTTGCATGCCCGCCATGCCCGAGCACCGCAACGCACTCTGGCATTACCTCCTTGTGCGGAAGGTACCGGTAAACGGTCGTGTTCCGGGGTGCCTGTATTGACGTCGGACTGATAGCGGGCCCGGTTGTCAGAATCACCTCCACAGGAAGATCGTTCACTGCATTCAACGCCTTCTGCAAGAATGCCTCCTGCCCGCTGAATGCTGTGGTGGACAAACTGATGAGGACACGTGGCCTGGTGCCAGGCCGGAGCGCCTCCGCCGGCCTGTCAATGTCGATTACCGCCCCGGACCAGACCACTTTCCCATCCCGGCTCGGCTTGCCGGCCGGGTCAAGCTGCTGATCTGCGCACACCAGCACCCGGTGTGCACTTCTCATCACCTTGCCCGGGCCCAATCCGCGCACGGCCAGGATGGCCGCAATCGGACTACGCCGGAACGGGCCATCGAAGAACGCATAAAGGCTGTGGACCAGGGCCACGGTGCGGAACCCAGCCTTGACGGCGGCGTCCATGGCGCCCAGCAGCAGGCAGTCCACGATCACCACATCCGGGGGCTCCTTCCTGGCTTCTTCCAGAAGGTCCTGTGCGATGCCAGCGTCCGCGAACACGGATACCATCATGGAGACCTGGCGCAGTGTTGGCATCTGCTCTGCCGGCGTCATCCTTGGCGAATGGCTGTAGGGCCGAAACTCCGCACCTGAAGTCCCAATTGCAGCGGCCTGACGAGAATGACCCAAAAAGCGCACCCTGTGACCAAGGTTCACCAGCTCGCGTGCAATGCCGAGCGCGGGTGGCAAATTCCCTCCGGCGTCGAGGGTTGCAAAAAGGAAGTACGACACGCGCATTCTCCTGCCATCAGCAAGGCTACGGACCGATGGTCAGAATTTTAGGCCCTTTCTACGGCCGCGGAGACCCTGGGATCCCTTTGGGGCTACTCCCGCCTGTTGTATATGGCCGATAACGGACGTTATGTCAAGTTGTACTCTGCGTATCTCATCAGATGAATCATCAGGGCCCTCTCCCGCGGAGTTCTGTAGGGGGCCCGAACGATGAACTCCCAAGGAAAGACCGCCCCACTACCGAAACCCTCGGCGCCCGTCTGCAAGATGTGGCCCACCGAGAAGAGACTGGCTTCTTTTATGCCGGCCATTGATCAAGATTTCCGCAAGATATCTATTCAAGGTGTTGTTTCCGTACGCAATTACTGCAAATGGTATACGGTGGAACCATGACCGAACGAGAAGATCTTCTCCGCAGACTTGAACACGCAGGCATTCTTGGTGCGATTAGCTGGGCATACCGCTCCGCTGCGCGGCAAGTGGCGGAAGATTATTCCGAGGAATCAGGGCACGACGTGGCGTGGGTGGGACAGACGCGTTATACCCTGTTTCGCGATCGGCTAGACCGGGTGTTCTCCTGCGGCCGCTACTCACTCGCTGCGGACGCATTGCCTGGTGAAGGTAGAGATGTCGTAACAGCAACACTGCCTCAGGCTGAAGTCGACTCGATGCCCGCAATCGAAGCGGACGTTGTCCAACGTTCAAACTTGAATAAAAGCGTCGGCTGGTCCTTTGAAGATATCCGGTGGTTGTTGGCATCCGGTCCATACCGGAAGCTGGACGCCATTCGGTGGGACAGAAAAAGTCAAACTAAAAAGCTAGTCGCGCAACAGCGAAATTTCAATCCGGACCAGGCCTCGCTGTTCGAGGCTCTTCCCGAAGTCGAAACAGCAGCGTTGTTCGACGCCACGACATCCCCCGATTTTGAGGATTTGGATCGTCTGACCCTTGTTGTTGCTCATTCGCAAGACGTCGTGTCTTGGCTTGGTGAACTGGGGATCGGGATGCCCAGGCTAAGTCAAGGGGACGGATCGGCATGGAACTGGTTCTCAAACCTCCTCGCCGCACCTCCTGTCAGGACAAATTCTCGTCTGGTTGTCCAGGCTGCTTCGAATGACGACCATTTGAACGAGCCCGACGCGCCCGTCAAGCTCCGCAGCAGGAACGCTGCCAGCAACCGACTTCAGAAGAACGCTATTAATCCATGAACAGCACCATTGATGGTCCCAGCCGAGCAGCCGACGTCGCCGCTTTTTTCGACGGTTCCCGTCTTACAATTGCGCGCAAACTAGCCGGTTGGCGGAAGAGCAGCCTAGCTACGGCAATCGGAATGAGTCCTGCAGCAGTTAGCTCATGGGAGTTTGGAGATAAGCGTCCTAGCCCGGCCGCCATAGCTCAACTGGCGCTCACACTGCAAGTGGACCCTAGCTTCTTTTCTTCGCGGCCGGGCTCTCTCACGTCAGCGAAGAGCACTCCACATTTCAGGTCTCTCCGATCGACCACTCAGATTGCTCGGGACCAAGCGGACGCATACGGGCTGCTGGCCGTTGATGTAGCCTCGGCGCTGGAATCTCGCGTAGAGCTTCCCGCTGTCAACGTACCGGTCTACCCCGTCGACGAAAGTGGTTTGGAAGGCAACGGTCCCGAGCTGGCCGCCAAGCATGTTCGGGACGGTTGGAGCCTGCCAGCGGGCCCCATCCGGAACATGATCCGCCTGCTCGAGAACAACGGCGTCCTGGTGGTCTTCAGTCCTGAGCAGACTGCTTCCGTCGACGCGTACTCGTTCTCTACCGCCGTTCGCCCTGCCATTGTTTTGAATCCAGTAAAGCGCGACTATTATCGCCAGCGCTTCGATGCCGCACATGAACTGGGCCATCTAGTTATGCACGGAGATTCGGAACCAGGTGGCCGTCTTGTTGAAGAGCAAGCAAACAGGTTCGCATCCGAATTTCTTGCTCCCGAAGCCGAGATTAAGGATGAGCTACCGACGGCTATAAACGCCGCCGCCTGGAGGACATTTGGGCGACTAAAGGAGGAATGGCGCGTGAGCCTTCAGTCGCTTCTGTTCAGGGCGCGTCAGCTCGGGCGGCTATCAGATGTCTCGTACAGAAACGCCATGATGACCGTCTCCGCGAAGGGTTGGCGCCGGGCTGAACCAGGCCTAATTTCAACCGTCGAGACACCCTCGCTACTTGCTCGTTCAGTCGAGTTGTTGACCGCAGAAGGCGTGAGTGAGCAGGCACTCATACACGAGTGCGGAGTGCCCGCCGAGCTTTTTCGCGTCATGACGTCGCGCACCCCTGAGTTGACCCTAACGGCGCAAGACTCCGTGCAAACACCTGAGGGCAAGCCACAAAAGGCGCAAGTGGTTTCGCTGCTACACCGCCGCGAGCTTCGTTAGGGCTGAGCGAACGTTCATGCCGGTGATCCCGTGGCCAATAACTGAATTCGGTCCGGGCTGCAGACCTTGCTCAACGGCGCCTTATGTTCAAGTTAGATTGAACGACGCCCGTGCTGACGAAACGAGGCGCCTATGTCTTGACTTTCTCCGGGGAAGGGCCTAGAACTCAACCTGACAGGATGAGGTTGGAGGCACCGGTGACTGGACAGCGGATCGGGTACGTACGCGTGAGCACGCTGGACCAGAACGAGAAACGCCAGCTCGAAGGCCAAGTTCTGGACAGGGTCTTCACCGACAAGGCCTCCGGCAGGGACACGGCCAGACCAGAACTTACGGAATTGCTGCGGTTCGCCCGGGACGGGGACACCGTGGTCGTGCACAGCATGGACCGGCTCGCCCGGAACCTCGATGACCTGCGCGCCCTCGTCCAAGGGCTGACACGCAAAGGTGTGCGGGTGGAATTCGTCAAGGAGAGCCTGGTCTTCACTGGCGAGGACTCCCCCATGGCTAACCTCATGCTCTCCGTCATGGGCGCCTTCGCCGAATTCGAACGTTCCCTCATCAGGGAACGCCAAAGGGAAGGCATCGCCCTCGCCAAGCAGCGCGGCGCCTACAAAGGACGGAAAAAGACCCTCACACCCGAACGAGCCGCCGAACTCGTTCAGCGCGCCAGCACAGGCGTTCCCAAAGCCCTCCTTGCCCGTGACTACGGGATCAGCAGGGAGACCGTCTACCAGTACCTGCGCCACGCCAACCTGGAATGAGCTTTCCCGTCCGGGGCGGGCGTTATGCCATATCCGGACGCCGCCGTAGCTTGACGGAATCTTTATTATCGGCGTTGAGGACACCCTGGTAGGCACTGTTCGTAGCATTTCTTGTGGCTTGCCAGACTTGTTGGCGAATTGCCAAACGATCTGGCGAATCTTGCCAGCGAGTTGGCGGAGCGCTGGTGAGATCGCCCGAAAACTTGCACATAGTCAGCTCTGGATCGGGTCGTCGCTTGGCATCGGCGCCGGAGACCAAGCCCGAACGACCCTGAAGCCGAGCCTTTCGCCAACTCCGATGGCAACGCGAGCTGGCGGCGCTCTGTTCGTACGGGCGCATACTTCGGTCCGCTCGCCTGCACCGTTGCCAGCAAGGGACAGTGCGATTTCCCCGCTAGGCCAAGCTCCTCAGCTCGCCAACTAACTGGCAATTTCGCCATCTATCCTGACAAGCCACATTTCTGACCGTTGCCAGTGGAAATTGGCACCCGATCACCGTACGTCTTCTGTGACTAGAAAAGCTCCGTAGCGAGGGATAGCTTCTGGACAACAGCCAGCGGGCTGCGGTGAACGTCTGATGCGAACGCGGGGGCGAACTTGCCAGAGCAAAGGCGACTGGCAATGAATGTACTGAGGAACAGAAAGTGGAACCTGATATTGGACTAGGACAGCTGTTGCAAAGCACCGAGACCGTCCTGGCTTTGCCTGATCGGTTATTTCCTCTGCGCCCCGGGGCATGGTGGCTGCCAAGCGCCTGATCGTGTGGCTAAGCTTCTGGTGCCACGTCCGCGAGTAAGACCGCTGCCAGCGCCGCGTCCCGCGGTACGTGAAGATCCAGTCCAGTTGCTACGCGAAGACTCGCCAACCGATTGACCACCGTATTCCGATGGCAATAGAGGGACTCCGCCGCAGCCTTGATGGATCCGCTCTCTAGAAACATGGTTGCGGTCTCAATGACTCTTGTCCTCTCCTGGAAGGGGATGGTCTTCAATCCCTGCGTAAATTGTTCCGCCCATCCCGGGAGCGGCTCGACAGGTGGTCCAAAGCAAGTCTCGGCCAAGCGATCCGCGCGTCGACCAGACAGCGGTCTTTTCTTCCCATCCGAGCGAGAGCCACGGCAGCGGCGAAGTGCGCCGGTACGCTCGACAGCCCCTTGATGGCCCCGATGTACCCTCCATGGACACCGGTATAGAAGGCGATGTCGCCTTCGGCATACTGGCGTCGGAAGATCACGAATACGCCTCCCGATTCGTAGTCGAAGATCGCATCCCTCTCTCGCTGACGCTCGAGGAAACTTTGCAGCAGGGGCATCTCGTCTCCGATCGCCGACACGAGCTCGAAGGTGGCGTCGAGGGGTACCTGAAGGGTACCGGCGATTCCCTCCAGCAGCCCGGGCTGGGGTTCCCCGGTCGGGGATACATGCCGGTCAGGGTCTGGCGGGTGATCCCGAGTTCGGTGCAGAGGGTGCTGACTTGGTTCCGGGCTTGCCCATGGACGCCAAAGCGAGCCGGAGTTTCGCCGCGGTCATTTTGTCGGGCCTTCCCCATTCCGGCCACGGGCGCAGGCTGACGCGAGGCCGGCGATGGTGCGTTCGGAGACGAGCTCGCGTGCGAACTCCAATGGTCGCCGGCGGACATCCGCTTGTTCATCAGGGTGTTCGTTCCAAGCAAGTCCTGAGCGGGCCAGCATTCTCGTTTTCATGGCTAGTAGGCCATGGGGACTATCTGGCCAAATGTTCCGTCGTCGTTGAGTCTTACGCCGTTGTATTTAAAGGTGCGGAGCACTATACGGCGGTCCTCGATCGCCAGGCCGTCAACGGACTGGAGGAGCTGCCGCTCGACGTGGAGTAGGTCCATGGGGTTGTTTAGCCAGACGACCATGTGGATGTTGTTGGCCCCGGTGACCGATGACATTAGGCGCAGGGCCGGTACCCGGGCGGGGAGTCCTTCACCCAGGGTCGGGACCCGGTCAGGCGGTATTGAGCCCCACAGGATGGCGCTGTAGCTGCGTCCTGATCCTCGTCGGGCGACGTCGCAGCGCACGGTGATGTATTTTCCACCGACCAGGCGGGTAACGCGCCGTGCGGCGGCCACCGGGGATATGCCGGCGACGGCAGCGAGTTCGCGAAGACTGGCGCGGCCATCAGCACTGAGCTCACGCATCAGAGCCTGGTTGGCGGTATCCATTTTTACCGCGGCTCCTTCGCCGGCATTAAATGCTTGCTTATGGAGTTGGGACAGGCTGCGCAGTTTTGCTGCCGGCAGTGCGTGGAAGTGCCACCGGCCGGCGTCGAGGATCTGGCTGGTGACGGAACGCACCGAGTAGTGCAGCACCCCGTCAAGACTGCCGATGGTAGTGAGCAGGAAAGTGGAGATGCTGTGCTCTGCCGCAGCGATCGTCAACAAAAGATGTGCCGGGCCGGCGATGAACTGGATGGACATGAGCCGCTGGTCCGGAATGAGTTTCTCGACAACGTCCAGGACGCGGTTGTTCTGGCAGGTCAGTTCGACGAACGCCACGTCCATGACCCGCAAAAGTTCTGGCCCCGGTGTGATCGAGACACGGGCGAGTCCAGCACCGGTCAACCGCGCCCATCGTCGCGAAAGCGTCGTGGGGTGAACGTTCAGGACCTCAGCCAGGTCTTCCCATGGCGCACGCGGTGCCACTTGGAGGGCGTTGACCAACTCAATGTCCCGTTCCGCCAAGGGAGAACTATGCTGCACTATTTCTTCCATGGGATTATTTTCCTGCATTTTGGGACGCATTTTCTCGTGGACCGTAGAGTTTGCCTTCGTCCATATGACCCACGCCACATCGGAGAACCAATGGGATCCCCCTCATCATTCCAGTCCGTCGCAAAAGCGGACAAGCAGGTTGCAGTGATACGCCGGGCAGGCCAGGTCGCCTTTTGCCTCCCGAATGCAGGGTCAGCGTTGTGATGGCTCTGAAGACTCCCACGGAGCCGCGCCGCAGACTTGGGGCCCGGATTATCGACGGTGTAGAACGCGCCGGCAACAAGCTGCCTGAGCCTTTCGCCTTGTTCCTCTACTTGCTGTTGGGGGTCGGCATTGTCTCTACGGTTGTGTCATGGTTCGGCGTCAACACGCAGGTTCCCGGCAGCAGCAAGTTGACTCCCGTCAAGGGACTGTTCACCGGCGAGGGCATCGCCTGGCTGATGACCACAGCGGTCGATAACTTCATCTCCTTTCCCCCTCTCGGCGTAGTGGTCACCCTGTTGCTTGCCGTCGGCGTGGCAGAACGCACGGGCCTGCTGCTCACTCTCGTGAAGTCGACGCTGGGCCGGGCACCGCGATGGGCCCTGCCGTACGTGATCGCGCTCGTGGCCTTGTGCGCACACATCATGTCTGACGCCTCGATCCTGGTAATTCCGCCGATCGCGGCGCTGGTGTTCAAAGCTGCAGGACGCAACCCGGTGGCCGGGCTGCTGGGATCCTACGCGATCGGCATTGCCGCGTTCAGCTGCACGCCTTTCGTCACGTCGACCGACGCCCTGCTGGCCGGCATCTCGAACGCTGCTGCCGTACCAGTGGCCGGGGTGGTCCTTCCCGTGACGGCGGTGTCCAACCTGGCACTGAACGTGGTGCTATCGGTCGTTCTGACAGTGGCCGGCGGCCTTGTCATTGACAAGATCCTTGAGCCACGCCTGAACCGGATGGGCGTCGGTACCGGCAAGGCAGCCGAGCACGACAGTGATGCGGCGGCATCCGCAGCAGTCACCGCACCCGAACGCAGCGCCCTGCGCTGGGCCGGGCTGGCGCTGGTGCTCGTAGTCGCCGGCGTGCTGGCCCTGACCCTGCCCGAAGGCTCCCCGCTGCGCAACGAGCAAGGCGGGTTCCTGCCAAAATCCCCTCTGCTGAGTTCAGTCATCTTCCTCGTGTTCACCGTCCTGATCGTTCCCTCCATCGTGTACGGGGCCCGATTGCGCAAGATCACGGGGATCCAATCCGTGGTTGAGATGATGGGCCAGTCCGTCAAGGACGCCGTTTCCTTCATCGTGGTGGCTTTCGTCATGGCTCAGTTCCTGGCCCTGTTTACCTGGAGCGGTCTGGCCTCCTGGGTCGCTGTCAACGGCGCCCGCACTCTGCAGGACGTCAACTTCACCGGCTTCGGTGCCGTGATCGCATTCATTGTGGTGGTCTCGTTGCTGAACCTGCTCATCGCGTCGGGTTCCTCGCTGTGGACCCTCATCGCCGCAGTATTCATTCCGATGTTCGCCCTGATCGGCTACGAAGCCGGATTCATCCAAGCCGCCTTCCGCGTCGGAGACTCCGCCACCCAGGCCCTCACTCCACTCAACCCCTACCTCGTCATCATCCTCGCGTTCCTCCGAAAATATGAGCCCGACGCCGGCATTGGTTCGATAATCGGCCGGATGCTCCCCTTCACCATCGTGTTCTGGATCCTCTGGGTACTCGTGCTCAGCGCATTCTTCTTCACCGGCACCGGAACCGGGCCGGGCATGGGAATCCTGGTCCGCTGACCGAAACAAAAGACTGCGCCCCTGACGCCAAGAACACCAACCATAATGATGCGACGTAAGGCAGTACTGTGATGCACGAAGCACGACTTCCCCTGACCCCCTCCCCCACCGGGGCCGTTCTGAGGCTCACGGGAGCCAGACTGATCGACGGCACCGGCGCAGCACCTGTCGATGACGCAGAAGTTATTATCGACGGTGACCGCATCCTCTATGCCGGCCCACGGCGCGGCCCCGATGACCATCCTGAAGCAACGACCGTGGACCTCAAAGGAAAAACGCTCCTGCCCGGGTTCATCGATACTCACGTCCACCTGTCGCTATCGTTGGAAACGCCCCCGGCACAGCGCGCCGCACGGTTCGAGTCCGAACACGTCCTGGCCGCCGCAGGGATCATCCACGACACCCTCATGGCCGGCATCACCACAGCCAGGGACCTCGGCGGTCTCGACGCCGGCTACCGCAGAGCGATAGCGGGCGGCGCCATCCTCGGCCCGCGACTTCATTTGGCGGTTGCTGTGCTCTCCCCCACCGGGGGACACGCCGACACGTGCATGCCCAACGGCGAAAGGAGCATGTCACTGACGGCCTTGATGACCGTAGATTCTGACGACGAAATGCGACGCGCCGTTCGGACGCTGATTCGCTCCGAGGCCGACGTCATCAAGATCTGCACCACAGGCGGCGTATCCAGCCCTTCGGACACACCCCACGATCTTGGCGTTCCTGAACACCAGATCCGGCTGATAAAGAACGAGACCGCCCGCCGCAGCGGCCAGCCTGTCGCGGCACACGCCCAGGGAGCCGCCGGCATCCTCGAAGCACTGCGTGGAGGGGTTACGAGCATCGAACACGGATATGAGATCGATGCTGAAGCTATCGCGCTCCTGCAGGAGCAGGACGCTTTCCTGGTCCCGACCCTAAGCTCCGCCCTGCGCGTCCCGGACCCCGCGAAGGTCCCGGCCTACCTGTACGAGAAAAAAGTGCTGTGGTCCGGGATCGCCCGCGAACATCTCGGCGCGGCTCTCAAAGCAGGGGTGAAGGTCGCCATGGGCACAGACGCCGGCGTTTGTCCCCACGGCGAGAATTTGAAAGAGCTCGCGTACATGGTTGAACTGGGCCTGTCCCCCATGGACGCCATCGTCGCAGCCACCAAAAACGCGGCGGAACTGATGAGATTGGACGACCACCTTGGCACCCTGCAGGCCGGCAAGCTCGCCGACCTGGTCATAACAGAGATTGACCCGCTAACGGACATCAGCCTGCTCTCAGACCCGACCACCATCGGCGCCATCATCCAAGGCGGACGATGCGTGAAGGACCTCAAAGGATGGCTCCCCATGCCCGCCGCCTCGACGTTCAACGCCTCCTGAAACTCAGGGAACCACCTCGACGGACTGGACAGGCCCTCATCGAAACACTTATAGACCAACTCCATGGATCGACGACAATCACCGCAGGGACCGGACACCGGGCTCCCACGAGGCGCACTTACTGCGCCCCTCGGCCGGTCACCGGACCGGCCCCGTTACTGGCCGCGGCGGTCTTTGCTGCGGCAAAAACGTCCCGCCACTAGTCGGGGTGGTGCTCCGTCTAATGGTGGGGCCGCGCCTCTCAGTGGCGGCGGTGGTCGTGCAGCGGTGGTGCTGGGGGCAGGACCGGGGTGACAATTACTTCGCCGGTGGCGGTGGAATCCTCGTTCAGCATCCATCCCGTACGTTTGTGCGTTCTGACCCCGACGTCGGACTCGATGACTTGCACCGCAGGTGCAGCCTGTTGGAGGCCGGCTTCCACGTCGGCGATGGCACCTGGTGTGCGTAGCCAGAGATAGAACGTCAGATTGGCGTCTCCGGTTGTGGCGGCACAAAGCCTTAAGGTTCGGTAGGAGCGAAGATAACTTACTGCCGCCTCCAGCTGGGCGGGCGGTACGCGCACGTACCATTGGCAACCTATGGGGTAACCGGACCAGTCCTGGGCTAGTTCACAACGCAACGCCAGCAGGCCGGTCTCACATGCCTGGCGCAAGTGTCTTGTTACGGTGGTCGGATGGGTGCCCGTTTCGGCTGCGATCTCGACCGCGGAGGCTCGCCCGTCCCGTGCCAGTACGGTCATTAATTGCGGCAAGGTTGGAGGAGTGGCGCCGGGCGGACGTGTCACGCCGGGATGCAGGGCAGCTATGCGTCGTTGCTGCTCAGGGGACAGCACGTCCAGGCGCCAGTTGTTTCCGGCCGAGTAGAGCCTGGTCGCGAGCGTCACTTGGCTGCGCATAATGTCGGGATCGGTGCGCACTATTGGCAGCACGCCCCTGGCCACCTGTTCCCAATTGCGGGTGAGGACGGTCAGCCGGAGGTCCCAGGCCCGGGCCGCTTCCTCCACGGTTCCGATCTCGGGGACAGCGCACAGGCGTTCGAGTACTTCCGCCCGGTGCCCGGAACGGCATTCGAGGCCGATGAAAGTGACACACCCCTGGCCGTCGGCGGTGCCGATATGACCGGTGATCCAAGCCTGTCCGTCCGCGCGGAGCCGTTCCCAGCGGGCGGCAAGGGTTGCCGGATGCCGGCGGAGCACGGATCCGAGCTGGGTCCACGTGGCGCGGGGAGCGAGCTGAAGAGCGTGAATCAGTTCGAGGTCATCAGGAGGAAGCTCCATGCAGGATCCTTCGGTTTTCAGATGGTTGGCTGCAATTTTCTCACGATATCGAGCGTGTGTACGGGTGAGACCTTCACACTCAAGGGATCCAATTTTCCTGCGAAAGGGCCCGCCGTGGCACGTCCCGCTTCCTCCGCCGACCTGACCATCGCCCTGCGCGATGATGCTGCCGCCCTGGCCGGCCAGATTGCCGACCTTCGCCACCGCCTGCACCGCGAGCCGGAGGTCGGGCTGGACCTTCCGCGCAGCCAGGAAAAAATCCTCGCCGCCCTCGATGGGCTGGGCTATGAGATCACCACGGGCACGGACACCACGTCAGTGACGGCCGTGCTGCGGGGAGCAGCGGGATCGAACGCCGGAGAATCGGTGCGTCCGGTGGTGTTGCTGCGTGGTGATATGGACGCCTTGCCGGTACAGGAGAAGACAGGTCTTGCGTATGCCTCCGAGGTTCCCGGCGCAATGCACGGCTGTGGCCACGACCTGCACACAGCGATGCTGGTGGGCGCGGCGAACCTGCTCGCGTCCCGGCGGGACCACCTCTCCGGCGACGTCGTCCTGATGTTCCAGCCCGGCGAAGAAGGCTTCGACGGCGCTGGAGTCATGATCCGCGAGGGCGTCCTGGATGCCGCCGGACACCGCCCGGACGCCGCCTACGCACTGCACGTCATGAGCGCCCTCGGCGACAGCGGGGCCTTCCTTTCCCGTCCGGGCCCGGTAATGAGCTCCTCGGACGGGCTGGTCGTGACCGTCCACGGGGCAGGCGGGCACGGCTCGGCACCGTTCGCTGCCAAAGACCCGGTCACGGTCGCCGCCGAAATGGTGCTGGCGCTGCAGTCCATGGTCACCCGCCAGTTCGACGTGTTCGACCCTGTCGTGATTTCCGTCGGCATGCTGCAGGCCGGCACCAAGCGCAATGTCATCCCTGACACGGCCCGCTTCGAAGCCACCATCCGTTCCTTCTCCGCCCAAGCCAAGACACGGCTAAAAACCTCAATTCCGCGGCTACTGGGAGCCATCGCAGCAGGCCACGGGCTGGAGGTCTCGGTCGACTACATCGAGGAGTACCCGGTGACCCTCAACGACGGAGCCGAGTCCGCCTTCGCGCGACACACTGTCGACGAACTGTTCGGCCCCGGGCGCTACAGCGAGCTGGCCCACCCGCTGGCAGGTTCCGAGGACTTCTCCCGCGTCCTGGCCGAAGTGCCGGGCGCATTCCTGTTCCTCTCCGCCGTCCCCGACGGCACCGACGCCGCCACAGCGGCCTACAATCACTCACCGTTTGCCGTCTTCGACGACGCCGTACTGGCCGACGGAGCCGCACTTTACGCACGTCTTGCCCTCGATCGCCTCGCCTCCGCCTGAGCCTGGCTTACCTTCCCCGCCCCTTCCCAGGAGACTTCCATGTCCACTCCCCGCCCCAAGATGGCCACGCAGGCCGATGGGTCCACCCGCATGAGCCCGCCCCAGCGGTCCCGAATCCTCAAGACGCTGATTGGCACCGGCGCCGGGAACGCCGTCGAATGGTACGACTGGGCCATCTACGCCACGTTCGCCTCCTTCATTGCCTCCCAACTGTTCAGCAAGCAGGACACTTCAAGCGCCTTCCTCGCAACCCTCGCGATCTTCGCCGTCGGGTTTGTCGCGCGCCCGCTCGGAGGTTTTATCTTCGGCTGGATCGGCGACAAGGTAGGCCGCAAGGCCTCACTGACGCTCTGCGTCGGTCTGGCCTCGCTCGGCTCCCTGGTGATCGGACTGACCCCCACCTACGACTCGATCGGCGCGGGCGCGTCGGTCATGCTGCTTATCGCACGGCTGATCCAGGGCCTCGCGCATGGCGGGGAGCTTCCGAGCGCCCAAACCTACCTCTCGGAAATGGCACCACCGTCCCGCCGCGGCTACTGGGCATCGCTGATCTACGCTTCGGGCACAGTCGGCATCCTGTTCGGGACCCTGCTGGGCGCAGTCCTCTCCACTGCCATGCCGGAATCGACCATGGCCGCCTACGGCTGGCGCATCCCCTTCCTCCTCGGCGCAGTCTTCGGGCTGGTCGCTCTGGTCATGCGAGCCCGCATGGAAGAGTCCGAACTCTTCGAATCCGGGACCGCCACCCATGACGCTGTCGTCCCCGGCAACCCCACCCCACCCCACAGCAGCCTGTTCACCGATCTGGCCCGGCACTGGCGCCAGGCCCTGCAGGTCATCGGCCTTACCGTGGGCCTGACTGTCGCCTACTATGTCTGGGGCGTCTCAACCCCGGCCTACGCGATCAACGTCCTGAAGATCGACGCAACGGAAGCCCTCTGGGCCGGCGTGGCAGCCAACCTGGTCTTCATCGTGGCCCTGCCCTTGTGGGGCCGGCTCTCAGACCGGATAGGCCGGAAACCGGTCCTCCTGATCAGCGGCATAGGCAGCGCGCTGACCTTCTTCCCCGCCACCTGGTTCGTCCAAAACTCGGCCATGCAACTGGGACTCGCCATGTCTGCCATGCTGGTCTTCATCGCCGCATCCGCCTCCATCATGCCAGCCGTCTACTCGGAACTCTTTCCCACTGCCGTCCGCACCATCGGAGTGGCAATCCCGTACGCACTCTGCGTGGCAGCCTTCGGCGGCACCGCCGCATACCTCCAGGCCGGGTTCAGCATCTGGTTCGGCCCCGGCGGCCCCACCGTTTTCGGGGTGTACACGATCGTCCTGCTGCTGATCGGCGCTGCCACAGCGCTCTCGCTACGCGAAAGCCGCGGCATCGACCTCAGCACCCGCTAGCCAGCGGCCCACACCATTGCCCCTGCGACGATGGCGAGGCGGCACTGCAAGGCATGTCTTAGGGAGGGGAAGGGTTTTCTGAGCTGCGAAACAGTGATTGGCCGGGACCGCCGCTCCCCCGTCCGCCGGGTAGGTTCGGCGCCGGACTCCCGCGGGATAAGTGACTTTCAGCCCCCGAGTGCCGAAGTGCTTGCCTGCCTGTCCACCGTTCAAGGTTCCGTCCGCAGTGGGCTTGCCCGGGGGGATTTCTGAACTGCGCGCGGCTGCTTGATGCATTCCAACTTATGAGGGGAGGTTTTCAACCATCGTCGCAACAGACTCCTTTTTCGAACGCTACAGCTCTCCCCCACCTATTCTTGAACGGTGACTCTCATGTCAGCTGTTCTTTCCTTCGCGCTTGTTGCCTGACTTCTGACACTGGTCCCCGGCCCGGCCTGGACACAGCGTTAGTCCTGCGGTCATCCATTTCCCGGTCGCGAAGCTTCGCCTTCGCCACCGCCCTGGGGATCAGCACCGGCGCGATGATCTGGGGCGTAGCCGTGGGCGTATCAGCGCTGCTCGCCGCTTCGGAGTAGGCCTACCGTGTGCTTCCGCTCGCCGGAGCGGCCTACATGGTCTGGCTGGGAGCGACTCTCCTGCGGAAGAGTCTGCGAAAAGACAAAGTTCCTGCCAAGCCGGCAGGTAAAGCGGCTGAATTCACCTCCGGAAGCAATCATTTGTTCAAAGGCTGGCTGACCGGTACCGGAACAAACCGGAACAAACCTGCTCAATCCCTAGGTGGGTGTCTTTTACATCGCCACCTTCCCCCAGTTCATACCCGCAGGCACGTCACCACTGCTGATGGGCGTGCTGCTCGCCGGCGTCCACTGCCTGCTGTCCATGGCCTGGTTCACATTGCTAATCCGGCACGGGCTGCGCCGCCCGCTGGCTCGAGGTCGCCCGAAACATCCGCATCATCAACAGCATCACGGATCTGTCCTCGTAGGTTTCGGCGTGAAACTGGCCCTCGGACCCGCCCACTAGCTTTTCCTTGCTGTCCTCAAATACCTACAGGACTGAGGCTTGGGCAGTTTGACGAATTCTCCATTATCGGCGTTCTGCCACCTGTTATTTCGGGTGTGATTTGTTGTGTGTTCTAACCGTTGAAATACTGTGTCATCCGTGGCAGCATGGAGACATGACAGCAGTTGCAGGAGCCCGCGGAGGTCTGAAAGCCCACCAGGATTCCATCAGGTTGCCCGAGGCTGAGCTGGTCCGCGACCTCAGGGACATCCTGGGAGCGAAACTTGTCGCCTACATCGGCTCAGTGAAAGAAACCCGCGCCGTACGCCAGTGGGCCGACGGTCAGCGGAAGCCCTCCGCAGAAGTCATGACCCGGCTGCGGCACGCGTATCATGTCGCGGCGTTGCTGGCCGAGCGCGACTCCCGGACCGTGGTTCAGGCCTGGTTCCAGGGCATGAATCCTCAGCTTGACGACGTACCGCCGGCGAGGCTGCTGCGTGAAGGCCTTATCGACGAAGCCGCACAATCTGTCCTTGCCTCTGCCCGGGCCTTCGCGGCCGCCGGCTGACGGATGGAGCAGAACGAACTAGCCATCATTCCGGCGGCCGGCACTGTATGGCGCATCGGGTTCCGCCCCGAACCCTGGGCGTGGAGCGGCTGGGAATGGGCCACGGACGGCCGCTTCCCCGGCCGTTGGGACGACCTGCACGGCAACTTCCGCACTGTCTACGCCGGCTCAAGCCTGAAAGCATGCCTACTAGAGGTTCTGGCCGGTTTCCGGCGCGATGCCCGGCTCGCTGCGGAAGTGGACGAAATCGTCGAGGACGATGAAGACCAGGTACTGTACCCGACCATCCCACCAGGCGAAGTTCCGCGTGAATGGCTGGAGGCACGCGCCGCGACCCGCGCCGAGCTCTCCGGGCGTTACTGCGCCGTCACCGCCTCGCAAACCGTGGCCGCCCTGTATCCGCATTTCATCGCCACGGCTTTGAGTCTCGGGCTCGCTGACTTTGATACCGCGGCGTTGAAGGATGCCAGACCTCGGCAGCTGACCCAGGCCATCGCAGCATGGCTCTACGAAACAACAGCGGTCGACGGGGTTACCTTCGCCTCCCGGCACGGCGATGACCTTCGCGTGTGGGCCGTTTTTGAGCGGCCCGGGGATCCCCCAGTCAGCCCCAAACTTGGCCGAACCCAGATAGTCGACGTCCACCATGAAGCTGCAGCTATCAAGGAAGCATTCGAAATTCTCAAGCTCAAGTGGCGGCGTGAAGAGTAGGGCACGCCTCAACAGCCTCTGCAGTCAGGCCCAGCTGTCAGTTAGCTGACGAAAGGTCCCTTATCGGCGAACGAATGCTGGCGGGGGAGAGCCCCAGAAAAGGTATTCCCAGTCCTGTACAACGACCACTGCAACCCCTTGAATCCGCTTTCGCGATGATGCCTTCATGAAGGCCCGCTTGATCCTTCGATGGCGCCGACGCCGCCGTTCTTAAGGCATCTGGCGGGTTGGGCAAGACACCCCGTTCGCTGCTTGGCGCCCTTGAATTGCGGTCCCGGCCAGGAGTTGGGGGAAAGAGGACCAGAGAGGGGCGCATTCATCCACCACGAGGACGGGCTTGACCTGGCCGAACCCGGTCCGACCCGCGGTATGCCTGGATACGGCGGGTCGGAACGGGTTCCGCTTAGGGTGATACGGTCTGCCGTTCAAGGGCAAACTGCGCATATTCTTTCAACAGCTCCGGATCATCTACCGACCCTAGATCGGCAACCGCTTCCAGCGGGGCCCCTTGGAGTAGCTTCTTGACAGGCACCTCCAGCTTCTTTCCGGTGCGGGTATGCGGGATTCCGGGCATGAAGATAATCTCGTCGGGCAGGTACCGGACGGAGAGGTTCTCACGGATGGACCTAGTGATCGCTTCCTTGGCCACATCCGGATTGATCCCGTCGGCGAGGTGGACGAACAGCGGCATGTAGTAATCAGTGCCCAGCTCCGCGCCGACAACCAGCGCCTCGGCCACCGCCGGCAGCGATTCAACCACCGCGTAGATATCTGCCGAACCGAGACGCAACCCGTTGCGGTTGAGGGTCGAGTCGGAACGGCCGTGGATGAGGATGCCACGGTCTGTGAACTCTATGTAGTCCCCATGCCGCCACACTCCCGGATACATGGCGAAGTAGCTCTCGTGGTAGCGGCTGCCGTCATCTCCCCAGAAGCTCAGCGGCATCGAGGGCATTGCCTGAGTCACCACCAGTTCACCCTTTCGCCGGGTGGGATCGCCGGCTTCATCCCACGACTCCACGCGCACTCCGAGTGCCGGAGCCTGGATGTAACCGACATGCACGGGAAGAGTCGGGGATCCCCCCACGAAGATGGAGGCGATATCTGTACCGCCACTCATGGAGGCCAGCCAGATGTCACCCACACTGCCGTAGACCCAGCGATAGCCGTCGGCCGACAGCGGCGATCCCGTGACCTGAAGGGATTTCAGGGCACCCAGGTCGTGATCCTGCATCGGCACGAGGCCGGCCTTCGCGCAGGAATGGACGAATCCTGCACCCACACCCAGGACGGCGACCCGCTCGGCTGCGGCAATCTGCCATACCCGGTCGATCGACGGGAAAGTGGGATTTCCGTCGACGAGCACAGCCGTTGCCCCCACGCCCAGCGCGCATACGAGTGCGTTCCACAGCACCCAGCTCGTCGATGCCACATTGAGGTAGCGGTCCCCGGGCCGCAGGTCGGAGTGGATGAGGAGCATTTTCATTTCCTCAAGCAGCGCCCCGCCGTGGCCATGCACGATGCCTTTGGGAATGCCCGTTGTCCCCGAGGAGAATAGGACCCACAGGGGGTGACTGAACTCGACGTCCTCGAAGACGAGCTCCGACGGTTCGGCCACGGCCTGAGCCCAGGCGACAGCCGGGGTCCGGGTCGGGATACTCGGGACGGAGGTATGCCGTCCCACCCAAATCACGTGCTCGAGGGTGGGGAGCTGGGCGAAGACTTCTGCCAGCTCCGCGCGGCGGTCCCGGTCCTTCCCGCCGAGCATGTAGCCCGGGGCGGCGATGACCACCTTGGGACGGAGCTGGGCGAACCGCGAAACGATTGCACCTGGACCAAACTCAGGGGCACAGACGGACCAGACGGCGCCGATCGAGGCGGCGGCGAGGAGCCCGACGACGGCCTCGGCAACATTCGGGAGGATCGCTACCACCCGGTCTCCGTGGCCCACGCCGCGGGCACGAAGGTGCGCGGCCAGGGAAGCCACCTCGCGCCGCAGCGCATTCCAGGTGACCTCTTCGCGCGTTCCGTCCTCGGCGATGCCGATCAGCGCGGTGCCCTCGTGGCCCTGCAGCAGGTGCCGGGCGAAGTTGAGGGTGCGTCCAGGGAACCAGCTCGTGTGCGGCATGGGATCCGTGGTGCAGACGGGCCCTGGAATCCCGCCGAACTCGACCCCCGCAAACCGGGCAAAGTGTTCCCAGAACTGCTCCGCCTCATCCACCGACCACTGCCACAGCTCGTCATAGCCCGTACCGACGTCGATGCCCTGCCCGCCCAGGAAGGCGGAGAAACGTCCCACGCCGGTCTCCGCGCCGTGTTCGAGATCCGGCTCCCAGATCACGTCGCCATCGGCGGCATGGGCGTTGAGGATCATGCTCTCTCCAAGGGCAGGGAAGCCTCCCTGCGCCGTTCGGCGATCTGGGCTGCCGTGAGCGGTTCGGTCCCGATCAGCACGAAGAGGACCCGGGCGGTGGTGTCGGTGCGGTTGGACCATGCGTGGCTGGTGGCGCGTTGCACGGCCACGTCGCCGGCGCGCATGGTCGCCTCACCCTCATCGACCAGCAACGTGATTTCACCCTCGAGAACCACGGCGTAGTCCAACGAGTCGGTGCGGTGGAACCAGAAGTGCTTGGATCCGCTGTGCTCGGCGCCTGCTTCGGCCTCGTCGTGCCCGTCGAGCTCACTGAAGATCACCGAGCCGGCCTCATCCGGGTAGACGGAGTCCGGCGGGAAGTCGGCAATGCGCAGGATAGTCTCGCCGGCGGCGGGGAAGCTGGGTATCTCAGCGTCCGCCGTGGCCGGGTCGGCGTCGGTGACGTGGTCGATGGGTCCGGCTGCGGTCAGCCAGGGCACGGTGGCACCGAATCCGGGAATCATGTCCGAAGACCAGTGGTTGGGCGCGGCCCCGTCCGAGAGGATGATGGCGCGTCCCTGATCATCGTGCCCGGTGACGATGCGGCGAACTGGGGGCCGGGTCATTATGCTACCCATTCTTCGTGCGGGTAGGTGCGTGGCTCGGGCCACCATGGGGCCTTTTGGCGTTCCGTCGAAATCGGTGTGCGCAAAGTGCCAACTCCTTCCAGTTCCAGCTCAATGACGTCGCCGGGTTGCAGGAATTTGCCGATTTCAACGCCGGCGCCGAAGCCCATGGTGCCCGAACCGATGAGGTCGCCCGGCTGCAGGCGGTCGGAGATGGAGACGTAGGCCAGCAACTCTGCGGGGGTGTAGACGAAGTCCTCGACCTTGGTGTCGGAGAGCACCTCGCCGTTGACGCGGACTTGGCCGCGCAAACCCTCGATGGAGTCAATTTCGTCCATGGTGGTAACCCAGGGCCCGATGCCGTAGCCGAAGTCTTTGCACTTCTGCGGGCCCATACCGATCGCCATTTCCGCGCCTTGGATATCGCGTGCGCTGAAGTCGTTGAAGACGGTGATGCCAAAGAGGTGGTCCAGTGCCGTGTCCGGGGTCAGGTCGCTTCCGGACTTGCCAACGATGTAGCCGATTTCGAGTTCCCAGTCGAGGGCCTCGGTGAAGTCGGGGTAGGGCAGCTCTTGGTTGTGTCCATAGGACATGGCAGTGGTGCCCTTGAAATAGCCCGGACGATCGTAGATCGAGCGTGCCGGCTGGGCCTTGGCGACAATGCGGTGGAAGTTTTGGATGTGCTGTTCGAACGTCAGCCCGTCGCGTATGACCGGAGAGTCGACAGCCGCGCGCCATGAGACCTCGTCGATACTGTGGGATGCGTCATCAGCCGCGCCAAGAGCGTCATGGGCAGCGTCCAGGAAAATGGAACCGCCGCCAATTCCTGCGGCCAGGCTGCCAGGGAGAATCGCAAGGGCCAACGCCCGGGCTCGTTCCGGATCAGCCGCTTTGCGCTGAAGTGTCAGGGCGTAGGCGCGGGCGAGGTCAATGACCCGGCCCTGTTCGGGCTGGGCCGCGACGAGTCGGATCTGTTCGCCGTCGGGCGTTGGGACGGCAATTCTTCCAAGTTTCATGGCTGCTCCTTAGCTATTCTACATACGATACGTACAGTATCGCATCGGGTTTATGGAGTTGCAATAGGCAACTTCGTGGGTGACGCTCAGTTATGGATGGTGGCGGACCGTGCGGCCCTCACGAGCGGTTCGCCGTCGTATAGCTCTTCCAAACGGACGTTTGGCGGAAGCATGTCCAGGCTTCGGCGGATCTCGGTCAGCAACGCCAGTCCCCGGTGATCCACCGCAAGGGTGCGGGCCCGTGAACCCCAGGCTCTTGCGGCCGCGTCTTGGTAACCGCAGCGTTCGAGCAACTCGATGCCCTGCTCATCTTCCATCGACACTCCGGCCCCTACTCCTAGGACCATGGCGCGAAGGTAGCGTTCCAGCTCCTCGGATTCGAGAACCCCGGCGCGGACCACCAGGCCTTGGCCGGGCAGTTCCGGCAGCAGGGCGTTGACATCCAGCACGCGCTTCATCCCGGCCAGTTCGGCGAGTTGGTCGAACGGCGGTCCGAGCAGAGTCGCGTCCACTTGACCGCCAAGGAGTGCGTCGAGTCGTTCGCGCACGCCGCCGACCACCACGTAGTCGACGTCGACGTCCCGTAACAGGCGCTTGGCGATGAGCGCGAACCCATTGTCGGGGGCGTCCACCGCAAACCGGCATCCCGCCAGGTCCGCGATTGATTCCACGTCACCACCCGCGTGGATGCCCAGCGGCGTCGTCGCCTCGACTTGGGCCACCAGGCGCAGGTCGGCCCCAGCTCGGGTCCACTCGAACAAATTGTCGATTGCTGTGACCACCATGTCCTGCTCCCCGGAAAGCAGGGCCCGCAGCTGCTCAGAGCTCGACGTGGTCCGGGTGGGCAGCACCTCTAATCCCTGCAGGAATCCCAGTTCGTCCGCCAGCAGATAGGACACCGGCGGGACGAAGTGGCTTTGGCGCAGGCTCACCAGGCGGCCGCCCCGGCGGCAGCGACCGCGGCCGGGCGATCCACATACCAGGGAGGCAACTGCCCGCTGGGCCCGCGGACTGTCGAACGTTGGGTGCCGAGACCCGAGATCTCCGCTTCCATCACGTCGCCGTTCTTGAGGAATCGGCCCCAATGCGAACCGTTGCCCGCTGGCGAACCGGTGATCAGGAGATCCCCTGGCTGCAGCACAGCGACGGAGGAGGCGTAGGCGATCAGGCTCGGGATGTCGAAAAGCAGGTCATCGGCGAGGGCATCCTGCATTACTTTGCCGTTGAGGCTCAGGCGGATCCGCAGCTTCGCCGGGTCCGGTACGAACCGCTTGGGCACCACATAGGGGCCGGTGGGGAAGAACGTCGGTTGGTTCTTCGCGCGGAACCAGTCGGTGCCCATCATCGCGATGTCGTTGCGTGGGACGAGCGTGCGCGCAGTGACATCGTTGACAATCGTGTATCCGGCGACGTAGTCGAAGGCGTCGGCGGCCGAGACCCGGTGCGCCCGGCGGCCGATGACCACGCCCAGCTCCAGTTCCCAGTCGATGTTGCCGCCGACATCAGGCAATTGTACGTCGTCGTAGGCGCCGCAGACCGCCGAGGGGATCCCGGTCCAGATGTACGGGTCGCCGGAACGGCCGCGCTCATCGATTTCGGCCGCGGCGTTGGCTGCCAGTTGTGCCGGGTTGGCGCCTTCCGCACCGAGCTTGTGGGCGACGCTCATCTGCAGGACGTGTTCGCGGTAGTTCGCCCCGGCAGCAATGATGGTGCCCACCGGCTGGACCGGTGGCAGCACCTTAAGTCCCTCGAGCGGGCGGCCACCTGCCGCGGCCGGGTCGAGGGACCCGATCACCTCCAGGTTTGCGTCCCAGTCGGCGAACAGGTCCCCGATCCGCGTGATGCCCGGCATCACGGTGCGCAGGTCAACGACGGCGTCCCCGAAGACGGCCCCGGGGAATTGCTTCCCTCCGTCCTCGAAGGTACCCAGCGTGAATTCGTGCATCAGTCTTCCTTCTGTGAAGCCGGTATCCGACCTTGTTGGCAGTCGCTAGACCGGCGGGGCGACGTACAGGCCGTTGTCCTTGTTGTTGAACATCTCCTTGGTAATGAAGTCGTCCATGTCCCCGCCGGTGCCCCATTGGTCGGAGGTTTCGGGTTCGCGCACATCGAAGATGCTCGGATGCCAGTTGTCTTCCTCGACCGTGTCCAACTCGGTGGTGTATTCCATGGTGTTGCCGTTGGGGTCCAGGAAGTAGGTGAAAGTGTTGTCCCCGGCACGGTGGCGGCCAGGACCCCAGAGTTTCTGGTGGCCCGAGCGCAGCAGCTTTCCGGTGCCGCGCATGTATTCGTCGATGCCGCGCAGCTCGAAGGATGCGTGCTGCAGCGAGGCGTGCGGGCCGCGCGCGATCGCCATGGAGTGGTGCTGCTCGTTGCAGCGCATGAAGTAGAAGAGGTCGCCGACCTCCGGGTGGTTCAGGGTGTCCGAGAGGCGGAAGCCCAGGTGCTGCTCGTACCACGCACGCATCTTTTCCGGCTCCGGGGAGTTGAGAACCACGTGGGAGAGCTTCACCGGGATGGCCTCGCGCTCCTCGATCTTGCGGTGCTTGCGCACCTCGACGTCGGAGGAGACCTCGATGGTGCGCCCCTCCAGGTCGAAGAAGCGGAAGCCGTATCCCCCGCCGAGAGTCTTGACGTCATCGGGTTCGCCAATGAGCTTCACGCCCTTGGCGATGAGGTCCGAGGCGAGCTGGTCAACCGAAGCCTTGTCCGCCGCGCCGAACGCGACCATGTCAAGGCGCTTGTCATCGGCCTTGCGCACCCGGACCGAATACTGTTCCGGGGAGCCCTCGGCGGCGAAGTAGGTCACGCCGCCGTCGTTCTCCATTTCAGTGAGTCCCCAGTGGTTCTTGTAGAACTCAACCTGCTTTTGGTAATCGGGCACCGCGATGTCGAAGTGCCTCAGGTGCGTGATCGGGCTGAATGCCATGGTGGTCTCCTATGTTCTGACGCGGATGTGGGTCTAGATGTGTGCCGGCACGTCGCAGCCGACTTTCGGGATACTGCCGATAAGGCGTTCGAAGGCCTCGAGGGTGTCGCCAAGGCCCAGGATGTACCGGTCCGGGCGAACGACGACGATGTTGGCGCCGGCGGCCGTAAGGATCTGGCCGACCTTGGCCGGATCGAAGAGCACGACGACGTCGTCGTTCCCCTCCAGCTGCCTGCGCAGGGAGGAAGGGAGCTCGGCATAGAGCTCGCGGGTGGTTGCCACCAGGAAGCGGGAACCCACCATGTCGTCCAAACGCACCCCGTCGGCGAGGATCGGCTGCGTGGCCAGACGGCCGGCACGGTCGTCGGTGCCGCCTTCGTGCAGGCCCGGTCCCAGTGGGGGCGCAACAGGTGCCGATGCCGCGGGGTTCGCCCGGATGAAGGCGTCACGTTGCTTTGCCACCCCGGCGTCGGTGGTCTGCAGGAAGCCGGCGGCGTTGGCCGCCTGCTCGACCCAGAAGCGTGCGTGCGGCAGACGCTCGCTCTCATAGGTGTCCAGGAGACTGTCGTCCGCCGCACCGCGCTTGACTGCATCGAGCTTCCAGACCAGATTGGCCACATCGCGCATTCCGGCGCACAAGCCCTGCCCAAACAGCGGCGGGGCCTGATGTGCGGCGTCGCCTGCCAGGAAGATGTTCCCCGCGCGCCACTGCTGGGAAATGCGTCCCCGGAACGTGTAGGTCGCCAGCCGGTCCGCCGTGAACTTGTCCGCCGGCAACACGCCGTGGCTGAGGCGTTCGAGGCCGGCGGGGGTCGCAATTTCCTCGGGGTCATCGCCTGGCATGAGCATGAACTCCATCCGCACCCGCTTGCCGGGGAGGCGGATCCACAGGGCAGGCCGAGTGTGGTGGCCCAGGAAGATCATGTCCGAGGACAAGCCCGGGCTCCCTTCAAGGATCCCGTCCGCGACCAGCCACTGCGCATCCTCGCCGATTTTTTCGGTCTCGATGTTCAGCGCCTTGCGACTCTGCGAGCGGGCTCCGTCCGCCGCGATGGCCCAACGGGCACGGATGAGGGATTCCTCACCGTCCGACTTGCGCACCGCGACTTCGACACCCTCTTCGGCGTTGCGTACCGAGAGCACGGTTATGCCGCGGCGCAGCTCGACACCGGGCAGTTCCTCAACGACCTCCTGCAGCAGGACTTCGATCTCAGGCTGGTGAAAAGTAAGGTCGTCGTGCCATCCCTGGGCCCCGAGCCGTCCGGTCGGCACGGAAACCAGGACCTCGCGCTCCTCATTCTCGATATGCATCGAAGCCATCGGCAAGGTGGCCCTGGCGAAGCGCTCGGCAACCCCCAGCGACTGGAGGGTACGGAAGGTCTCGCCATCGAAGTGCACGGCGCGCGCAGTAGGCCATGCCTGGACCTCGCGTTCCACGCCGACGGCACTCAGGCCAGCGCGGCCCAGCAACGCCAGGGCCGTGACCCCCACGGGCCCTCCCCCGACCACGACCACGTCAACGTTGACGATGTCAGTCATCTCGCTCCTTCAAGTTCAGTACGTATCGTTTCGGATAGAATGTAACACCCATCACTTCGTGGCACAAGGGCACTGGAAGGCTGCGATGCGCGTCAGCTTTGCGGCTTAGGCCCTCCAAACAGTTTTGAGGTTGCAGAACTCCCGGATGCCTACCGCGGCGAGCTCACGTCCGAAACCGGAGCGCTTAATCCCCCCGAACGGCAGCTCCTGGTAGGAGACGGTCATACCGTTGATGAACACCGCACCGGCGTCGAGATTGGTCGTAAACCATGCCTCTTCCTCGGCGTCACGGGTCCAGACCGCACTGGAAAGACCGAAAGTGGTCTGATTGGCGATCCGCAGGGCGTCCTCGCGATCCGCCGCACGGTACAGCGATGCGACGGGCCCGAAGGTCTCCTCCTGGATGATCCGCATCTCTTCACTGAGCCCTGCGAGCACAGTGGGGGCATAGAAAAAGCCGGGGCCCTCGGGAATCGTCCCGCCGGTCAGCACCTCGGCGCCCAGGGAGCGCGCGTCCTCAACAAGCTCGGCCAGCTCGTCGCGTCCGGACGCGGTGGCCAGCGGCCCCACCTGGGTTGCGGGGTCCAGCGGATCCCCTACGACAAGCTCCGACATCAGCTTCACGAATTCGGCGGCGAACGCGTCATAGACCTCGGTGTGCACGATGAAGCGCTTGCCGGCGATACAGGACTGGCCGTTGTTGCTGATTCGCGCGCGCACGGCGGTCGCCGCAGCGGCGGCGACGTCCGCCGAGGGCATGACGATGAACGGGTCCGACCCGCCCAATTCCAGCACGGACTTCTTCACGTGGTCAGCGGCAATGGAGGCCACCGAGCGTCCCGCCGGCTCGGAACCCGTCAGGGTCACCGCCTTGACCCGCGGATCGGCAAGGACGGCCCCCACCTCGGAACCGCCGATCAGCAGGGTGCGGAAGGAACCGACCGGGAACCCCGCGCGCTCAAAGAGGGTGTCAAGGAAAAGCGCGGCCTGGGGCACGTTCGAGGCATGCTTGAGCAGACCAGAGTTACCGGCCATAAGCGCCGGTGCCGCAAACCGGATGACCTGCCAGAACGGGTAGTTCCACGGCATGACCGCCAGGACAGTGCCCAGCGGCTCGTACCGGGTCCACGCCCGGCTCGCGCCAACCGTTGAGGGGTCCGCCAGCGGGGCATCGGCCAGGAATTCCTCGGCGTTCGCGGCGTAGAACCGCATGGCCTTGACGCACTTGTGCACCTCGGCGATCGATTGCCCAATCGGCTTGCCCATCTCGACGGTGATCAGCTCGCCCAGGCCCCCTGCCTGGTCCTCCAGAATGTCCGCCGCGGCCAGCATCCACTGCGCTCGCTTGGCGAAGGTGGTGCCCCGCAGCAGCCGCGCCGCTTCGGCGGCTTCCGCGATGCGCTCCTGGACTTCCTGGGCCGCGTGCGGCTCGATGATCATTTCGGTCGAACCGGTGGTCGGGTTGACGGTGGCGATTGCCATGGCTGGGATCCTTTTCCTTGAGACGTGTTCTCGATCACGAGTGTATAGGATACGATTCGTATCGGACACTATTTAGGCCTACGCAATAAATCCACCCACGCCCGCAGCCCGTGGACCGGCTGCCCGACATCAAGGAGTGCCCCCGTGAGCACCAATGGCGAGTTGCCGACCAAACTTCCGCTCTTCCTCACCGACGCCGACGTTGCCAGCCTTTCGGACTGGGCCCGGGCAATCGAAGCCATCCGCGCCGCCTACAAGGCCCCTGGCGACGAGGCCGGAACCCCGGGGCGGATCTTCGCCCAGACCCCGCGGGAATGGTTGCGGATCATGCCCTCGGTACCATCCAGCGGCCAGCTGTTCGGCGCTAAGTCAATCGCCGGGTCCTTCGCGGACGGCCTGCGCGTCAGCTACCTGATTTCCCTCTTCGACAAGGACACCGCGGATTTGGTGGCGCTGGTTGACGGAAATCGCGTCACCGGCCTGCGCACCGCCGCGACCACCGCTGTGGGCACCTCCACGATCGTGCCGCAACGGCCGCTGACCGTGGGCGTTATCGGCTCCGGTTTTGAGGCCCGTTCCCACCTGACGGCCTTTTCCCACCTGCTGGAGTTCGCCGACATCCGAGTGTTCAGCCCCAACCCCGCCAACCGCGAGGCCTTTGCGGCTGAGTTCGACGGCGCGTTCGGGGCTCCCGCACGGGCCGTCGGTTCGGCCCGCGAGGCTGCCGAAGGCGCGGATCTCATCCTGTGCGCAGCACGCTCCCGCGATGAATCCCCGACCTTGCAGGCCGACTGGGTCGGAGAAGACACCGCTGTGGTATCGATCGGTTCTACCACAGCAGCCCAGCGTGAGCTGCCCGCCGAACTTATCGCCCGCGCCGCAGTGGTCGTGGTGGATTCCCGTGACGAGGTCGTCAACGACAGCGGGGACATGATCGCGGCCCGCGTACACGGCGTCGATGTCGATTCGATCGTTGTCACTCTCAATGCCGTCCTTTCCGGTGCAACCGAGATCGATTGCGCGCACGGGATCAGGATCTACAAGTCGACGGGTTCAGGCCTGCAGGACATCGTGGTTGCCGAGATGCTCGTGGACCGCGCGCGCGCCGAGGGCATCGGCACCGTCCTGCCCGTCGGCATTGTCACCAGCCGCAAATAACACCTCACAGAAATAAAGGAGAACACCATGGTGGAATACACCAAATCCGAGGCCCGCTCCTGGGCCAAGGAGAACTTCACCGGCACCGTCGCGGTGACTCACCCATCCTTCACCCCTGACTTCGCGGACATCAACGAGAACGCGATCCGCCACGACATCCTCCTGCTCAAGGAACGCGGCTACGCCGGTTCCCTGATCATCGCCGAAGCGAATGTCACCCCGGAGGAGAACGCCCGGATCACGGCCGTCGCCCGCGAAGCGGCCGGCCCTGACTTCGCACTCTTCTTCCACGCCATCTTCGGCACCCTGGAAGAGAACATCTACGCAGCAAACCTCGCCACCAAGGCCGGCGCCGACCGCGCCCTGCTGGCCTACCCCTCATCGTTCTGGCCGACCTCCTACGACGAGGTCTTCAATTACACGAAGCGTTTCACCGACGAAACCGACTTGGCCACTATGCTGTTCCCGCTGCCCGCCTGGGGCTTCGAGCGCATCCACCCCGCCGGCATGAGTGTTGACTTCGTGCGCCGCGTCCTCGACGCAATGCCTAGTATCGTGGCCATCAAGGCCGAACAGGGCTACCCGGGCATCCCCGGGGTCATGGAGATGTACCACCACTTCCGCGACGAAGTAGTGATCTCCTGCCCCATTGAGGCCGAAATAATCCCCCTCATGTCGGTCCTGGACGTCCAGTTCTCGGGCACCGCGAACACGAACTGGATGGGCGACTACTACCCCAAGGCCTTCGAGCTGGCGCGCACCGGCAAGTGGGAAGAAGCCATGGAGCGCTACTGGCAGGTCCAGCCGGCCCGGGCCGCCAATATCGCCGTTTCGTCCACATCCACCCCGGGCACCAGCTCCATCAACCGCACCCAATGGAAGTACCAGGAGTGGCTCTCCGGCTTCAACGGCGGCGCCCTGCGCCCGCCGGCAGTCAGACTTCCCGACCGCTTCATGAAGCAACTGCGCGCAAGCCTGGAAGCCTCGGGGCTGCCCGTCACTGACGCGCCGGACTCCGAGTTCCTGCGCGGTCGCGTCAGCGCCTAAGCCGTTCCGAGGCGGTGTACCGCCTGCAGATTGCCCCTTGGGGCCGAACCGGATTGCGGGTTCGGACTTCCAAGGGGCTTTTTGCGGGGGGAACCGGCACGTATTAACACATCAGTCCAAGCCAGCGGGAACGGCTTGCTTCCGGACCGACCGTCAGCGGGCCGGCGGCAGGGAACCTGCCTGGAGCCAACGGACCGCCGGCGAGGGTGTTTAGGTGTGCCCTTCAGCCACTGCCTCCCTACCGGTGGCCGTGTCCACGGGCCAACGCAGGAGAAGGACCCCTTCCTTCGTGGATGCCGCTTGGCATGTACGAAGGAGGGCCCTTCCTGCGGTCTGACCGGTGCCTGGACGCTTCGGACACCAAGCGCGGCGGCCTAATCCATGGCCGCCGCACGTTGCGGGCGTTCTTCTGGAGGCAACGAACCAGCGGGCATGGCTTCCGCGTGTTCCACGGGCCCGGTTTGCCGAGAGTGCCGCCGAAGCTCCGTCAACGAACCAAGAAGCAAGCCGATGGGCAACAGCAGAACCAGGAACATGTCATCGCTATTTGCCCGGGTTAGCGAAGAACTCGTTGAGCCGGTCGGTGGGCAGGAAGTCCTGAGGGTCGCCGGCCAGGTCGGTCAGGTCGCTGACTTCCCAGGACGGGTCAGCGACCTTGGCGAGGTTGTCCCGGGAGACGATCACTGAGGGTTCAACGATCTGGTTGATCTTTGGTCCCTCGCCCTTCAGGATGCGCAAGGCCACATCGACCACTGCCTCACCGGTGCGAACTGACGGAGTCGTTGTGCCAAAGTATGGGTACTCGGGGTTTGCCAACGCCCAGGAGGAGAATCCCTGGCTGGATCCATCGTCAGCGATCGGCGGGACCTCCATTCCTGATTCCTCGAAGGCGTTGCGGATGCCCACGCCCATCGTTCCAGCCTGCAGCACGGCGTCCACACCGGCAGGATTGGTCGCGAGGAACTTCTGGACCTCTGCCTGGGCGGTGGCCGGCTGGAAGAACCCGGTGACCGTACCGGCGACCTTGATGTCGGGGCAGTTCTCCAGGACCGCGTCGATGCCCTGGGCCGCGAAGGTCGAGACCGGGATGCCCGGGATGCCGTCGACGCGCAGGACTTTGCCCTTGCCCCCGATGGCCCCTACCGTGCCGGCCGTAACCTGGGCGATGGCCAAGGGGGTGTTCCGGGTGACACTCACGGCATACTCGGAATCGATGGGCACCTGGGCGGCTACCAGCGGGATGCCGGCGTCGTGAGCGGCTTTGGCTAGGTCCACGGACGGTTCCGGGGCGATGGCGGTGTAGATGATCACGTCAGGTTTGAGGGAGAGTGCCTCGTTGAACTGCTGGAGCTGCAGGGGAACGTTCGACGGGTCATCCGGGGCGAACTCGCCAACGATCCGGACGCCCTCGGCCTTCAGGCTCTTGCGGATGGACTCCGACATGGAGGCAATGAAGGGGCTGGCCGGGGGCATGCCCACGATCGCGGCCGTGAACCCGTCAGTCTTCTTGGACTTGAAGTCGCTCCAAGCCGATTTGCGGATTTCGTAGGGGTAGAGGTCGTAACCCGCCGAAACTTCCTTGGACAGCCCCGCCAGGAGACCGCTGGGATCCTTGGCCGTACCTGTGGGCACCGACCCGCAACTTCCTGCTGCAGCAGAGGTGCCTGGCACTGCAGAAGTTCGGGAGGAGGAATCCGAAGCAGCGGGTGTCGGGGCTGAACAGCCCGTGAGGACAAGGGCGCCAGCCCCCAGGATGGCGGCTCCCGAGGTGGCTAAACGGGGAAAGGTATAGGTGTTCTTCATGGTCTATCTCCTTTGATAGTGCACGATTCGTATCGTATGGAACACAGTAGTCACATGCTGTACGATTCGTCTAGTTTCGAATGAGATCCACGCCACATTTATTAGCCAAGGAGATCCGCCGTGAACAACCACCCATCCGGCCTGGTGCTCGCCGGGGTGAGCAAGCGCTTCGGTGCCACACACGCCATCATCGACGGGGACCTGCATCTGCGGCCGGGCGAGATCCACACGCTTCTGGGCGAGAACGGCTCGGGAAAGAGCACACTTGTCAAAATCATGGGAGGCATCCACCGGCCCGACGCCGGCACCGTCACACTGGACGGGGTCCCCATCGCCAGCCGATCGCCGCGGGCGGCCATGGATTTAGGGGTTGTCACGGTGTTCCAGGAGGTCCTCACCGCCGGAAGCCAATCGGTCCTCGAGAACGTTTGGCTCGGGTCCCACGGAACCTTCCGTCGCGCCCTGCCCCGCGCCGAACAGCGGTCTATCGCCCGCGATGTACTCACCCGGATCGCCGGCGAGATTCCGCTTGATCTTCCCGCCGGCCAACTCTCCCTCTCCGAGCGGCAGTCCCTGTGCATCGCCCGCGCGCTGGTGCGCAACCCCAAGGTGCTGATCCTCGACGAGTCAACGGCCTCCCTGGACGTCAGCTCCCGCGACCGGCTCTTCATTGAAATGCGCCGGCTCGCGGCCGAAGGGACCGCCATCCTGTTCATCTCGCACCGCATGGACGAGGTTGCGGAAATCTCGGACCGGGTCACCGTCCTGCGCTCGGGGCGCACCGTCTCCACTGTGGAGCGTTCCGGACTGTCCATCGACCGGCTGATAGCGGACATGACAGGAAACTCCGGCCACGATGCGACCCGACGGCAACCACACGAGCCCGGGAAGGGGGTCCTTCAGGGTTCGGCCATCGCGCTGGCCCCGGAATCCTCACCAATCGACTTCGAACTGCGCGCGGGGGAGATTGTGGGCCTGGCAGGACTCGAGGGCCACGGACAGGACCAGTTCATCAAGCGCCTGGCCGGCGTCACGGCAGGACCCGGCCGCGTCGAGCGGCTCCTGGCCGAGGGACCTGCGCGCCTCAGGGAGCGCAACGGCGATGCTCTGGGTGTCGCCTACCTGCCGCGCGAACGCCGCGGAGAGTCGCTCTTCGAATCCATGTCCATCTTGGAGAACTTCGCGCTGCCCACCCTGGGAATGCACCGTCGTGGCGGGCTGCTGAGTACCGGCAGCATCGCTAAGAGGTTCGAGGCCTTCGCCCACCTGCTCTCGCTGCGCTTCGGTACCGCGGACGATGCCATCTCCACTCTCTCCGGCGGCAACCAGCAAAAGGTGCTCCTGGCCCGCTGGCTTGCCACCGACCCCCAGATCCTGTTGCTCAACGACCCCACCCGAGGGGTGGACATTGGAACCAAGCGGGAGATCTACGCGATCCTGCATCGGCTCAGCTCCACCGGCATGAGCATCGTGGTCCTCTCCAGCGAGGTCGACGAACTCGTGGACCTCGCCGACCGGGTCCTGGTCTTCCGCGACCAAACAGTCTTTGCCGAAATCCCCCATCCGGGGCTATCCACCGAGTCGATCGTCGCCGCATACTTCGGTCAGAAATCAGAGGTGCACTCATGAACCGTGTCCTAACCCTCTTCCAGCGCTGGCCCTTCGCCTTTGCCTTGCTGCTCACCTTGGTGCTGCTGGTGCTGAACCTTGCCATTTCCCCGTCCTTCCTTTCCCCCGAGCGCCTGCCCGGCACCCTGGCCACGCTGGCGCCGTTCGTCCTTGTGGGGTTTGCCTCCACGCCCTCTCTCCTGGCTGGCGGCATCGACATCTCTGTCGGCCCCCTGGCAACGTTCATCAATTGCTTCTTCGTCGCCGTGCTGATTCCCGCAGGCCTGGGAAACTGGCAACTGGCCGCTCCCATCATCCTGGCCGTTGCCGCTGGGGTCGGCGCGTTGAACGGCATCCTGGTCGCCGTGGTGCGATTGCACCCGGTGGTCGCCACCACCGGGATGCTGTTCCTTCTCGTGGGCCTGTCGCTGACCATTTCCCAGAACCCGGTGGCGGCGCCGAACAACTGGACCGAGGTCTTTGCCGGGGGCATCGGTTTCGTCCCGGGGGCCCTCATCACGATCGGTGTCGCCGGGGTCATCTGGTTCGCCCTGCGCCGCACCGCCTTCGTCAGCAATCTCCTGGCCACAGGTGAAAGCGACGTCTCCGCCTACGGTTCAGGGGTGAACATCAAGGTGGTCCGCGTCCTGGCCTATACCCTCGGCGGCCTGTTCGCCGGGATCGCCGGCATTGCGTTGACGGCCATCGTGCAGTCATCGCAGTCCTCCCTGGCCACCACCTACGCCCTGCTGGGATTGGCGGCCGCGGTTCTAGGCGGAACCAGCCTGGCCGGTGGGCGCGGCGGCCTGCTGGGCGCCCTCTTCGGAGCACTGTCCATCTACTTGCTGCAGCAATTGCTCACCGCCTCGGGCGTGGCACCCAGCCTCATCCAATTTGCCTACGGGGCAGTACTCGTCGTGGGCGTCGTACTGGGCGCGACGCTGCTGGCCCCCAGCTTGAAAAGGAGCGCATCATGACCAGCGACACTCTCTCCCCCGCCCCGGCGCCCACGATCCGGGCCAGACGGCCGTGGACCCGGTTCAAGGCCTGGGTCTTCGAGGCACCGGTCCTGCAGGTCCTGGTTGTCCTCGTCCTGGCGGCTTGGCTGGTCATCAGCATCCCAGCCATTGCCAACCCCCGGTCCGTCACCTCCATCCTGGTCATCACCTCGCTGCTGGCTCTCGCGTCCATGGGGCAGACGCTCGTGGTGATTCTTGGCGGGCTGGACCTGGCCGCACCCGGCTACATCCTCTTCGGCGCCTTCATGGCGGCGAACGTCGCCGGCAAGCTCGCTGTCCCGGCGGTGGTCGCCGTGCTGATCACGGTCCTCGTATGTGGTGGCATCGGTGCCCTGATCGGCTGGATCTGCCACCGCTTCGCGGTCCAGCCCCTGGTCGTCACGCTGGGCACCGGAGCGGCACTGACCGGCGCGACGCTGTTCCTGGCCGACGGGGATTATTCCTCCGCGCCGCCGGCCGCTTTGCGTTCCCTGGCCAGCCTGCGTGGAACCACCTTCGGCATGCCGTTCCCGCCGATCATCCTGATCGTGCTGTTGTGTGGGGTGGGCCTGTGGATCTTCCTCAACCGCACCGCCGCCGGACGCCGCTTCCACGCAACGGGAGTCAACTTCCGGGCCGCACGGCTCACCAGGATCCGCACCTCCGTGGTGTGGACGCTGGTCTTCGCCGCGTCTGGTGCCCTCGCCGGGATCGCGGGCATCTTCATTGCCGCCTACGGCTCAGGGTGGTCGCAAACAATCGGTGAGCCGTACCTGTTCTCGGGCCTGGCCGCCGTTCTGGTCGGCGGCACCATCTTCGGCTCGATCCGCGGCAGCTACACCCGCACGCTGCTCGGCGCGCTCATCCTGACCCTTTTGTCCACAATCATCGTGAGCAACGGACTCTCTGAAGCGCAGAGCCGCATCATCTTCGGGATTATCATCCTTGCCGTCGTCTCGCTCTACGGCCGCGAACGCCACGTCCGCGACAGGTTCTGAGTTCTGGGTCCCGCTCGCAGGTAATGGACCGGATGCCCCGGCCCATGGGGGCATCCGGTCTGCGCTACCGCGGGCTACGCATGGGTAAGGCCGGTTGGCCAGGTGTTCACACGGCGATCGGCCATGTCCCCGACTTACACCGCTGCCCCGTGACGGGGAACCCACACCGAAGCTCATCAAGTCCTTTCCGACGGCGAGCGTCCCGAGCACGCCGCAGCGATTCCCTCTCTGCTGAACAACGAGCTCCAAATGGCGCTCATGACATCGGGCCCCATCGTGACGGCTGCCGTACAGCAACCTGTCAATCGATGGCTAAGGCGATACGACTGCGATCGCAACCTCGACTCTCGGGCCATCCATATGAATTGAGTCACCAATACGATACGATACGAAACGACTCGAATTACATTGTGGATGACTTGCTTCATCTTGTTTCCACCCAAATGCCAAGGAGAAAAATGTCCACCGAGACCGCCCCCGTCTCCGTCACCGAGGTCCTTTCCAGCTCCTGGAAGATCGATGGCCTGACGATCAAGAACCGCTTTGTGCTCAGCCCGATGGCCGTGCTGCAGCCCACCAAGGAAGGCAGCCCCAGCGAGCAGACAATTGCCTTTCTCACCACGCGGGCCAAGGGCGGGGCTGGGCTGCTGATCATCGGCGGCACCGTGGCCACCGAAAGCGGCTACGCGGAGGCACCTTTCCAGCCCCTGATGCGCTTCGACCACGATAGGTTCATTCCAGGCCTTCGAAAGATGGTGGATGCGGTACACGCATGCACCGTGCCGATCTTCGCGCAGATCTTCCCCGCCTTCGGTGCCATGGGCGTTCCAGGAAAGGGACGGAGCACCCGCGCCGCGAGCCCGAAGCCGGTGCGTATGGCGGCACCGCGACTTCCCCACGGAATGTACATTCCCGGGGGCCGCACCAACCCGACTCCGGAAGAAATCACCAAGGCGGAGATCCTTGAGGTCCAGCAGGAGACGGTCGCCGCAGTGGTGCGCGCCAAGGCGGCGGGCTTTGACGGCATCGAGATCGGTGCCCACATGCGCTACCTCTACTCCTCATTCCTCTCCCCGCGCACCAACTGGCGCACGGATGAGTACGGTGGCAGCCCGGAAAACCGAGCCCGCTTCCTGACCGACACCATCAGGGCCATCCGCGCCGAGGTCGGAATGGATTATCCCGTCGGCGTGCGCATGAGCGTGAACGAGCACCTGCCCGACGGCCAGGGCCCGGAAGGCTTTGCCGAGGTCATGGCCTTCGTCGCCAAGGAGGGGCTGGGATACATTGCCCTGACCGACGCCAACTACGAGTCGATGGATGACAACCTGCCCTCCTCCTCGGGTCAGATGCTGGCACACAGCGAGCCACAGATTTTCCGCAAGCACCTGCCGGATGTTCCGTTCCTGCTCAGCAACACCTATGATCCGCAGCAGGCGGCCCAGGCCATCACCGACGGCTACGCCGACGGCATCATGCTGGCTCGCCAGATGCTGGCGGATCCGGAGTTTCCCAACAAGGTGCTCAAGGGCAGGCAGGAGGAAGTCGTCTGGTGCGACCACGACAATTCGTGCCTGCGCCGGCTGATTCTCAACGTACCGGTACGCTGCCACCTGAACCCTGCCATGGGCCGTGAGGCCGCCTTGGCGGGCGTCGAGGAACCGCTGTCAGCAAAACTGAAGCGTCCGGTCGAAGCGATGCTCATCGCCGCGGCCGGCTCCCCCTCGCTGATGGGCATCGCCGACAAGCTGGCCAGTGCCAAGGCTGCGAAGGACGCCAAGAAGTAGCGCCGCGGCTACCGGGAAAGGGAACCTCCCCTTCCCTGAGCCAAAGCCTCCATCCATATCCACGCTGTGCCCGGGTTCCGCACGGAACCCGGGCACAGTTCCGTCCCCGACGGCTCCTCAGGCCAGAACCACGGGAATGTGGCAACCGGAAACAGGAATGGCGCCCGTGGACGCAAAGGTCCATGGGCGCCATGCCAGAGGCAAGAACTACATGGGTGGCTCGGACCCCGGACGCAAGGCGCGGCCAGTCCCGCGGTAGATGGCCACGGTCCGCTCCCCTGCGCGCACCATGACGTCAACGATCATGCGGCGGCCCTCATGGAAGGACACCTCGGCCGAAGCCACCAGCTCGTCGCCGATTTGCGCGGGAGAGACATAGGAGATGGCGGCCTCGGCGGTGGCGATTCCCGCACCGAAGGTGTTGGCCGCCATCGCGAACGCCGTATCGGCCAGGGCGAAGACGAGTCCGCCGTGCGCAATTCCGTGGCCGTTTGCCATCTCCGGGGCGATGGACATGACGGCCGTGGAGCGGCCCGCGCTGGCGCTCAGCACGCGGATGCCGAGGCCTTCCAGGGCCTTATCCGCGGCGAGCATCGACCGCGCCGGGTCAGCGATGAGCGTTTGCTGGTTCACGAGAGCCGCTCCACAACCATGGCCATGCCCTGGCCGCCGCCGACGCAGAGCGTGGCCAGACCCAGCGTCCCGTCGGTGGTCTGCAGCCCATTGACGAGCGTGCCGACGAGGCGGGCGCCGGTCGCTCCGAAGGGGTGACCCAGGGCGATCGCCCCGCCAAACGGGTTCACCCGCTCCGGATCGGCGCCCAGCCTTCGCACCACGGGAACCACTTGGGCCGCAAAGGCCTCATTGAGCTCAATGATGTCGATGTTCCCGATGGACAGCCCGAGGCGCTCGAGCAGCCGACGGCACGATTCCACCGGACCTAGCCCCATGATTTCCGGCGACAGGGCGCTGGCAGCGCTGCCCAGGATACGGGCCAGGGGCGTCAGCCCCAGTTCGCCGGCACGACGGGCACTCATGACGACCAGCGCGGAGGCGCCGTCGTTGAGCGGGCTGGCGTTACCGGCGGTGACGGTCCCGGATTCGTGAAACACGGATTTCAGGCCGGCCAGCGTCTCCAGCGTGGTGCCGGGCCGGGGGCCGTCATCAGTACCCACCACGGCTCCGCCATCCAGGGTCACGGGAACAATCTCGCGCGCGAAATAGCCCGATTCAATTGCCCTGAGCGCACGGAGCTGGGACTCCAGGGCCCATTCGTCCTGGTCCTGGCGCGTGGTTCCGGTTTGCCGTGCCACGAACTCGGCGGTCTTGCCCATGGAAATGTAGATATCGGGCAGCTGGCCCCGATCCCGCGGATCCTCCCATTGCCGGTTTGCTTCAAAAATGTCATCGGCTCGCCGTGCCGCTTCCGAAAAGCCAGGGTAGGCGGATTCGACCACTGGAGGTGTCGAGCTGGTGGATTCGACCCCGGCGACCAAGAAGGCGTCGCCGTCGCCGGCCTTGACGGCCTGGGCCGCCATGGCCGTGGCCTGAAGCGAGGAGGCGCAGAAGCGGTTTACGGTCACTGCCGGCACCGCGTCCATTCCGGCGAGCACCATCGCCCGGCGGCCGATATTGTCGCCCTGCGCGCCTTGCGGCATCGCGCACCCCAGGTAGGCGTCGGCAAATCCGATGGCGTCGATTGGCCCCAGCTCCGAAAGCGCTCCGCGGATGGCCGCCACGGCAAGATCCTCGGGACGCATGCCCGTCAGCGAGCCCTTGCGGGCCCGCCCGATGGGGGTTCGGCGATACGAGACTATGACCGCGTCATTCGGCGCGAGGGCAGTGGTCACGATGAGTCGTCCTTTCAGGGTGGGCCACCGGTTGCATTCACCCGTGGCGAGGGAAGGGGGCGCGGGAACAGACCTACCGGGCACCTCAGCGCCCGGGGTGAAACCAACGCTACCCACAATATATACGGACCGTATCGTATTGCACAAGGGTCCTCCGCACCTCCTACGACGGCCCAGGACGCCAAAAGGGCCGCCCGCGGCCGCCCTCTACGGGACGGATCGGCGGGCGACCCACGCGCTTCCAGATGCGCAGTCCGCCATCCCGGCAGTGCGTTCAAGCCGAACGGCTACTGGGTGACCAGGCCATCGAGAGCCGTTTGCAGGATCGATTCCGTCGACTGCCGGTCGAGCGGACCCGACTGGAAAAGCAGCCGAAAATACACGGGCGCGTACAGCAGTTCGGTGACGACCTGCGCGTCGAGATCCTTGCGCATGGCCCCCTCGGCAATGGCCCGCTCCACCAAGGAGATCACGGCAACTGACCGCGGAGTCCAGAAGAGCTTCTTGAACTCGACCATCGCCGCCTCGTCCTGCTGACACTCGCCGATCAGCTGGGCCACCAAACGACCCTCCTGGCTTGCATAGACTTCGGCCAGGGACGCCAAGTGCTCCCGAAGCGCGTCGATCGCCGGGATGTCCTCACGCACGGGGGTGCGGGCAACGTGGTTGTCCAGGAAGGTGTCGATAACCACCGCGACCTTGCTTGACCACCACCTGTAGATCGTGGTCTTGCTGACACCTGCCTCGCGGGCTATGCGTTCGATCGAGAGCTTCTGCACCGTAAATCCGCCGGCGCCGGAGTGATCGAGCAACTTCATAGTCGCTTCGAGAACCGCTCGTCGACTTTCTTCGCTTCTAATTGCCATAGGCCAACCATACGGCCAAAACCAATCCAATACGGAACGTTCACGATCGCACGCATTTTCGCGCCGCAGGACTCGGGACGAAACAAATGGACGAAGGGAACGGGCAAGGCGTGCGCAGGCGCCACCATTGAATATCGCTGTGATACAGCTTACACTCGGTACGAAACGAATCGAATCATATAAGGAGGTGCCGTGGGGGCATCTTTCCACACAAAAGACGTGGCACCCCAGCAGCCATGGCTGTCGGGGTTCATGGATCCGGAACCAAGTTCCCCATGCAAGCCGGGCCGTGGAACGCATCTGGCACCTGCGGCGATACACCTGCGCTGCCATTCGCTGGAAGGCTCCCTGCTCCCCCGCATCGGCACCACGTCGTCGCTTCGTAGCCCCATGCCCATGCTCGGGAAGCCGGCCCGTCATCGGGCTCCCACCGGAAAGCGCCCATGAGCTCCGTCCTCGACACCCGATCGGTACCGCCCGCCGAACGACGGGAATACTGGGCGACGGGAATCGCCGAACGGTTCTTTCCGATGTATGTCGAGTCGGTCTCCTCCCCATCCTTCGAGGCCCGCTTGGCCGGTGGCCAGATGGGACCCGTCGGCGTCCAGTCCATCCAAGGCCTGGCCCACCGGGTGGCGCGCACCCAACGACTGGTCTCGGCCTTCGATCCCGAATCCATCCTGCTGTACCTGATGACCAAGGGAATGATCAATATCGAGCAGGACGATCGGAAGTGCACGCTTCGACCAGGCGACATCGCCTGCCAGGACACGTCTAGGCCTTCCGTCTTCGAGGGCGCGGAACCATTCGAGGTGCTCATCTTCAGCATTCCCAAATGGTTCATAGGGACGCAGGCCGAGGAGATCTCGCAGCGTTCTGCATCACCCATGGACTCGGGACCGGGCCGGCTCGCCGGGCAGGCTATTCCCTTCCTGGCGCAACTCGCCCGAACAACCATCACCAGCGGCAACGGGCTGAGTGAGATCGACGGCGAGGCCGCCGCCAAGATGCTCCTTCCCCTGCTGCAGGGCATGTACGGCGCCCGGGAGATCCCAGCGCCGCGATCCCGCGCCGAAAGCCTGCTTCAGCAGATGCAGCGATACGTGATGGAGAATCTGCACAACCCGGTGCTGGGGCCCGAAGCCATCGCCCAGGCCCACTATGTGTCCACCCGCTACGTGCACAAGCTGTTTGCCTCCTCCGGCGGCGGGGTTTCGGCGTGGATCCGCCAACGCCGTTTCGAAGGGGCAGTGGAGGAGCTGCGACGCTCCCCCGAAACAACCATCGCTGCGGTCGCGGCGAGGTGGGGGTACCGCCACCCGGCGAGCTTCAGCCGGGCGTTTCGGGAAGTCCACGGCTGCGCTCCGCGGGAAGCCCGGCACCTGCCGGTCTTCGCGGGCCCCCTGGCCCGGGCTTCGTAACTCGGGCTCTGCAACGGGCAGGGCCGAGCCCGCAAGCGCGGACTCCGGCCGGCGACCCCTACTTGCCGATGTCGATGACGTCCAGGTCGCGCCCGACGACCAGCCGGCCCTTGAATCCCTCGGCACATGCGGCCCACACCGACTCGGGCTGGATCACCGGTACCAGGTGGGAAAGGACCAGGGTCTTGACGTTGGCCTGGGCCGCAATGGTCCCGACTTCCGACTTCAGCGTATGCGCCTGGATGAGGTGCTGGTACAAACCCTCTTGGGCTTCGCTGCGCGGTAGCGGGAACAGCTGCCCCGCCCAGTCCTCGTCGATCACCTCGTGCACCAGCACGTCCGCATTTTTTGCCAGGCGCACCAGGTTCGGGCACTTGGCCGTGTCGCCGGAGAACACCACTGATCCATCATCGGTGTCGAAGCGGTACGCCAGGGCGGGGAACACGGGTGCATGGTTCACCAGTGTGGCCGAAACCTTGACCCGTTCGTCCTCGTAGAAGGTGAACGGTTTCATTTCAGGTGCCGGATCGCCGTTGGGATCAGCCACGTACCTTTGAGGGACCGGGACGTCCTTGGCCTCCCACAACTGCGACGGCACCGGTTTGCGGTTGTCGAAGATCCTGTCGTTGAGATCTGTGGCGAACATCTGAACCATGAGCTCTCCCATCTCCCGGGTGCCGGGCGTCGGGTTCCCGGGGCTGACCGGGGAAGGTGCGGGGCCGGAGCCGAAGAGCGGGGGAAGCGCCCCGCGGTTTCCCGGTCCCCAGACCGGGATCTTGTTGACGCTTTGCAGTCCGTTGTAGATCCCGTTCACCAACACGTTGTTCAAGTCCACGACGTGGTCCGAGTGCAGGTGGGTCAGGAAAATCCCCGCCAAGACGTCCAGCGGCCCGTCCTGGGGAGCCTTGTTCTCCGGGCCGAGATTGGCCTTGCGCAGCTGTGTCAGCACGCCGTGCCCGGCGTCAATGAGGTAGTAGCGGTCACCGACGACCAGCGCGGAGGCGATGCCCGCACTGTCGTTTCCGGGAAAATGGGTGGGACCGCCCGCGGTGCCCAGCAGCACCAGCTTGGTCTTGGAGCCGCGGGCGGCAGGGGGCCCGAAATTGCGCCGGGGTTTGGTCGCGGCGCTGGCTTCGCCGGGGGCACCGGCACCCAGCGCAAGGCCCGCGGCACCGAGCCCGAGGCCGGCCATCAGGCGACGGCGGCCTATTCCGGAACGCATTTCTGCTGGCAGGTCAACACACATGGAAAGTCTCCTTGGTTGGTGGTAGAGGCATGCACAGCCTCCGCGGCAGCGGCACGGGCCCCTGGCCCGGACGGCCGGACCCATCCGAGAAGGCCAGCGCCCTGGGGGACGCGGGGGCCTTGCCGGATGCAGGGGTGCTGTTAGGCCTGGGGGAAGCCGGCCTCCCGCAGGCGGGTGCCCCAGATCCCCGACTTGCCCGGGGCGATGATCCCGTTCGGGTCGAGGGTGTCCTTGATGGTCTCGTTGAAGCGGCGCAGCGCGTGGTTGTTGAAGCCGAACTGCTCGGCCGCGAGGTCCATGAAGGACAGGTGCGCCCGGTATTCGCCGTAGCCGCGTTTGCCCGCCTCGGCGACCATCCGTTTGGCCAGGGCGTACGCCGTGGCGACCTGCTCCGGGTTCTTTGTGTTGAAGGCGATCACGTTGATGAAGGTGGTCGAGCGTGCATTGATTGGGAGCATGCCGCCGAGGAAGTCCAGGCCGACCTCGGCGCACATCTCCTTCATCAGCTTCTGCGCGGCGATCGCGTGCTGGGCGGTGAGCGGGATGACCGGCGAGAAGTCGACGTGGCCGCCTTCCTCGCCGCCGGACCAGCCGGCCATCTTGTAGAGGTCCTGGCTTGGCACCCCAATCTGCACGCGCTCGTGCGGGTTGGGCAGTGTCTCCCACGCTTCGGCCCCGTGCTTTTGGCCTACAAGGTCCACGCTGGGGATCTGCAGGAAGCGGGCCTCGAGCTTGGCGAAGTTGTGATCCACCACAGCCTCATCGCCGTAGAGGGCGAAGCGCATCATCCAGCGACCCAGGCCCATTTCATGCGCAATCTTGTCGATGATTTCCTCGGGCATGGGGCCCTCGCCGGTGTACCACTCTGCACGGGTGGTCAGCATCGAGGCCATGCACAAAGTGTTCGACAGCTGCGGGCGCATGTCGATGGTGCCGTCCAGCATGAGCTCTCGCAGCGCATCGACCACTGCGGGCATCTGGTCTTCGTCCCAGACGCGCAGCCACAGCGGCATGTACACCTCGGGCTTGGGCATCAGCCAGTAGCCCATTTTGGTGACGATGCCGTAGTTGGACTGCATGAACATCTCGGTGGAGGTGGGGCCGAGGCCGCGCTTGTACAGCGGCCAGGTGGGGTTGTTGTCCATTGCGCCCGAGCCGGTCCGCATGAGGTCACCGTTCGGGAGCACCACCTCGAATCCGCAGTGCGAGGCCTGGTCGATCGAGTACGGCATGTAGGTCAGCCCGTGTTCAAGCGTATTCGAGACCACGCCGCCCCAGCCGATGTCGACGATCGAGGCGACAAGGTTGTGCCCGCCGGTCTTGATGGCAGCGTGCAGGTCGTACCAGCTCACGCCCGGCTCCACAATCGCGTAACCGAGCTCCTCGTTGATCTCCAGGACGCGGTTCATATTCCGGAACGAGAGCATCACGGAGCCGCGCACCTGGGGCGCAGCTCCCCCGTAGCCGTTGTTCTTGCCGCGGCTGATAGGCCACAACGGAATGCGGTATTCGTTGGCGATCCGAACAACCGCCTGAACGTCTTCGGTACTCGTCGGGCTGACTACAGCGGACGGGAGATTCGACGCGGAGCCTTGAACCTGGAAGGGATCCTGGAAGTCCTGCAGGGATTCGTCGTCGCTCGCGACCTTGTCCTCGCCAATGGCAGCGGCGAACGCCACGAGGGCTTTTTCGAGGTCCAACTCAGTGACGCCGGGCGGAAGGGGGCGAAGCGTCGTCTCGGGGGTGATAGTCATCTTCAACATCTCCTTTGATGCGGGTGTGTCGTGTAACACGTTCTGTTCATCCTGCGCCTTCCGGTGCGGCAGCGGCGAGATTACCGCCCGATGGTGCAGTCCGTGCACAGAAGCGTGCACGAACTGCACCATCGGGCCCCCGCGCAGCCCCGCCCGCTTCCTGCCGTGATTGCATGGGCCCACTACATAATTCGAGATGAACGGAGAAGGAACCATGGCTGGTGGTCGGCTGGAAGGAAAAATCGTCCTGTTGACAGGCATCGGGGGCGGAATGGGCCGGGTGACTGCCATGCTGTTCGCACGCGAGGGCGCCACAGTTGTCGGTTGCGACCTCGATGTCGACGGGGCCGCGGAGACCGTCCGCCTGGTGGAGGCCGACGGAGGCGCGATCGATTCAAGCGCCCCGGTAGACCTGGGCAACCGGGATCACATCGATCGCTGGGTGGGAGACGCGGTAGAGCGCCACGGGCGCATCGATGTGCTCTACAACAACGCCAGCATGCCGAAATTCGCCCCGTTCGCGCAGATGAGCGGCGAGGATTACCGGTTTACCGTCCAGAACGAACTGGACCTGGTATGGCACGCGTGCCAAAGCGCCTGGCCGCACTTGGCCGCCTCTGGCGGTGCGATCGTGAACATTGGTTCGGGCGCCGGGATCCTGGGCGCCCGCGCCCTGCCGCAGGCCGCACATGCTGCCGCGAAAGGCGCCGTTATCGCACTGACGCGGCAGCTCGCCGCCGAGGGCGTCGACGTCGGCGTTCGGGTCAATTGTGTGAGCCCCGGGGTCATGGCAACCCCACCGGTACTCGCGATGTTCGCGGAATTCGGCGAGAACGCGCCAGTCGCTCCGATCATCGAACGCACGATTGATGGTAAGCCCGGAGACCCGCTGGCCGTCGCGTATGCAGGTCTGTACCTCGCGTCCGATGAGGCGAGCTGGGTCACGGGATCCCACGTGGTTGTAGACGGAGGAGCCAGCGCCATAATGTAGTTCGGGTAGGCCTTACTTCTGACAGCTTGGCGAAGAGCCAGGCACATCCGAACCCCGAGAGATTTTTCTCGGCATCGGAAGCAGGATCGTCGACCAAGACGCCGACGCTTCGCGCCCTGACCATGAGTCCCTTCTGGGGTTAGCACTCAGACTGAAGTACACCTCAAACTGACGTAACGGGGCCACCATGGAGGTCTGCACTGCTTCCCCGGCCATTTTTATATAGGTTGCACACAACACGCGATCAAAAGTCGACTTCCTTACGGCCAGCGGAGGACACATGCCTGATTCGTTGGATGATAGGGATTTGCGGCGTCAGCGAGAGCCGCTTCCTGCCTGCCGGGTAGAAGACTAAGCACCCGGTTGATGGTCACTTCAACTGCCGACCGGAGAAAGGGGTGGTGTCCGACGGGGCGGAGCTCACTCCACGGCCGGAACTGTGGCGTCGGGGAGAAAGCGAGAGTAGCGTCGGTTGCATCATTTGGCGGCGACCGGAGTGACTTGAGGGGCCAAGGCGCGCTGGTGCCAGTGTGTCTTGAAGGGGCGGGGATGGCGGGGTGGAATGCTGACACTGCGGCCGGGCCGTTAGGTTCCGGGGCGGTGACTTTGGTGGAAGGATCTTCTTTCTGTATTTCGTTGCCGAACGGGGACATCCGTCCGGAACATCCGCACGGTCTCTTCGTCTTGGATAGCAGGGTCCTGTCGGGCTGGTGCCTGACCATTAACGGCCAGCCGCTGGAGGCCCTCGCCGCGGAAACGAAGGAGCCCTATCGGGCGCTCTTTGCCGGCCGTGCCCCCCGCCTGGACGGGTACGCCGACAGCCCGCTGATCGTTGAGCGTCTGCGCGAAGTTGGTTCGGGCCTCCGTGAGCAGATCACGGTCCGCAATTACTCCTTGGAACCGGCCGAATGCGTGATCTCGGTGCGCATTGAGGCGGACTTCGCGGACCTTTTCGAGGTCAAAGAGGCACGGATACAACGACTTTGGGAGCAAACCCGCCAAGTAGCGGACGACGCACTAAGTATCCGGGCGCTCTGGCAGAAGGTACGGAAGGGCGTCGTGATCCAGGCCCCACGAGCCGAGATCACGTCCGAAGCGCTAACGTACCGTGCATCGGTCGCGCCGCACGGGCAGTGGAGCACCATCCTCACCGTCGTTCCCGGCACGGGCGAGGCCGGTGCCGCGGTGGCCTTCGTCCATGCGGATGGAGAAGGAGTGTCCCCGCAGGATCGGCGCCGGGAGGAGTGGGTGGCTAGAATCCCGCTGCTGCAGATGGGCAACCGATCGATCGAACGGACTTTGCGGCGCAGCTACGATGACCTGGGCGCCCTGCGGATTGAAGACCGGGAGCATCCGGACCGGGTGGTGGTGGCAGCCGGAGCGCCCTGGTTCATGACCCTTTTCGGCCGGGATTCGCTGTGGGCCTCGGAAATGGCTCTACCCGTGGATCCGTCCCTGGCGCTGGGCACGCTTCAGACCCTGGCGGACCGCCAGGGTGCCGTCGTGGATCCGATGACGGAGGAGGAGCCGGGCAAGATCCTGCATGAGGTACGGCTCGATGTCTCCAGCGGACTAGCGCTGGGCGGCAAGTCCGCCTACTACGGCAGCGTCGATGCCACGCCGCTATTCGTGATGGTGCTCGGATCGGTCAGCCGTTGGGGTTTTGCCGCGGAGACTATCGCTGCGCTGCTGCCGCACGCGGACCGTGCGCTGGCGTGGATCCGGGACTATGGCGACAAGGACGGCGACGGATTCGTCGAGTATGAGCGGCTCAACAGCCAAGGCCTGATCAACCAGGGTTGGAAGGACTCATGGGACGGGATTAATTTCGCCGACGGCAGGATGGCCGAGCCGCCAATCGCGCTCTGCGAGGTGCAGGCCTACGTGTATGTCGCGTATCAGTCGCGTGCCTCGATGGCGTACGACGCCGGCGACACGGCCCTGGGAGATGAGCTCGCCGGCCGGGCGGTGCAATTGAAGAAGCGGTTTAACGAGCAGTTCTGGATTCCCGAGCGCGGGTATTACGCCATCGCCCTGGACCGCGACAAGCAGCCGGTCGACGCGTGCGCGTCCAACATGGGCCACTGCCTCTGGCTGGGCCTCATCGATGAAGACAAGGCGCCCTTGGTAGTCGAACGGCTGATGTCCCCGGAAATGTTCAGCGGCTGGGGCGTGCGGACCCTGGCGACGGACATGGGCGCCTACAACCCGGCCAGCTACCACAACGGATCGGTCTGGCCGCATGACAATGCAATCATCGCCGCCGGGCTGCTGCGCTATGGGTTCGTGGAGCAGGCCCAGCGGATCGCCACGGCGCTGCTCGAGGCGGCCGAATACTCCGGCGGCCGCCTGCCCGAGCTCTTCTGCGGCTTCGGCCGGGACCAGTTCACGGCGCCCGTGCCCTATCCAACGGCGTGCTCACCGCAGGCCTGGGCGGCGACCACCCCGATCCTGCTGGTGACAAGCCTGATGCGCTACGACACCCACGTCTCCCGTGGCGGTTTTTGGATGGATCCGGTCCTCCCGGAATCCTACGGCGACCTCCACATCACCAACGCGCCCCTGGCCGGCGGCCGGATCACCATCGACATCGCCAATGCCGTCCCCACCGTCCAGGGGCTGCCCGAAGGGATGACATTCCACAGAGGGCACCGCCCTTGGTTTACAGAACTGGTAGAGCAGGCCGCCCGGCACCCGGAAAGCGATGTGCCGCCTCGCTGACTGGCTGGAGGCTCTGCTTAGTCCGCTTCCACGGCAGCCGCGCGCAGGTTGCGTGTTCTACGGATTGCCCGGCTCGTTCCAGGTCTGGCTCAAAGCAACTACGTCGTCGTGAAAGGCAAGGTAAAGGTTGGCAATTATCCGTGGACTCGATAGTGACCCGCCGACCAGAGTTTCAACTTTCTTCAACCGGTATCGGACGGTGTTCGGGTGAACGAACAACACACCAGCGACCTTCGCTACGTCCAGATCGTTCACCAGGTAGCAGATGACCGTCTGCTTCAGTTCGCTGTCGGCATGAAGTGCTTCAACAAATAGATTTAGCTTGTCCTTATCTTGTGGTGACTGCCGACGGGCCAGGAGCCATGTGGCTGGATCCACGTCGTCCAGCCGGACGATCCCCTTGTAGATCCCGGAGCCGGTCCTTGTCGCCGCTTGGATTTGTCTGCGGGCGATGCCTGCCGCTGCCTCTGCTTCCCGGAATGCCTCGGGGGTCCTGGCAAGGTCAGAATACGGCTCAGAAAGGCCGACGAATACTGAACTGTCCGTCAACTCCAGCCAGGCGTCCAAGGCTGATGAGTTCGAAACCACAGCATGAAAGCCCGGGGGGCTCTCGGGAGTTCGCCCATTCTCCGCGAGCAATAGTCCCAGACCACTGGCTTCGGCGCGTCGCAATAGTTGTTCCGAAAAGGAAGGGTCCATTGGCTCTTGGGCGAGATTCGCGGCGACCACGGCCCGGAGGGGCTCGTAGGGTGTAAAGCGGAACGCACGCATACGCTCCCAGTGCCTGAATTCGCGGGCCACGGGCACGCCGTCCTGCAGCAGGGTCAGCAATTGCGTGTTTTCGTGCCGTTGTCTCGAATCTGAGAACTGAGCGATTCCATTCACTGCCGCAAGGAGTCGCTGCGTCGTTTCCAGCAGTAGGTCTCCGAGATCCTTCAGTACGCGGTGATTCCTACTGGCCACTGCAATGACAAAGCCATCCCCTCGAAGTACCAGTGGCCGGGCCATGACTCCCCACTGTCCTATCACCAGAATCTCAGAACTGTTATTGCCTTTACGCAGCTCTTTCCAGATCAAGTGGGTCGGCCCGTCCCCGGAGGATTCGACGATTCGTCCGGAATCTTCGTATAGCACCGCTGTACCCCGGCATGCCATCGCGAGCCTGACAATGAGGGCGTGGACGGGGTTCTCAGCAGAGATGCTTTGCAGCAGATCATTGCTGAGCCAGAGCGCCCGCTTTTGAAGGTAGGCGTCAGGAGAGGCCTGGGACTGGTTAATAAAGTTCTCGATCCGGTGGAAGGGAACGTCGTGTGCCACCGTGTACAGAGGGAACCCGGCCTGTTTGCAAGCCGCGACCAGCATCGCAGGGACCTGGTCAAAGTAGACCCCAATCCCGAAAAACAGGGCCGCTACGCGGGCCTTCCGCAGATCTTCGACGAGTCTCACGGCCAGCAGTTCATCCCGTTCCGCGTTCACAAACCTCAGCCCGGTAGTGAGCAGCACAGTGTTCGGCTCCAACCAGCCCGCCGGATTATGGATGTCACTTGTGTGCGCTCCCGTGATGACAGCGTCCGGGCTACCCGGGACCAGAGGAGCCAAACCCAACGGAGCCTCTGACACCACGTCATGAAGTCTGACGACAGACTTATCGGGCATCCCGACTCCTAACTTCGACGTAACGGAGCGCCGGACTGAAGGGTGATTGTAATTTTCACAATGATTTCCGTCTCTTAATTTTAGTTTCGCCAGTGACAGAGATTCACGTCACAGCGGATGGTTGTTGCTACCCAATCAGCTTCCTGGAGGAACATAGATGTCTAATCTCAGAGTCGCCGTCGACGTCGGGGGAACATTTACCGACGTCTGCATTTTCGATGAAGAAACACAGCGCATGCGTGTCACCAAGGTCCCATCGACACCAGCTGACCCCATGCTGGCGATATTGAACGGAGTGGAACGCGCCGAGATTAATCTGGCTGACGTGTCGCTGTTCTCACACGGCACCACGGTAGCAACAAACGCCCTGATTACCCGCAACTTTCCCCCCGCAGCCATGGTCACGACCAAGGGATTCAGGGACGTCATCGAGATCCGGGACGGCACCAAAGACGACCTGTGGGACGCATACAACGATGTGACCGGCCCTTACATCCGCCGCCGCGACAGGTTCGAGGTGACCGAACGTATTGATTACGCCGGAAACATCGTTGCTCCCCTGGACGAAGAAGAAGCCCGCCGTCTCGCCGCGGTCCTGCGTAAGCGCGGTGTCACAACCATTGCCGTCTGCTTCATCAACTCCTACGCCAACGCCGAGCACGAAATCCGGATGCGGAAAATCCTGGAAGAGGAACTTCCGGAAGCCACGGTTTCCACCTCGGCCGAGATCCTGCCCGAAATCTTCGAGCACGACCGCTTCAACACCGCCGTTTCCAACGCCGTGCTGGGACCACTGGTGTCCGGCTACGTCAGCCGCCTCGCCGACGAGCTCAAAACCGGCGGTTACGACGGCGACCTGCTGCTCCTGCACTCCGGCGGCGGTTCGATGACCCCCCGCATGGTCAAGCGCTACCCCGTGCGCCTCGCAGCGTCCGGCATCGCCGCCGGCGCGATCGCAGCCAAGCACATTGCCCAGCAGTGTGGCTTCGACAACGCCGTGAGCCTGGACATGGGCGGCACGTCTACCGACATTGCTCTGGTCTCCGACGGTGAACTCCGCATCACCAAGGAATGGCAGGTTGAATACGGCCACCCCATCGTTTTCCCCAGCATCGAGGTTCTCACCATCGGCGCCGGCGGCGGCTCGATTGCGCACATTGACATTGCCGGTTCCCTGAGGAACGGCCCGCAGTCCGCGGGCGCCGATCCGGGGCCCGCCTGCTACAACATGGGCGGCGAAGAGCCGACCAACTGCGACGCCAACGTGGTCTTGAACAGGCTTGGATCCACCCTGGCCGGTGGAGCGAAGACGCTGGACCGCGGGCTCTCGCAGGCCGTGATCAAGCGTGCCATCGCTGAACCGCTGGACATGAGCGAAGCCGAGGCTGCCCACGCCATCCTCCAGGTCGCGAACGCCAACATGGCCGACGCCGTCCGCCTGATCTCCATCCGCCGCGGCTACGACCCCCGCGACTTCGCGCTGCTCGCCTTCGGTGGCGCCGGCGCCCTGCACGGCGTCGAGGTGGCCAGGGAACTGAACATTCCCACGGTCGTCGTTCCGCCCAACCCCGGTGTCACGTCCGCATTGGGCTGCCTCCTGGTGGACATCAGGCACGACCTGTCCGCAATGTATACGGCGGTTGCCGCCCACGCCGATCCTGAAGACCTCGAGAGCAAATACAAGGCCCTCGAAACGGAAGCCACCGCACGGCTCCGCCACGAAGGCGTATCCGCGGAAAACTCGATCCTGCAACGGATCATCTCCATGCGCTATCAGGGACAATGGCGATCGCTGGCCGTGAACATGGGAACCGGCGACGGTGCTCTCGAAGAAGCCATCCAGAGCTTCCACCAGCAGCACGAACGCGAATTTGCGTTCCGCCAGGATGACCAGCCCGTGGAAATCTACCAGCTGCAGCTCTCCGCAATCGGCAAGACGCCCAAGCCCTCCTTCGCGCCGGCGACCAAACGGGTCTCCGGGCCCGGCGAGCCCGATTCAGTACGGCCCGTGTACTTCGGTGAGGACGGCTGGGTCGATACGCCCGTCTACGACCGCACCAAACTCGGGGCAGGCACGACCTTCCAGGGTCCCGCCATCATCGACCAGCTCGACTCAACAACAGTCGTCCCGCCGCGCACCACCGCCGAAATCGACGAGTGGCTCAACATTCGGATTCACCTCACAGAGTTCAAAGACGAGCAGGAAGCCTAATCATGACCGACGTGATCACCATCCCAGATCTCCATGTCGCCCACACCGATGCGCGGCAGGCATCAGGCCTTGACCCCGTGACATTCGAGGTGCTGAAAAACGCCTTCGTCACCAGCGTTGACCTGATGAGCGAGCAGATCCTGAGGACCTGCTACTCCTTCGTCATCTACTCCCGTGACTTCTCCTCCGCCCTCTGTGACGCCAACGGAAACACCGTCATGCAGGGCAGCGGCGACATCGCCGTCCACGTCGGTACCCTGCACTTCCAGTGCAAAGCCGTCATTGAAGAATTCGGAAAAGACATACACCCCGGCGATGTGTTCGCCATCAACGACCCCTACCGCGGCGGTACGCACTTCAACGACGTCAGCTTCATCCGGCCGATCTTCTCGGACGGGGAGGTAATCGCCTTCGCCCAGAACAAGGGCCACTGGGCTGACATCGGCGGCAACGTTCCAGGTTCATTCGACGTCAATGCCAAGGAACATTTCGGCGAAGGCCTGCGCATCACCCCTGTCCGGATCTGGAGCAAGGGCGTCTTCCTGCACGACGTCGCCCAGCTCCTCGTATCCAACACCCGCGCGCCCCGACAGGCGATGGGTGACTTGCAGGCCCAATCCGAAGCGACCGCCGTGTGCGAGCGGGAAGTCCTCAGACTGGTGGACAAGTACTCCAAATCGACGGTTGTCGCCGCGATGCAGGAAACCCAGGATTACGTGGAACGGATCGTCCTGCGCCGACTGGAATCCCTGCCGCAAGGAGTGTGGGAGACCACCGACTACATCGACTTCGACCCGGGCAAGGGCGAGGGCCTGGTGCCCATCAAAATCAAACTAACGCTGGACGGCAAGGGCATCCACTACGACCTGACCGGTTCCGCTCCCGCCGTGGAAACCTTCCTTAACTCCGGTTACGGCACCACCCACTCGGCTATCTACGCCGGCACCAAGACGTTCTTCCCGGACGTTCCGCTGAACTCTGGCTTCTATGCCGCCGTCGATGCGGAAATCGGGCCAGAGGGCACCGTGGTCAATGCCGGTTGGCCCTATGCGGTCACCGGGTTCTGCTCCGGTCCCTACGAAAAGCTGATGAACGGGATCTTCGAGCTGTGGTCCCGGATCATGCCTGAACGCGCCATGGCCTGCGCCTTCAACCTCGAGTACCTCCTGGTCGGTGGCCGCGACGGCCGCACCGACGACAACCCCTACTTCATGTGGTACGACTGGATGGCCGGCGGCTGGGGAGGCCGAGCCTCCAAGGACGGCGCCAGCGCCACTGCCCCGGTTTTCGGACCCGGCCTGGCGGTCCAGCCCATCGAAGGTCAGGAGCGGCTGTCACCGGTCCTGACCACCGTGCACCAGATCGGCACCGACTCCGGCGGCCCCGGTCGATTCCGAGGCGGCCTCGGCATCGAAAAGGGCGGCACCCTCGTCGACGCGACGAAGACCGTGATGAGCTACTGCTGCGACCGTGCACGCTCCATCACGTGGGGCATCGAAGGCGGCCTGCCGTCGATCCCACACGGTGTCTGGATGAACAAGGGCACCGATCAGGAAGAGTTCCTCGGGTCCAACTTCTCAGCCGTTCCGCTGCACTCCGGAGATTCCTTTACCCGCCCGTCCGCTGGTGGTGGCGGCTACGGCGACCCCCTGGAACGCCCCTTCGACGAAGTCCTCGAAGACGTCATCGACCAGTACGTGTCGATCGAACGCGCAGCGAAGGACTACGGCGTCATCATCCGCGAGATCGATCGTGACATGGACCAGTTCGAGATCGATCAAGCAGCCAGCCTGGAGCTGCGCCAGCAGATCCGTGCCGACCGGCCAGGGTGGCTCACCGCCGATCCCGTCGCAGTGGCCGAGAAGTACCGCGCCGGAGAGGTGGACATGCTCGATGTGATCCGCCGCCACGGCGTCATCCTGGACTGGGGCACCGGAGAACTGTTCCCGGAGACCACCTCAGAGTTCCGCAAGAGCATGGAAAAGCGTTCGTCGTCCCACTGGCACTAAACACATTCTGACCAACACCGGGTCCGCCGGCGCTGATCGCGTCGGCGGACCCGTCATCTTCATTGCCCTGCAATCGCGACAGATCCGTGACCACGGTGAGGGAAGCAACTCAATCTGGCAGGGAACTAACGCCGGCTCGAACCGCGGAGGAGCCAGGATGGCTCCTCCCGAAACGATCTACGGCCAAGCATCCTCCCCCAGGCTTCTTCAAAGATTTGAAAGGTGCAAAATTGTCATACTCAAATTACGTTCTACCCGTCACGGAGCGTGCCGGAAGATGGTCGCTCACGATGGCCTGGTGGGCAGTATTCTCCGCTATGTTCTGGATCTACGTCGCGGTGGCTTCAGCAGGAGCAGTGGGCGTCGTAAACACACTGATCGGAATGGCGCTCACCGTTGTCACTTACGGTGCCATCAACCTGGTGCTCTCGCGCTATGCCGCGCGGACAGGGCTCACGGTCAGCCTCTTCTCCCGTACGCTCTTCGGCCTTGTCGGTTCGGCACTGGCATCGCTGATCTTCGCAGCAACCGCCATCTACTACGCAGTGTTCGAAGGGTCCATCATCGCCATCGCGTTCCACGAGTACTTTGGTGGAAGTATCGTCATCTGGTACGGCATCGTCGTGCTCTACGCCATACCACTAGCCCTGGGGGGCGTGCAGAACTGGCTGGACAAACTCAACGGTGTCCTACTCCCGCTCTACGTAGCTGGTCTGATTGCGGTGGTCGTCGCCGCTACTCTCATCCGGGGAGTACCCACAGACTGGATTGGCCAGGCCGCCGTCTCATCAGCACTGCCAGGCTGGCTCACTTCGTACCTTATCTACATGGGCGTCTACATCATGATGATGTACACCTTTGACTATGCCCGGCTGGGACGAAAGCAAGACGAAAAATTCCTGGGGACGGTGACATTTGGATGGGTCTTCTACGCATTCACATTCGGCCTGAACGGGCTCGTTGGCATCTACATCATGAGTGCATGGCGAATTGAAGCCTCGGAAACCGGCGTCGTCCAAGCGTTTATCTCATCGCTCGGACTGGCCGGCCTGCTCATCATTCTCATCTCACAGACCCGCATCAATACCGCCAACTACTTCCTGGCATCCGAAAACCTCTCGGCCTTTGCAAGCCGGGTATTTAGGCTCAACCTGCCCCGCTATGTATGGGTAATCGTCTGCGGCGCACTAGCCTTTCTACTCATGCTCACGGACGTTCTGAGCTACCTACTCAAAGCCCTGGCCTGGCAGGGCGTATTCGTAACAGCCTGGGTTGCCATCGCGCTGGTATTCATCGGACTGAACAGGAAAACACAAAATCTTGTCCCCGATATTCGCCCGGCCAATCTCAAAGCGGTCAGCCCCGGAGCAATAGCCTGGGTATTCGCTTCAGCAACCGGAATTGGACTCACTGAGCAAACAGCGTGGCCCGTAGTTTCCCAGCTCACGCCCCTGATCACCATGGCCCTGGCGGCAGGCGTCTATTACGGCGCCTATAAGCTCTCCCCGCCGCGTCTAATCAGTTCAGCATATACAAGCGACCGATCCGATGAAGAGTTGGATCCTGCCCTTTCGCATCCCGCCAGCTGAGGCCATATCGCTAGCACGTGCGGCCGAACTCCATCGGACAAAGTGGTCCGATGGAGTTCGCCCACGAACACATTTACTTTGTCTCTGCCTGCACTTCGTCCGGGTACTCATGGGGTACCTTCGCGGTGAGAGTTTAGCGGCGGTATGCCGCTTTGAGAAAGCGTTCTCTTTCGGCGGGGGTCGTTGCTGCGCCGGCGATTGTCCACGCCAGAGCGGTTGCTGCCTCGAACATCACGCTGTATGCCTCAGGGGAATCGGCAAATACTGCGAACTCGTGAGAGTGAATTGGCACATTTGCCCCGGGGATGCTCAGCCAGGGGTGCAGGGTGGGAATTACCTGGGAGACGTTGCCCATATCGGTTGACCCTCCACTCATCCCGGCGGACGTAGACGTGTCCTTACCGAACGTGTACATCGCGTCAGTCCAGTGTGCAGCCAGGGCATTGTCCTGGAGTAACGGCTCATATGCCGGTTCGGTGGCCTCAATAATTAGTGTTGTTCCGGTGGCCATGGCGGCACCTTCGAAACATCCGCGGACGCGTTCAAGCAGGGCATCATATTCACTCAATGTGAATGCCCGGCACTCAAACTCGACCACCGCCCGTTCCGGGATGATGTTCGTGGCATGACCCGCCTCAGCTACAAATAGAGCTATTCGGTGGTCTCCCGGTATCTGCTGACGCAATAACCCGACCGCGACTTGGCTTAGCACGGCAGCATCTGCAGCGTTTACGCCCAGATGGGGGGCTGCTGCCGCATGTGCGGCTCTTCCAATGAACGTCGCCCGGTACCTGCCCATCGCCTGGGCGCTGGTACCTGCCGGGTTATAGGTCACCCCATCCTGGACAGGATGAACCATCAGGGCGAGGCTGATCCCGTCAAATGCCCCACGTTCAAGAAGAAGCGCTTTGCCGCCACCGCTTTCCTCAGCGGGGGTGCCAATGGCCTTCAGTGTGATGCCGAGCTCATCCACATAGGGCCTGAGGGCAAGGGCAGCCCCGACTGACGCGCCAGCAATAAGGTTGTGCCCGCACGCATGTCCAATGTTTGGAAGCGCGTCGTATTCCACGCACAGCGCCACCTTCAGGGAACCGCTTCCGGCAGTAGCTGTAAAAGCTGTCGAAAGACCACCGGTGCCCCGCTCGACGATGAAGCCGCCTTCCGCCAACAGCGCCGCTGCCGCCTCCGACGAGCGGACCTCCTCGAATGCCACCTCAGCGTGGGAATAAATTTCGTGGGCCATGGCCTGAACCCGCGGCTTCCACTCCTTGACGCCCTCTGCGAGGGCAGTGCGCAGGCTTACCATAACGGTTGCCGTGCCTCCTGGTTCCATGAGTATCGCCCGCTGAGCAGGACCTAAACGAGTCGGGCCTGGTGCTCGAGAAGCCCAAACATCCGACGTTCAAGTGGCCTCGCTGAAGTGACGACCCTAGTCGTTCCTGAGCCCTGTGAGGGCAGTGCCACGGGGTCAGGCGGATAGTGCAGGAGCTGCTCACCGGAGGAAGCAGAGCATTGCACTACCAGGTTCAAGTGACCCGGCACGAACCCGGGCCTCCAAGATTTGCACGCAGTCACTCCTGGACTGGAGGGAACGTATCCGGGTCCATCTCAACCCTGCTTGAAGGACTCTATCAAGGACCCGGGAAAGCCAAGACGGCTGTTTTGGCGATCAGTACAGACAAAAGCAGAAGTTTTGACGAACTGTACGGTGACTCAAGTTAAGGCCTTCCCTACGATCATGGGACAGCCTGATTCTCCACCCCGCATTCACGCTCAGGCCTATTGTCAGGACCACGCCGAAAAAAGGGGCATCCGTGCTGCAGCTTCAGGTGAACCGCTCGAACGGTTCAACCATCAACGCAAGAACAGGGCACCACGCGCCTTGTAGTGGCTGGTGGGGCCCCGAGAGTGCTCCCCTGCCCATCCGTTACCTCCAGCAAGGAGAACTCATGCCACCGCTGCACGGCTCCCAGACTGTATGGACCCTCGTTCGCTCCGCGCCACCGCTAACAAAAGCGGACTCCCAAAGCACTCAGTCCTGATGTTCGAAGGCTCGCCGCCGCGCCTTCCATTCATAAATCTAGAGAAGAGAAAAGGTAATGAAAAGCAGGATCCTCGTTCAGAGCAAGAACACCTCCCGGCGCCTCCAGTCCCCTGAAGAGTCGCCTGGTCCTTCCCCGTCGGATGCCGGTGTCCAGCAGTCCGGGTGGGTAAGCTCAGCAAGTCAGCAGGAGCACTCCAACCGGTGGCCAGTCGACTCGACGCACAGAAGCTCACACAAAAGTCAGAACCGACAGTAAAACTGCCCCGGTCCTCCACGAGATGTGCGGGACCGCGCATGCAGAACCAGCGTTCAACACCTTGTTGTATCGCCGCTGGCTCGGTTTGATCTACGTAGTAGCGGCCGCTGAATCAGAGATACGGCGACGAGCATTAGGGGTGCTCCGGTGCGACGAGCTGCGTACCCAAGTGCCTTAGCGGCGGGAATGACACCGTGGTCAGGCCGTAGTGGGGCGTGATAAAAGGTTCCGATCGTTTACTGGGAAAGAATGATGACGCTCACCAGGCCTAGGCCTGTCCTTCCGGGCATCCGGCTACACCACGGAAGTCAGCAGAGGGCTGCGGCGACGATGACAAGTCCAAGGAACGTGCCGACAAGCCCGGGGGTTCCGCGTTATATGCCGCCCACTAAAGCTGCCGAGGTAAGCGTACCGCCGCAGCGGCGATGGCCAAGCGGGAATTTGAGGCTTTTGCTGAGTAAGCCAGCGGAGGCAGCCGCGCTTGCTCCCAGGACGTAGGATCCCGGCTGAAGGAACGCCTTGCTGGCAGCCCGGCAAGGGATAAGTGGCTGGGTCTGGCCTTGCTTGCCGGGCCCTTTCGCGTATCGAGCCGATAAAGCCCACGGAAGCACGAAGAGACGACTGACGCCACGACCATAGGTGTTATTCGAGACGCCTGTTCCCTCTGCGAGGATTCCAAAGAAGGGCCCGCAGGCTGTCCGTGAAAGTGAATCCCAATCCGGCCCCAGCGCTTCAGCGGCCACGAGCCCCAAGAAATGTGCAGGCATGCTCGCGACCGGAGCGATCATCGGACCGGGTGGTACCTGTTGGGTATCCACCAGCGCGCAAAAAAGGGCGTAGCCAGCCACCTCTGTCCGAGGAGCAGCAAGAGCCAACGATCCCAACTCCGGCGCAGGCTCAGCTGCGATACCAGGCATGCAGGTGCCAAGCCGTGGAGTGTGTGGAGGTGATGTTTCATGGAGCGCTGCTCCTGAGTCAGTCAAGGGTTGTCTTCTTTGGACTAGATCCAAAGCTCGTAGCCGAGATCTTTGTGGAAGTACTCCCGGCGGTCAGTGGCATCGGCTGACAACCATAGGCCTGAACCGTCCGGCATTTCTTCTTCGACGATGCCCCGGCGAACAACGCGCTCGTTGGAGCGGATCTCGACGATGTCGCCCACATGGTCATGCCATTCTCCTGTTCGGCGGAGATGTGTGGCGGTGTGCCACTGCTCGAACATCAGCGTTCCAGGAGCAGGGCGTCGCCCTGGCCCCCGCCTCCGCAAAGCGCAACGGCGGCCCGACCCGTTTCGCGGCGGATGAGTTCGTGCACGGCAGTAACCACCAGCCGGGCTCCCGAAGCACCGATTGGGTGTCCGATGGCGACGGCGCCGCCGTTAATGTTTATCCGGCCCTCAGACACACCGAGCAGGTCTCCGGAATGCAACGTAACTGAGGCGAAGGCTTCATTGATCTCGATCAGGTCGAGGTCATCGGCTGTCCAGCCTTCGCGCGAGAGGGCTACGCGGATCGCTTTGGCGGGCTTGTCCGGCAAGGACGTGTCGGGCCCGGCGATTTGTCCGTGTGACCGCAGGACTGCAAGGACATTCCACCCATGCGTATGGGCTGTCGCCCGGGTGGTAAGCACAACAGCGGCGGCGCCATCGGTCAAAGGTGAGGCGTTGCCTGCCGTCACCGTTCCGTCCGGGGAGAACGCGGGCCGTAGTCGGGCTAGCGACTCCTGTGAAGCGTCGGGGCGGATGCCTTCATCCTCGCTGATTTCGAGGACGCCCTTTCCTGTGCGCACCTTCACTGGGACAATTTCCTGGGCCCACACTCCAGCGTTCTGCGCCGCGGCAGCCCGCAGGTGCGAGGTGACGGCGGCGGCATCTTGGGATGCCCGCGAAATGCCCAGCGCCGTGTTGGCACGGTCAGTGGCCAGGCCCATGGCTTCGTGGTCGAAGGCATCCGTTAGTCCGTCCTGGGCGGCTGCGTCCATCAGAGTGAGCGCTCCGTACGCATTCCCGGTCCGGGTGCCCGCGAGAAGGCGGGGGGCCTGGCTCATCGATTCCTGGCCGCCGGCCACGACGACGGCTGCGTCGCCAAGTCGCAGCATGCGGGCGGCCTCGATTATTGCCGACAGTCCCGAGAGGCACACTTTGTTCACTGTCACGGCGGGTGCGCTCAGTGGAATTCCCGCGGCCACCGCGCTCTGCCTGGCCGGGTTTTGTCCAGTGCCTGACTGGAGAACTTGGCCCATGATGACGGCATCGACGGCATCTGCCGAGACGCCTGCACGTGCAAGGGCGTCGGCGATGGCCGCTCCACCCAGCTCGACGGCGGAAAGTGATGCCAGCTGGCCAAGCAGCCGTCCCTGCGCGGTGCGTGCTGCGCCGACGATAACGACATCCCCTGGATCGGGTAGTCGGAAATTTGATTCTGTTTGCACTGTAAGTGCTCCCAAGTCTGGTTGGTGGAGACGGCCCGAGACTACGTCCACTGGCCATCTTCTATTTTTTGAATGGTTGTGCAGGTCACGTCTCTAGGAGGCGTGTCAGACCACCTGTCGGGAAGTTGGCGCCGAGCGTCATGCAACGGTTGATGTCATCCCAGGTTGCGACGACGCCTTCGTCGAGCAGGAGCTGGGCTTCCTGGGCCAGGGCGCGGCGGACCCGCAGCCGTACCCGGTCGGGGTCCACCCCGTGCGGCTCCGCAGACAGGATCAGTGCCTCATGCGGAACCTTGCCGTTTTCGTCGAAGAAACCCGGCAGCCCGGCTTTTACGACTGCCGTGAGAGACGCTGACCGGCCGAAGCGGTCTGGGTATGCACGGTGCAGTGTGTCACCGATGTGCTGTTGCACTGTGGGGCCTATGTAGCCGATCAGCTGAAGGGGCGTCATGGGCAGACCCCACGGTACGAGGGAACGATCGACGGCGACAGGGTCCCCGCCCCTGTCGATTTCAGCCAGTATTTCGCTGAACAGACGCGTGAGGAGCCGGTTCACGACGAAGCCGGGCGTGTCAGCGACGGCTATGGCCGTCTTGCCGAGAGCACCGGCGAGGCTCCATGCGGTGGCGAGAGCGGTTTCGGATGAGAGGGGGGTCCGGACCAACTCGACGAGAGGGAGGACGGCCACTGGATTGAAGAAGTGGAACCCAAGCACCCTGCCTGGATGCTTGAGACCTCGTGCCATGTCAGTGACGGAGAGCGAGGAAGTGTTGGTGAGCAGGAGGGCGTCCGGCTCGATGTGCTCCTCGAGCTGTCGGAAGACGCTCCGTTTAGTCCTTTGGTCCTCGAAGACCGCCTCGATCGCGGCGTCACACCCGCTGAACTTAGACGGATCGGTGGTGCCTCGAATTAGCCCGGCGATTTCGGCTGCCTCGCCGGGTCGGAGCTTGCCTCTGGCCTCCTGCCGGTCAAGGTGTCCGCGCATTCGGTGGAGGGCTGCGGACACCCGGTCGGTGGAAAGATCGCTGATGAGGACTGGGATGCGGAGTTTGTCAGCAGCCAGCAGGACGAGCTGGCGGGCCATGAGACCCGCGCCAACGACGCCGAAGGTTTGGATGTTTTTCGGCTGCCCCTCGTTTGCGGCTAATACCGCTGCGGGGCCAGCCGTTTTTGAAAGAGTGTGAGACATCTGATCCTGCTTCCGTTCCTACCCGCGGAGGTAGACCGTTGTCGTGTGTGTATAGAACTCCTTGGCCGCGCCGCCCTGCTCCTTGGGACCGAAGCTGCTCTTCTTTGATCCGCCAAAGGGCACATGAGGATCGGAACCCGCAGATTCCGAGTTGAGGTGAAGAATGCCCACATCGAGGGCCTCGACAGCTTCCAATGCTGTCGCGAGGTCACGGGTGAACAACGCCGCGGAGAGGCCGAACTCGGACTCCTCGGCCATCCCAAATGCTTCCTCGGTGGTCGCCGCCCGGCGGACCGCCAGTACGGGGCCAAAGAGTTCTTCTCGCCAGACGGGGTTAGTCGATCCGGCCTGGCCAGCGGGGAGCGCGAGCACGGTCGGGGCCATAAAGGCGCCGTGAGTACCGGCATAGGGATTCTCGGCGGATGTTCCGGCGATGGCTACGGCGCCGTCCGTTACGGCTACGTTGATCCTGCTCGTGATTGACCTGCGCGCCGCCTCGTTGATCACCGGTCCCATCTGTATTTCTGGGTCCACCGGGTCCCCGGTATGCCATCCGCCGAGCCGGACTGTGAGACGCTCGAGGAATTCGTCGGCGATGGTGTCCGCGAGGATGAGCCGTGAGGTTGCGGTGCATTTCTGGCCTGTGGAGCGGAACGCGCCGAGCAGCACCTGCTCGGAGGCTAGGTCCAGATCAGCATCGGCCAGAACCAGCGCTGCGTTCTTGCCTCCCATTTCGCCTTGCAGGGGGATTCCCCTGACTGCGGCCTGGGCGGCAAGTGCGCGTCCGACCCCTGAAGAGCCGGTGAAGGACATGGCGTCCACGCCGGGGTTCTGAACAAGGGCAGTGCCGAGAGATCCGGGACCAATAACAAGGTTGAGTAACCCTGCCGGCAGGCCGGCGTTGAGGAGTGCTTCGGCAAAACGCATGGCGAGCAACGGGACGGTGGAAGCGGGCTTCCAGATGACCGCGTTTCCGTGCACCAGGGCTGGAGCGATCTTCCATGCCGGGATGGCGATGGGAAAATTGAACGGGGTGACGATGCCCACTACGCCCAGCGGTTTACGGGTGACCAGGATGCGTTCACCGCGGCGGGGCGAAGAAAAGTGCTCTCCCGCCACGCGGTCACCCTCGGCAGAGAAGTAGCTCAGGATTTGCGCTGCACGCAGCACCTCTGCCCTGCCCTCAGCGAGGGTCTTGCCTTCTTCGCGGGAAAGTTCGAGGCCAAGCGCATCGGCTTCCGACTCGAGGGCTGCCGCGGCGCGGGACAGGACGGCGCCCCGTTCGTGCATCGGGGTCCGGCTCCAGGCCCGCTGGGAGCCGCGCGCTGCCAGGACGGCCCTGTCGACATCGGCAAGGACGGCGGTGCCGCCTTCGGCGACGATCTGCGCAGGACGGCTGGGATTGACAGAGGTAAGGTGGCCGCCGTTGCCTGAGACCCAGTCTCCGTCTATGAGGAGACCGAGCTGCACCGTCCCCGCGGCACCTGGGGCGGTGCCTGATGTGGCCGGCGCCTCAACGGCGGCACTCACCGAAAGGCTCCTATACCCGTTAGCTTCTGGCCCAGGATGAGGGTGTGGACCTCGTCGGTGCCCTCGTAGGTACGCACCGACTCGAGGTTGTTCGCGTGGCGAAGGGGCGAGTGTTCGAGCGTTATCCCGTTGCCGCCAAGGATTGTGCGCGCTTCGCGACAGATTTCGATGGCTTCGCGGCAGTTGTTCAACTTGCCCACGCTAATCTGATGGTTCTGCAGTTTACCGGCATCCTTGAGCCGTCCCAGGTGCAGGGCCAGAAGAAAGCCCTTGTTGATCTCCAACGCCATGTTCACGAGCTTTTGCTGAGTCAACTGATAGCCGGCCAACGGCCGGTCGAACTGCAGCCGATTTTTGGAGTAGTCCAGAGCGGCTTCGAAGGCGTCACGCGCGGCTCCCATGGTTCCCCAGGCAATGCCATACCGCGCCTCGTTGAGGCAGGTGAACGGCCCGCGAAGGCCCGTGACGTTTGGCAGGACCGCGTCGGCAGGAAGCCGCACATCGTCCAGAGTGATTTCACACTGAACAGAGGCACGCATTGACAGCTTGGGCTCGATCGGTGTGGCGGTGAAGCCGGGCGTTTTGGTTGGTACGACGAAGCCGCGGATGCCGTTGTCCGTCTGGGCCCAGATCACTGCCACCTGTGCCACGTTGGCGAGCCCGATCCAACGTTTAGCGCCGGTCAGTATCCAGTCCCTTCCGTCGCGGCGGGCATAGGTCGACATGGCGGAAGGGTCCGAACCGGCGGTGGGTTCGGTGAGACCGAAACATCCGATGGCCGTGCCGGCTGCCATCTGTGGAAGCCACTCCTGCTTCTGCTCCTCTGAGCCGTGCTTAGAGATGGCAGACATGGTCAGGGACCCTTGGACGGAGACAAAGGTACGGATGCCTGAATCGCCGGCCTCGAGTTCAGCAGCGGCGAGCCCGTAGTCCACCGCCGTTCCCCCAGCGCAGCCGTAACCTTTCAAATGCATGCCCAGCAGGCCAAGTTCGGCTAGGTCGGGGACGATTTCCAGGGGGAACCGCGCTTCTTCGTACCACTTGGCGATGTTCGGTTTGATCTCGTCCCGAACGTAGGTCCGGACCCGGCCGCGCAGTGCGGTTTCCTCAGCCGTGAGGAGAGAGTCGAAGGAGATCAGGTCCGAGGGGTCGGGTGCAGCAGCAGCCTCGATGTCGGCCGAACTAGGAGCAAGAGTCATGATGCGGTCCCTCCTGGGCGTAAGTGATCTTGGGAATGGGCGGAGCTGTCAGGGGTGTAGGTAAATGTCTTGCTGTGCGGGTGATGCCGCAGCCAGTCCAGCACCTCCCCGGTATGCTCACCGAGGGCCGGTGGTGCTTGGGTGCGCGGTGGCAGCGCCGGCGTCCATGTGATCGGGTGGCGGATTTGGCGGCCGGTAACGTTACCGTCCTTGTCATGGACCTGGATGGTCGGTTCCAAACCCAGTGACTGGGCGTATGCGATGCCTTCACCGATGCCGGCGACACGGCCTGCCGGGACTCCCACGGAAACAAGCTGCTCCTGCCATTCCGTCGCTCCGGCGCCCGCGAGGCCGGTTTCCAACAGTTGGACCAGTTCCCGCCGATTCCTTACCCGCGCTGAATTGGTTATAAACCGCGGATCAGCCGCCAGCTCCGGATTACCGATAGCGCGGCAGAGCTTGGCGAACTGCGAGTCATTACCCACAGCAACGGCCAGCGGGTCATCCCCGGTGGCAAGAAGCTGGTACGGGACGATGGAAGGGTGGTCGTTGCCCAGTCGCGTAGGAGTAACACCGGCACCGAGGTAGGCCTGGCCTTGGTTGGCAAGGGCGCCCTGCAGGCTTGAGAGAAGATTGACCTCGATCCGTCTTCCCCGACCTGTGGAATTGCGTTCTGCAAGGGCGGCGAGGATGCCGATCGTGGCATCTTTCGCTGTCAGGACATCGACCAGTGCCACACCCACTTTGTATGCGTCGCCCTCCGGGTCCCCGGTAATACTCATCAGTCCCCCGACGGCCTGGACGATGAAGTCGTACCCAGGCAAATCACGCCCGCCGTCGGAGCCGAAACCAGAAATCGATGCGTACACCAGGCCCGGGTTCTCCTCAGCCAAGGATTCATAGCCCAGCCCCAGTTTGGCGAGGCCGCCGGGTTTGAAGTTCTCCACCAATACGTCAGCGCGGCGTGCCAGTTCCCGGGCAAGCTCCAGGTCCCCGGCGTCCGTCAGGTCAAGAGTGACGGATTCCTTGTTCCGATTAACGCTTTCGAAGTAGGTCCCACCCGTCTTGGAGGAAGGCGGGGCCCATTCCCTCGTGTCATCTCCGGTTCCGGGACGCTCCACCTTGATGACCCGGGCACCGAGATCAGCCAGGGTCATGGTCGCGAGCGGACCGGCAAGCACGCGGGAGAAGTCGGCGACGACAATCCCCTCAAGCGGCGCGCCGGATCCCGGTCCCGACCTCATAACTCACCCCGCCCGGTCCACCCCCGGAAACTCATGACAGTGCCGCCCGAATGGATGCCTCCAGTACTGCCAAGCCCTCGTCAAGGACATTTGCTTCGATAACGAGCGGAGGCAGCAGCCGGATGATATTTCCGTTGGTTCCGCAGGTAAGAGTTAGGACACCATGGGCATTGGCTGCCTTCGCTGCTGTGGTGGCGAGGTCTTTGCGGGGTCCGGAGGCGTCGCTGAACTCGATCGCCATCATCGCACCCCTGCCGCGAACGTCCGCGACACCGTCCAACTTGACGAGCGGCTCCAGACGACGCCGCACCGCAGTTTCGATGGCAACGGCGTTCTGCAAGAGCGCGCCGTCTTCAAGGAGCTCGAACACGGCCAGAGCGGCTTCACAGGCCACAGGGTTGCCAGCGTACGTGCCGCCAAGGCCACCGGTGTGGACAGCGTTCATGAGCTCAGCGCGGCCGGTAGCGGCCGACAGCGGCAGGCCGCCGCCAAGTGCCTTAGCGGTCAGTGTGATGTCGCCGGCAATACCATCGTGCTCAGATGCGAACAGGGTGCCGGTCCGGCCCATGCCTGCCTGGATCTCGTCGATGACCAGAACGATGCCGTGGCGCGTAGCGATCTCGCGAAGACCTTGGAGGAACCCGGGGGCCTGAACAATAAAGCCCCCCTCGCCCTGGATCGGTTCGATGACCATGGCTGCGAAGGTGTCCGCACCGTTTTCGGCAAGAAGCGCTTCGATCTGTTCAAGCGCCTTACCGGGCCCGTCAGGAGAGGTGTGCGCCGGGGCGGTCGGTCCGCGGAAGACTGAGCCCGGCAGGGGTCCGAAGTTGAGTCGGTACGGGTTCTCTTTAGCCGTCATCGCCATCGTGAGCTGGGTCCGCCCGTGGTAGGCCTCGTCGAAGACGAGAACGTTGGGCCGTCGTGTGGCGGCGCGGGCCACTTTGATGGCGTTTTCAACCGCCTCCGCTCCGGTAGTGAACAGAGCGGTACGCTTTTCGAAGTCGCCGGGGGTGTGTTCGTTGAGCCACCGGCATACTTCGACGAAGGACGCGTATTCGGTCACCATGAAGCAGGTGTGGGTGAACCGCTCCAGCTGGGCGGCGGCACGCTTGGCCACCTGCGGGTTCGCGGCACCAACACTCGTCACGGCAATACCTGAGGCGAAGTCGATGAGATGGTTTCCGTCAACGTCCACGAGCAGCGCACCCTGCGCGTGGTCGATGTAAACGGGCATGACAATACCGAATGCGTCGGTGACGTGCTGGCGGCGTTCGGTCTCCAACTCGCGGGAACGCGGTCCCGGAAGTTCGGTGAGCAGGCGGCGGGCGGTGGCTTTAACGCTGGCCGGATCGTTGGCCTGGTTTGCGGCGAGTTCTGATGTGACAGTCATAGGTCCTCCTCGTGTGGTGAAGTCCACCATAGGGACAGTCCGATGACGCTGTCGTTGGACAATACATCCAAATATATTGTCGATTCGGTCTAAGCGTACAAATGCCTTTCATCTATGCTTTTACCCATGATCACCCTCGCAAGGCTTGTCGAGGCGGCAAAGCGCGACCTCTCGCCCTACTGGCCCATACCGCTACCGCGCGTTGAACTCACGGGCGTGCACGTCTCCGAGCTGGAGGATCCGACGATGTTCCTCTACGGCGGCGAACTGCTCCTCACCGTCGGGTTGCAGCTCACCGGCCTGGACGGAGAAGCACGTCAGGAGGCCGCCACAAACTATGTGCAGCGGCTGGTAAAGGGTCATGTTGCTGCCCTGGGTCTTGGCCTGGGCTCAGGCCATGCCATGGTGCCGGACGAGTTGCGGGCCGCCTGCATTGAAGCCGGCCTTCCCCTTTTGACCATTCCCAGGGAGTCTCCCTTCCTGGCCGTATCACGCGCTTACTGGGAACTCGTCAGGCAAGGCGGCGAAGCCGAACTCACTGCTCTATTGGGGCTTCAGGTGGCGTTGACGAGAGCGGCCGCGCAGGATGACGCGGAACCGGAGATCGTCCGCGAATTGTCACGCGCCCTGGGAACCTGGGTGGCCTACCTGCCCGAAGGGGACGGGACTCCATCGTCCGCCGCCAGTGGTGCAGAACTACCGCCCGGCCTGCTGGTCGAACTCACACGGGAATCGGCCATCCTACGGAACGCCCGCCGAGGCGCCACCGGCAATATTCAACTGGCATCCGGTGTTGCTTCGCTCTACCCGGTATCTGACGGTCCGGCCGCTTCCGGGTATCTGGCCTTGGGTCGAAGCGGGCAGCTGGCTGCCGCCGAGCGGCACTTGTTCCTTACCGCATCCACGCTCCTGGCCGCCAGGGCAGCCGGACAACGCCGCGCCGCAGCCGAGCGCCGCCGGGCTGAGGGCATGCTCGCGGCGCTGGTCCTGGAAGGACATGACGACGCAGCGCGACTTCTGGCAAAGCAAATGGACTCCGATCCGCTACCGGAAACAGCTTTCGTCGCGGTCCTGCCCGATACCGAGCAACTTTCTGCCCAGCCCGCTCTGACCGGGCTGGTACTCGAACGTTCCGGTGTCACCTTTGTGCTGCAGTCAGCATCGAGCCCGTATCCACGGCTGCCGAAAGGTGTCCGCGGTGCATGGGGCGGCCCGATGCCTCTCCGGCGCCTGCACGAAATTGGAGCACAGGTGGCTGAGGCCGCTGCCGCCGCACCCGCAGGACAGCTGATCCGCGTCGGGCACGGCCTCGACCTACCGGCAGATGAATGGGTGGATGAACTAACCTCCCATGCAGGCCAGCTCCTTGAAACGGTCCGCGCTTACCTGGCCCACCGCGGCCAATGGGAGGCCGCCGGCCGCGAACTCGGTGTGCACCGGAACTCAGTTCGTTATCGAATCGCCCAGGCTAAAGAACTGTTGGGGATTGACCTGGATGACCCCGACGTAGCCGCCCAACTCTGGCTCGCCCTCCGAGGCCGCTCTCAGGCATTGCCTAAAGATTAGCCGGCATGTATTGAGGTGAGGCTGAAGCGCCTCGCGGCAGACCCGTGCACACATGACGCCAATCCATTTTTCGCATGGGCGATTTGCGTCAGCACCGGTACAAACCCCACCGACAAGCATTCCTTTGACGTTTCATACAAAGGAAATTGCAAATACGGACTTTCTGCACCGTGACGTGAATGACCGGCCTGCCTACTCTCAATGGACAGTCCGTCGTCGGAGGAACCATCCCCGAGGGGATGAGCACCCCCGCTGCAGGAGGAACGATGAGAACAACGCGAGCCGCCACGCCAGATGGTGACCGGCGCCGCATGCTCCCTCCCTCGAAGGCCTTCCCTCTGCACAGCTCCACCGCACCACTGAGAGGACAATCGTGACCATCCAAGATACGAACTCCCTAGCAAAGACAACCACCACCAGGACCATACGAGGGGCGGTACTTGAGACCATCGGGGCAGAGCGGCCCTACGCTGATACCCATCCCATCCAGGTGGAAAACCTTGAACTTGAAGGACCCGGCACGGGCGAGATCCTGGTCCGCATCGAGGCCGCCGGTGTGTGCCACTCCGACCTTTCCGTAGTCAACGGCAACCGGCCGCGGCCGGTCCCGATGCTGCTCGGCCACGAGGCAGCCGGCATCGTGGAAGAACTCGGCGAGGGTGTCAACGACATCTCCCTGGGCCAGCGCGTCGTCATGACCTTCCTCCCCCGCTGCGGTGAATGTGCAGGATGCAACTCCAAGGGTAAAACGCCGTGCTCACAGGGCAGCGCTTCCAATACGGAAGGCACCCTGCTGGGCGGCTACCGCAGACTCTCCCGCGGGAGTCAGCCCGTCCAACATCACCTCGGAGTCTCCGCCTTCGCCACCTATGCCGTGGTCTCCCGCCGTTCCGTGGTGCCCGTGGGCGCTGACGTTCCGGCGCACATAGCCGCTTTGCTCGGGTGCGCACTGCTCACCGGAGGAGGAGCCATCCTCAACGTCGCCAAGCCTGCGCCCTCCGCACGGGTAGCCATCGTCGGTCTCGGCGGAGTAGGCATGGCTGCGCTCATTACGGCCATTGCCACCGGAGTCGAACACGTCGTCGGAATCGATACTTTGCCGGCCAAGCTGGAAGCCGCGCGAAACCTCGGTGCCACCGACGCCTTTACTTCTGCTGAGGCCCTGGAGCGCGGCGAAAAGTTCGACGCCGTCATCGAAGCGGCAGGACATCCGCGCGCTCTGGAAGCAGCGGTCGCACTGACAAAGCCGGGCGGCATTACCGTCACCGTCGGACTGCCCGCACCGGGCCAGACAATCAACATCGACCCCCTGACCCTTACTGCGGAGGCGCGCTCGATCGTGGGCAGCTACCTCGGCTCGGCGGTCCCGGAACATGACATCCCGATCTACGAACAACTCTGGCGATCCGGCCAGCTGGCCGTTGAAGGCCTGGTCTCAGACACCATCCCGCTGGAAGAAATCAACCGCGCCATGGACACCCTCGACGGCGGCCACGCACTGCGCCAAATCATCACCTTTTCCTGACCACTCACATTTTCAGCTCCGAAGAGAGAACATCATGACCTCCACAAATGACCACATTTATAGCGCGATCATCATCGGCGCCGGCTTCGGCGGCCTCGGCCAGGGAGCCCAGTTCGTCCAGGAAGGCATTGACGACTTCCTGATCCTCGAGCGCGGCAACGATGTTGGAGGGGTATGGCGTGAGAACACCTATCCCGGCGCCGCATGCGACACCCAGGCGCTTGTGTACTGCTACAGCTACTTCCTTAACCTCAAGGTTTCCCGCATGTTCGCCGGCCAGGAAGAACTCCAGGGCTACCTGCGTTCCATGGTTGAGGAATTCGGCCTCGGTAAGCACATCCGCTTCGGCCAGAACATCACCGCGACTGAATGGGACCAGGACCGCCGCCTCTGGACCGTGCACACCGCCGACGGCTCGCAGTTCCTGACCCGTTCCGTGGTGGCTGCCTGGGGCCAGCTGAACGAACCGAACATCCCTAACTTCCCCGGCACCGAAACATTCGAAGGCGCGGCGTTCCACTCCGCCAAGTGGCGGCACGACCTTGACCTGACCGGCAAGCGCGTCGCATCCATCGGGTCCGCCGCAACTGCTGTTCAGTACGTGCCCGAGGTCGCCAAGATCGCATCGAACCTGACCGTATTCCAGCGGTCAGCCAATTACATCCTCCCCCGCGACCAGTACATCTTCACGGAAGAAGAGAGCGCCCGCTTCCAGGACAACCCGGACACCTACCGTCAGCTGCGTCAGGAAATCCACGAATTCCGCGAAGCCGGATTCGAACGGACCCGCCGCCACACCGCAGCGTCCGAAGAAGGAGTCGAACTGGCCCGGCAGCACCTCGAAACCCAGGTGTCCGACCCTGAACTGCGGGCCAAGCTCACTCCCGACTACGACTTCGGTTGCAAGCGGATCCTGCGCAGCGATGATTTCTACCCCGCCCTGACCCGCGAGAACGTAGAACTCGTGACAGAGGCAATCACGGAACTCACACCCCGCGGCCTCCGCACCGCTGACGGCGTCGAGCACGAGTTTGATGTCATCATCTACGCCACCGGGTTTAAGAGCCACGCCTTCATGGGATCCATGCGTGTCACCGGGCGCGACGGAGTCGGCCTCGACGAGCGATGGGGCAACGCCCCCGAAGCCTACCTGGGCATCACCGTCGACAACTTCCCCAACCTGTTCCTGGTCTACGGGCCGAACACCAACCTCAACCACAACTCGGTCGTATCCATGCTGGAGGCCCAGCACCGCTACATCGCCCAGGCCGTGCAGTACATCGCAGCTGATGAATCAAGGTTCCTGGAAGTCGACCGTTCGGTCGTTGTGAAGTTCAACGCACACGTTCAGGAAGAACTCCAGAAGTCCGCGTTCTCCTCTGAGTGCTCCTCCTGGTACAAGAACGAGGACGGCCGCGTCATCAACAACTGGTCCGGAACCGTCGAAGAATACCGGTCCCACACTCACGATCTCCAGCTCGAGGATTACCTGCAGCTGGCCGAATCCGGACCCGGAAAGTGACCCAAAACGACCCGTTCAGCGGCAGGCCCGTAGCGCCGGGGGCTGCAGAGGTGCTGCAGAACTTCCGCGCCTCCGGTGGACGCCCGTTTCACTCCTACTCCGTAAAGCATGTTCGCGAGCTCTACGAGAACGGTTGCGCGGCCAACGGCCTTAGCGCTGATCCGCTGGCGTCGGTCACGGACTTCAGCCTGGCTGGTTTCACGGTGCGGGTCTATGACCCCCGCACGACCGGAGGGCCCACCCCCGCCGTGCTGTTTTTCCACGGCGGGGGGTGGGTCATGGGCAGCCTCTCAACTCATGACGGATTGTGCCGGCGTCTAGCGTCCCTCACGAACCTGCCGGTCGTTGCTGTGGACTACCGGCTTGCCCCGGAACACCCTTACCCGGCTGCGATTAACGACAGCCGCACGGCGATGCACTGGTTGCTCGATGCAGGCAACGAGCACGGCCTGGACGTAACCCAGGTCGTGCTGGTCGGTGACAGCGCGGGAGGACAAATGGCCGCAGTCCTGGCCAATGAGAACGCCACGACCACAGATCCCCTGCCTGTAGTGGCCCAGGTCCTCATGTACCCCATGGTGGATCTGACCATGTCCTCGCCCTCCTACAAAAGAGTCACCGAGGGCTTTCCGCTGGTTGCTGACACCATTGGCTGGTTCGCTGACCACTACCTGCCAAAGGACGTAGACCGCGCAGCACCGGAGATCAGTCCTTCCCTAGCGCAACTCCCCGCAGGGCTGCCACCCGCTTACGTGATCACTGTGGACAACGACCCGCTGGTGGACGAGGGGGCAAACTACGCCGCCGCCCTGGCCCGGGCAGGCACGGAGGTCCAGTACCAGCACCTGCCCGGGTACGCCCACGGATTATTCACCTCCGCGGGACGTATTCCCCGTGGAGAACAAACAATCGACCAGATCGCTGCCTTTATCAGGGACCGCACGACATGACTGGAATGGAGTACGTCCCGCCACCACAAGACCGAAGTGGCCAGTCGCGCCTCCGGCGCTTGAGCCCGTCGAGCTAATCACCCACGGGACGGTGATAGCCCTCCACCCTCATGGCGGGCTATCACCGCCACCTACCTTTTTTAGGAATCTTCATGACTACTGCCCTCGTTGAACCGGCTGCTGTCTCACGCCAGCGTGAGGCTGACCTCCTTGCCTCTATCCCTACAGGTTTGTTGATCGGCGGGCAGTGGGTGGACGCGTCCGACGGCGGCACGTTCGATGTGCATGATCCCGCCACCGGGGAGGTGCTCGCCACCCTCGCCTCGGCAACCAGCCAGGATGCGGTGGCCGCGCTGGACGCCGCGGATGCCGTTCAGGCGTCCTGGGCGCGGACGGCGCCGCGGGTGCGGGCGGAGATCCTGCGGCGGGCCTTTGACCTGGTGACCGAACGCGCCGGGGATTTCGCGCTGCTGATGACCCTGGAGATGGGCAAACCCCTGGCCGAAGCGCGCGGTGAGGTGACCTACGGTGCCGAGTTCCTGCGCTGGTTCTCCGAAGAGACGGTCCGGGATTACGGCCGCTACCTCACCACCCCCGAGGGCAAGAACAAGATCATTGTCCAGCACAAGCCCGTGGGCCCGTGCCTGCTGATCACGCCGTGGAACTTCCCGCTGGCCATGGCCACCCGCAAGGTGGCCCCCGCAGTGGCTGCCGGCTGCACCATGGTCCTGAAGCCCGCGAAGCTCACCCCGCTGACCGCCCAACTGTTCGCGCAGACCATGCTCGATGCCGGCCTTCCCGCCGGCGTGCTCAACGTGGTCGCCTCCTCGTCAGCGTCCGGGATTTCGGGGCCGTTGCTGGCCGATTCGCGGCTGCGGAAGGTCTCCTTCACCGGCTCCACCCCGGTCGGCAAACGCCTCATGGCCGACGCCGCACAGAACGTCCTCCGGACCTCCATGGAACTCGGCGGCAACGCCCCCTTCATCGTCTTCGAGGACGCAGACGTTGATGCCGCGGTGGACGGGGCGATGGCGGCGAAGATGCGGAACATGGGCGAGGCCTGCACCGCCGCCAACCGGTTCCTGGTCCAGGAATCCGTGGCCCAGGAGTTCACGGCCAAGTTCGCCGCCGCGATGGGAGCCTTGGCCACCGGCCGCGGCACCGACCCCGCAACCCAGGTGGGACCGCTGATCGACGCCGGCGCCCGCGACGACGTGCACGCGCTGGTGACCGCCGCCGTCGACGCCGGCGCCACCGCCCTCACCGGGGGCTCCCCCGTGGACGGGCCCGGGTACTTCTACCCGCCCACCGTCCTGGCCAACGTGCCCAATGACGCCGCGATCCTCCGTCAGGAAATCTTCGGCCCCGTCGCCCCCATCACCACCTTCACCACCGAGGCGGACGCCATCCGGCTCGCCAACGCCAGCGAATACGGCCTCGCGTCCTACCTCTACAGCCGGGACTTCAACCGTCTCCTGCGCGTGGCCGAACAGATCGAATTCGGCATGGTGGGCTTCAACGCCGGCGTCATCTCCAACGCCGCGGCACCCTTCGGCGGCGTCAAACAATCAGGGCTTGGCCGCGAAGGCGGCTCCGAAGGCATCGCCGAATACACCACCACCCAATACATCGGCATCGCCGACCCCTACGCCGCAGGTAGCTGACAGGGCACCTATCGCCAGCCTGGACGCAGACTCTGCGGCCGCGCCCTACGTGGACCTATACCACCGAGCTGCACCTCATCCACGAGCGATCTCCTTGGTCGTCGAACTCAAAGGACTCTTGATGAAAAGCATTCTTTATCAGCAAGCTCAGGGTACGGAACGTGAAACAACGACGCGTTCACCGAGGGGCTCGCGCGCCCCGGCAGGCGCAACCGGCATTCCGGCCCGAGGAGTCGCCAGACCGGTACCCGGCCCTGCAAGCACTATCCCCCGGAATTGGGCTGAATCCTCCAGCCCAAGGGTGGCTGCAGCTATGTTCACTACCGTTTGCAGGTGCGGCAACAGTGTGCTCCGTGCTAATAATGCGTCGCTTTATTCGATCCATACGTTTGATGATGCTGCCGCGGGTCTTCTTCAATTCCGGGTAGGCCGCACGCATCAGATGGAACGTTGCCATGGTGCCCGTGTTGAACGACAGGTCCCAAATCTCCGGGGTGGTGTCCATAATGGAGGCCTGGCGAGAGGCGTGGGCGTTGTTGACCAGGATATCGAGACCGCCGAAGTGTTCCACCGTCTGGGCAACAATGGTATCGGCATTTTCAGCCTTGGAAATATCCAAGTGGATAAAGATGGCCTCACCCTTGCCTTCGAGTTCTGCCAGTAATTGATTGCCTTGTTCCTGGTCAATGTCCACAATGGCTACTTTGGCACCTTCGGTGAGGAAACGCCGGACAATGCCCTGCCCGATTCCACCTGCCCCTCCGGTGACGATCGCGGTCCTACTTTTGAGTTTCATTTCATTCCTTCCGGATACAGGCCCGGAAAGTGACCCGGGCGTGTTCTTACGTGGGTTTGGATTTCAGCGATATCACGTACGTACTACCGGCTTATGGGATGACGCGTGGTGGCAGCCACAACCCCCGCGCGCGTGCCACCACGGATCCCCCGGCTTGGATTTCCCCGATTACCCAGATCTTCCGGCCATCGATCTCATCTACCCTGGCCGTGATCTCCAGTTCTTCGAAGAGTGGCACCGCGTGGTCGTAGTCGACGGTAAGCGATCGGGTATAGATCCACTGGTCTACGGTTCCCGCTGCGTACCCCATGAGGTGGTCCAATAGCGTTGCGACCCAGCCGCCATGCACTCGCCCGGGCGGGCCCTGATAGGCCAGGCCGAGCTTGGTCGTGGTGCGCGCGGTATGATCCTCCCGGACCGTCAACAACACCGGAGGCGCCATGGGGTTCAGCTTCCCGGACACCGGTGAGCGGTCCAGGTAGCCCTCTGTGCGCGACCCGTTGCGACCTGCATACTGGGTCCCGGCCAACTGCTGGATAGGCTGGAGATGCTCCTCAAGCAGGTCGAGGACCGATTCCAAGCGCCGGTTCAGCTCCGCTGCCACGGGGGTGTCTTCCGGAAGCCTGACCATCGCGTCCAGCAAAGACCGGACGCGTCCGGCCGCCGTGAGCAAAGCTGGGGCATTTGTGTTGGACGCGGAATCCGGGTGGCTCGCTTCCGTCTGGGGCCACGCTGCCGGCTTAGTCATTTCCCAGTATCAATGCGCTGGTGGGAACGCCGGTGCCGGCGGAGACCAGCACGTTCCGGGCGTTGGGCACCTGGTTGGCGGCGGTGCCACGGATCTGCCGCACACCCTCGGCGATGCCGTTCATGCCGTGTATATAGGCCTCGCCCAGCTGGCCGCCGTGCGGGTTGATCGGCAGGCGTCCACCCATCTCGATGGCACCGTTCTTGATGAAGTCCTTCGCCTCACCACGGCCGCAAAAACCGAATTCCTCCAGCTGCGCCAGTACAAACGGGGTGAAGTGGTCATAAAGCACCGCGGTATCGATGTCCTCCGGGGTCAGCCCCGTGTCGTTCCACAGCTGACGGGCCACATTGCCCATTTCCGGCAACGCCCGGTCGCCATCCTTGCGGTAGTAGCTGACCATGGTGTGTTGGTCATAGGCGGAGCCCTGGGCGGCGGCCCTGATGGTCACCGCCTTGCCCGGCAGGTCCCTGGCACGTTCGGGGGTGGTGATGACGAATGCCTGGCCGCCATCGGATTCCTGGCAGCAATCCAGCAGATGCAGCGGATCGGCGATCCAGCGCGAGGCCTGGTGGTCCTCCAGGGTGATCGGCTTGCCATAGAACCATGCCTTCGGGTTAGTGGCCGCGTGCTTGCGATCGGCCACGGCCACGCGGCCGAAGTCCTCGCTGGTGGCGCCGGTCAGGTGCATATAGCGTTGGGCGAACATACCCACCCAGGAGGCCGGGGTCATCAGGCCGAAGGGCAGGGTCCACGCGTACGCGGCTGCCCGGGCATCCGGGGCCATTCCTTCGGTGCTCATGGCCGCGCCGAAACGGGCGCCGGAGCGCTCGTTGAAGGCGCGGTAGCAGACCACGGTTTTGGCTACGCCGGTGGCCACGGCCATGGCCGCGTGCAGGATGGTGCCTGCCGCGGCACCGCCACCGTAGTCGACGTGGCTAAAGAAGTTCAGTTCCTTGCAGCCGAGACCGCGGGCCACCTCGATGGCCGGATTGGTGTCCATGGAGTAGGTCACCATGCCGTCCACGTCGTGCGGGTTCACCCCGGCGTCGCGGCAGGCAGCCAGCGCGGCCTCCTGGGCCAACTGGAGCTCGGAGCGTCCGGAGTTCTTGGAGAACTCGGTCGCGCCGATGCCTACGATGACTGCCTTGTTCAGCAGATTGCTCATGCCGTTTCCTCTCGGGATGGGATGCTCAGATCAATGGTGCCCGTGACGTGCGGGCCCAGGGAGTTGGTGCCGATGACTTTGAGCGTGACGTCGTCGCCGTCGACCGATTCGACAGATCCGGTGAAGACCATTTCGTCACCCGGGAAGTTGGTGGCACCGAGACGAATGTTGATCCGGTGCACCCGGGAGGTGGGTCCGGCCCATTCGCCCACGTAGCGGTTGACCAGGGCGTTTGTGGTCAGGATGTTCATGAAGACGTTCTGGGTTCCCGCCGCCACGGCCACGTCCTTGTCGTGATGGACCTTCTGGAAGTCACGGGTGGCAATCGCACCGGTGACGATCAGCGTTGCGGTGATCGGAATCCTCAGTTCGGGCAGTTGCTCGCCCACGGTTACCGGGTGCGGACGGACCGGGGCCAGGGTCTGCGTTGTTTCTTCGGTGCTCATGATTTCTCTCCTGCCGGGCGTGCCACGGGCAGCACCAGGGTTTCATCCATGCGTTCGATGGTGATGGCTACCGGCATGCCGATCTGTACGTCCTCACGCTGTATGCCTTCCAGGTTCATGACCACGCGCGGACCCTCAGCCAGTTCAATGACAGCCACAATGTAGCCGGGCTCGAACGGTGGAACGATCGGGTGGTACATCACCACATAGCTGTGCAAGGTGCCGCTTAGGCTCATGGCCTTCGGTGCCCAGTGGACCGAGTGACATTCGGGGCACATCGGCACGGGTGGATGGCGCAGTTCCTCGCACTCGCCGCACTGCTGGATGCTCAACTCGCCGCGCTCGGTGAGGGATTCAAAGAAAAAGGAGTTGTCCAGATTGATCGCCGGGCGCGGACGCAGCGCCTGAGTCCGTTGCGTCTGCGTCTCGGTCAGGTTTTCGGCCAGGGTCTCGGTCATCAGGAGCTCCTCTTTGCTGGGTTGTACCACAGGGTGCGGAAGCGCATGGTACCCACACGTTCGCCCCTCTGGTCGGTGTAGCTTGTCAGGGTGGTGATGAAGTAGCCCTCGCCCAGGCCCGTCTGCTTGGGTCCGACAAAGGTTTCCACCTTCTCGGTCGCGGTGAGCACGTCGCCCGGGGAAAGATAGCGGTCGTACTCCTGGTCACAGTTCACCGCCACAACGTTCGGATAGCCGCACTCGGCAAGGATCGCGTAGGCGCGATCCACGTCACTTTCGACTTCCGGGTCCGAAGGGTTGATCATGTTCCACACCTGCAGGGCCGACGGCGGGGACACGACATCCGGGTGGCCCGCCGCCCGGGCGGCCGCGGGGTCCAGATAGATCGGGTTTCTCTCTTCCATGGCGTCGCACAAGTGGTGGATCATGGGCCGGTTGACCGCATCGCGGGCCACCGACACCCTTTCACGCCCGGCGGCGATAATCTCGCCGATCTTCACGGTGGGATCGTTGCTCATACTGTCTCCTTGATGGGGGTAGCGGCTGGCCGCAGGGGCAGAAGATGGGCGCGGCCGTTAACTTCAAACAGCTCCTCCAGCCGGCGGACGGCTTGTTCATCCAGCCGCTCAAAGGCGATCGCCCGTCCCGGGCGGTGGTACACAGTCTCGTTGACGAGCCACGCATCCCTGCGCAGCCTTGGTTTGTTGATCTTTTGCGTGGCGGTCACCGGAACATCGGTGACGATGTTGAGGAATCGGGGAGCCCACTTGGTGCCCAAATCCGGCTGTGCCTCAAGGAAAGCCGCGAAGGTGGCCGGGTCAAAGTCCTCAGGGTCCTCCACCTGCAGCGTGGCCATGACCTGGTCGCCGGTTCGGGCATCGGGAACCGGGTAGACCGCTGCGAGGGTGACACCCGGGTAGCGGGCCAGGACGCGCTCCACCGGGGCTGCAGAGAAGTTCTCGCTGTCCACCCGCAACCGGTCGGAGGTGCGCCCGGCAAAGTAGAAGAAACCTGCCTCATCGCGGTAGGCCAAATCCCCGGTCAAAAACGCGCTGCCCCGGATGCGCTCGGCCGTGGCCTCCGGGTTCTTATAGTAGCCCTCGAACAGGGGCGCCCCGGCGAGGTTCACCAGTTCACCGATCGCTTCCTCGGCATTGAGGATGCGTCCTGAATCACTCAGGACGGCGGGCGGGCATTCGGCCATGGTCTCAGGGTTGACCACCGCAGCAGCCATGCCCTCCGGCGGCAGGCCGAGGGAACCATGCGGTGTTTCCGGGGTGCGATGGAGGTTCAGCCCGCCCTCGCTGGCGCCGTAGCTCTCGGTGGGCCAGATGCCGAAGCGGCGGTGGAACTCGCTGATGTCGAAATCGGAGGCCTCGGTGCCAAAGCACGCCGTCAGACAGGTCCGGGCTTCCTGGGGGTTCTCAGGCTGGGCCAGGATGTAGGACAGCGAACGGCCCACATAGTTGAAATAGGTGACCTTGTAGCGCATCAAATCCGGGACGAAGCCCGAGGCTGAGAATTTGCGGGCCAGCGCGAAGGTGCCGCCGGTGTACAGCGGGTTGGCCCAGCAGGCGAAGATGCCGTTTCCGTGGAACAGCGGCATTGAGTTGTAGCTGACGTCGTTGCTGCCCAAGCCCATGTGCCGGTATTCCGCGGTGCGGCACAGCCGGCCGGTGGTGCAGATGACAGCCTTCGGGTCCCCCGTGGAGCCTGAAGTGAAGAGCAACAGCAAGATGGTGGCAGGATCTGCAGCGGCGTCGATGTCCGGGCGGCCTGCGGAGCGAAATCTTTCCACGTCCGCGTCGAACTGCCGGGTTCCTACCCGCAGGGTCTTGCTTTCCGGGACCCCGGATTTCACCCCATTGAAATAGGATTCCAGTTCACCCTTGGTGATGAGGATCTCGCAGTCGGTGTATTTGATATCCCGGGCCAGTTCTTCGCCCCGGCGGGTCAGGTTGATGCCAACCACGGTGGCGCCGGCGTAGGCGGCGCCACCGATGGCAAAAATGTACTCCGGGTCGTTTTCCAGCATGACGCCCACGTGGAAGGCCTTGCCTTCTTCGTGCAGCGAGAGCATCATGTGCGCCCGAATCTTGCATTCCGCAATGACTTCGGCCCAGGTCCAGATGCGGCCCTCGAAGAGTAGTCCCGGACGGCCGTCGCTGGCTCGCAGGTCAAGGAGATCCCTGGTGGTTTGAGGCTTTATCGTTCCACTGTCGGTATTCATAGTTAGTCCTTAGGTGTGTGTTGCATTGCCGGGTTTCGGCTTCCCGTGCGCTGAGGGTTCCTAGCGGGGGGAATGAAGAAGACCACGGCAATGGTCAGGAGGCAGATGGCGATGAGTACGCCCGCTACGAGGAAGAGTCCTGAGAGCGAAACAAACGTGCTCTTGCCCGCAACAACAGGCGAGAAGGCGAGCATCAGGCCAACGATGGAGGCTGCAACGGCCTGGAAGGTCGTACGGGTCACCGCATTGACGGCCGTGGCGGTGCTGGTCTGTTCCGGAAGAACGCACTCCACGATCACGGTGGGCATTCCGGAATACAGGAATCCGGTGCCAAAGACCGTGACCACGAGGCCGGTTATGACCGCCGCAGGCTGGCCGGGAGCCAGGCAGATGATGAGCAGGCCGATAATGGTCAGCAGCGACCCGGTCATCAACCCCATGCGAGCACCGAAGCGGGCCGAAACCTTGCCGATCACCGGCGAAATGGCGAACGCCGCAGCGGCGGTGATGAATCCCAGGACACCTGTCATGGTGGCGCTCAGGCCCAGGCCCACCGGTAACGCCATTTGGGTGCCATCGGCCAATGCGATGCTGCCCGGAGAACGGTAGATCGTCACGGTCAGGATGCCCATGGTTCCGATCGGACCCACGGCGATCAGCGCGGTGGCCAGCATGCCCAAGGCAAACTTGCGCTGGCCAAACATCCTCACGTTGATCATTGGCTCTTGTGTGCGCAGCTCCCACTTGATCCACAGCGCCAGGACGATCAGTCCACCGAGCACAAAGGCGAGCACCGGAAAGTCCGTCCACCCCCTGCTCTTGCTCAGCGTCAAACCGTAGAGGGTCGAAGCGACGGCCGCACCAAAGAGGAAGCCGCCCAAGTAGTCAATCCGGCCGGCCCCCGCCAGGGATTCTCGAGGTTCTTTGACGATGCCGAAGTGCACAAGGGCCGCAGCGAGGGTCGCCGCAATGGCCGCGGTCCAGAAGATGTAGTGCCAGGTGGCGTAGTCCAGGAACAAACCTCCGGCGAGCACGCCCGTGGCGCCGGCGATGAGAGCCGAGGTGCTCACCACAGCGATGCCCAGGCTGGTCTTTGCGGCCGGGAAGGTGGCACGGACCATGCCGATGGCCAGCGGAAGCACGGCGCCGGAGACACCCTGCAAAGCGCGTCCCGCAACGAGCACGCCGAAGGTTGGGGCCACGGCGCTGATAACGGAACCCACTGCTGAAATCAGCAAGATGGCAACCAAGATTCTGCGCCGGCCAAACTGGTCGCCCAGTCGGCCCACGAATCCGGTGGCGACGGCTGCTACCAGCGAATAGGAGGTGACTACCCATACCAGCTGGGACAAGTCCGTGGTGAAGAAGTCCCCCGGCGCATAGAGCAACTGGACGGCCATCGAGGTCTCGAATGCGGCGATCACCTCCGCGAAAACCAGGATCGTCAGGATCGAACCGACGCTGCGGCCAACCACCGACTCGGACTCAACGACAGAGCCGACGCTCATGGCTGGTCCAGCGGGAGAATCACGCGGGCAAGTTCCTCTGCCACTTGACCGGCAGAACCCCAAAGCACGTCAAGTTCGCGAACCCAGACAAAGAAGCGGTGGATATGATTGTCCAGGTCGGCGCCCATGCCACCGTGCAGGTGCTGGGTTGCGTGGACAGCACGGAAACCACCCTCACGGGCGCACCAGGAGGCTGCGAACGCGGCCAATTCGCCGTCGCCGTCATTGTCCAGCTGCCATGCGGCGTCGATGGTGGTCAGCCAGGCGACCTCGGAATCGATGTAGGCGTCGGCGGCGCGCATTGCCACACCTTGGTTGGTGGAGATTGGGCGGCCGAACTGCTCGCGCTCCGAGGCGTAGGCCGCGGTGCGGCGTACTGCCTCCTCGCAGGCACCGGCAATGATTGCAGCCGCGGCAGTGAGCAACCGGGGGCGTATCCATGCCGAAACCTCGCCGGCGGGGCGATCTGCCCCCACCAGGTCTTCATGCGACACCAGCACATTGTCAAAGACCAACGCGGCGTGCTGCTGCTTGGAGATTCCCTCAAATTGATCCACATCGATTCCGGCGCGCTCCACCTCGATCAGGGCCATTTGTTCGCCGGCTTCGGTGTGGAACTGAACCAAGAGGTGAGTTGAGCTGGGAACGACATAGCCGAATTCAATACGACCGTTCAGTGCCCAACCTTCTGCCAACGGCCGGCCGGTGATACGGTGACGAACCTCGGGCAGCAAAGCGCCCACGCGTGCGGTTCCGTCGCTGATGCTCTCAAGGGCGTCGCGTCCACCACCGAATTCGGCCAGCGCGAGTGCGGCGACAGCAGTGGTGATGAAAGGGACACGGCCCAGATGGCGTCCCTGGGCACGGGCGATCAGGGCCACGCCTACCATGCCCAGTCCCGGGGAGTCTTCGTCGACGGAAAGCAGGGCTTCGATCAGGCCTGCCTCTGCGAGCTGTTCCCAGAGCGTGCGGTCAAAGGTTTCGCCGGCTCGCTCAGAGGCGACATGAAGGGTGTCGCTGCTCAGATGCGAGAAAATCTGGGCCGCGAGGTCGGCAACCGACTGCTCGTCCTCCCCCAAGGTGAATTCCATGTTGGGGGCCTGTAGCGTGCTGTGAATGCTTGCGGGGCTCATCGCGCCTTCCTTGCCATTCCGAGGGTGGTCCAGGCAACAATCTCGCGCTGGATCTCGGCGACGCCGCCGCCGAAGGTGTTAATTTGGGCACTCAGGTTCATGAGGGCCAGGCGCCCGGTATCGAAGCGCCAGGGTGCGCTGGTGACGCGCGAGGCTCCGGAACCCACGACTTCCAGCAAGGAACGGTACACATCGACAACCGTTTCGGTGGCGAAGACCTTGGCGGCAGAGGCGGAGCCCGGATCGAGTTCGCCACGAGCGGTGGTTTCCACGAGCTTCCAATTCATCAGGCGCATGGCACGTAGGCGGGCGGTGGAGGTTGCCAGCAGATGACGCACCCACGGTTCGCCGCCCAGCGGCTTACCCTCGGCTGTTTGCTGATCGACCACCCATTCGCGAACGTCGTCCAGAAGACCCTCGCAGATGCCGCTGAATGCAGCCAACCCCACGCGTTCGTGATTGAGCTGAGTGGTGATCATCTGCCAGCCTTCGTTCTCCTTGCCGACCACGTTGGCGACAGGAACACGGACTTTGTCGTAGTAGGTGGCCGTGGTGCTGACCCCGCCCAAGGCATGGATGGGCGTGGCAGCGAATCCCGGTGCCGTGGTGGGGACCAGGATCAGTGAGATGCCCTTGTGCTTGGGGGCATCCTGGTCTGTGCGTGCGGCAAGCCAGATCCAGTCGGCGCCGTCGGCGCCTGAGGTGAAGACCTTGCTGCCAGTGATGACATACTCATCGCCGTCGCGCACCGCGCGGGTGGTCAGGGAAGCGAGATCGGTGCCTGCTTCGGGTTCGGTGTAGCCGATGGCAAAGATGCATTCACCCGCGAGGATCTTGGGAAGGAAGTAATCCTTCTGTTCCTGGGTCCCCTGGCTCATGAGCGTCGGACCAACGGTGGTCATGGTGATCATGGGGATTGGAGCATCGGCGCGGTAGGCCTCGTCGTAGAACACAAACTGCGCGTCCGGGCCCAGGCCCTGGCCGCCGTATTCGGTGGGCCAGCCGATGCCGAGCCACCCGTCGCGGCCCATCTGAGCCTGGATTGCCGCGTGTATCGGGCCGCCCGCTTCGCCCTCTTCGCGCAGTCCTGCGCGTACTTCATCGGTCAGGAGGTTCACGAAGTAGGAACGGAGCTCCTCGCGCAGATTCGTAATCTCCGGGGAAGAACGTAGATGCATGAGCTTGCCTTTCATCGTTGACTAGGCGTTGGCCGTCGGAGACGCCAATTGGGGGCCGTAAGATTTACCGGCCGGGTTGAGGCCTGCTGGTACCAAATCATGGGGTTAACAGGTATGGACCAATGGACTGCAGCTGTCCGCTCGTGTCAGAGGGATCATCAGCGGACGGTGAGACTACTTCGTAACCTTGCCCGTCAGCATGGCGAGCGGGCGCAGGAAGACCGGCCGGGCCAGCAGCCAGGCGCCGACCATCACTGCGACCGATAATAGGAAGATCCAGAAGCCGAGCCATCCGGCATCGTCGCGTGTAGCGAACATGTGGTTGAGGTTCCTTATGGCGCCAGTGGACAGCACCAGCGTCACGTGCATCACGACGAACGCGGTAAAGAAGAGCATGACGGGGAAGTGGATCTTACGGGCCAGGTCAATTGGGTAGGCATTGTCCAGCAAGGTGTTGCCCTTGGGCCAGGCCGGGCTCATGCGCACGCCTGTCACGGCGGCCAGCGGGGCGGCGATGAAGACGATGGCGAAGTAGGCCAGCACCTGCAAGGCGTTGTAGTTGACCCAGCCGTTTTCAGCCGGCCAGTTGAGCGACGCATACTGGAGAGCCGTGCTTAGCGCATTGGGGAAAATGTCCCAACTGGTTGGCACGATGCGCATCCACCCGCCGGTGACGAACAGCAGCACCACGAACACCAGGCCATTGAGCAGCCAAAGCACGTCGAGGCTCAGGTGGAACCAGAGCTCCAAGCTGATCTTGCCGGGCTTGTTCCTGGTTTTGAACAGGCCCGTGTTCTTCCGCGTCCAGTACGCCTTGGGGCGGGCAGTGGTGCGGACCTGCCAGCCCGTGCGGATGATCAGCACAATGAAGAAGGCGTTGAGGAAGTGTTGCCAACCCAGCCAGGCCGGCAGCCCGATCGGCGCATTCGCCGGCAGAGCGCTGTGCCCCGGATACATCAGAAGAAAGTCCTGGACCGCGTCCAGTCCACGGACAGCCTTGGCCACCAGGACCACCACGGCCATGGCAGCCACGGCAATCAGCACCGGTTTGATCAGGGACGTCCGCGTCTTAGTCTCCGCGTTGGGTGGCGATCCTGGTGTGGTCAGCAATGGCATGTCATCTCCCCTTAGACGCCAGCGCCGACGTTGCTGCGTTCCTGGATAGCCGCCTTGAGCTGGGGCAGAATCGTGAACAAATCTCCCACAATGCCGAAGTCGGCAATGTCGAAAATCGGTGCGTCCTCATCCTTATTGATCGCTACGATGCGCTTGGCGGTCTGCATTCCGGCGCGATGCTGGATTGCGCCCGAGATCCCTACGGCGATGTACAGTTCCGGTGCCACGCTGACACCGGTCTGGCCGACTTGATGACTTTGCGGGACATACCCGGAATCTACGGCAGCGCGCGAGGCCCCCAGCCCTGCCCCCAGGACGTCAGCCAGTTCTTCGATCAGCAGGAAGTTCTCCTTTGAGCCCAGGCCACGCCCTCCTGAGACCACGATCTTTGCTGTGCGAAGCTCGGGGCGGCCAGGGGCGGAGACGCGCACATGGGTCGCTTCGATGGCAGCCGCAGCACCGGTCGCAACCTCGAGCCGGCTAACGCTGCTTTGCGGCTCCGCCACGGGGGCCGGTGCTTCTGTACCGGTGGAGGACACAGTGATCAGCGCAATTCCCGTTCCGATGGTGGACTCGGTGTGATAATTTCCGCCAAAGGCCGAGTGGGTGGCAATGATTTTGCCGTCCTGATTTCGCACCTCAAGGGCCTCGAGCATGACAGGGTTTGAGGTGCGGGCGGATAGACGGCCAATGGTCTCGCGGGCATCTGCACTGTTGGAGGCGATGACAGCACTCGGTGCGAAGCTGGTGATGGCCTCGGCGAGTGCTGCAACGGAGGCGGCTGCTACGTGGCTGGTGACCGTTTCGGTTTCGACGATGAAAACGTTCGCAGCACCGAGCGCGCCGAGCTCGGCTACAAGCGCGGCGCTGCTGCCGGGATTGGCGGCTACCACCGCGACTGGTTCACCCAGAGCAGATGCCAGTCGCAGCAAATGGGCATTGCCCGGACGCAGGGTGCCGTTCTCTCTCAATTCAATGGCTACCAGAATGTTGGTCATGACGTGCATTCCTTTCAGATCAGGTTTTCGGCACTGAGGTATGCGGCAAGTTGCTGGGCTGCGTTTCCGTCATCCAGGACCTTTGTTCCCGCGGTACGCGCAGGGCGCTTGGCTGCACGGAGCACCAGATTTCCGTCGGCGTGGTTAAGCATGGGGAGGCCGACAACTTCCGCGCCGTGGACCGCCAGCGGTTTGCGCTTGGCGGTCATGATTCCCTTGAACTTAGGGAACCGCGCCTCACCGGATTGTTCCGTAACGGAGATGACGGCGGGCAGCGCGGCAACGAGGTTCTGGGTGCCGTCAACGCCTTGGCGCTCCCCTCGGATCGTTGAACCCTGCACATCCAGCGAGTTCAGGGGTCCCAGTAAGGGGCGCTGGAGCAGCTCAGCCACCATCGCGGGAACAACGCCGCCGCGTCCGTCGGTGGATTCGTTGCCGGCGATGACCAGGTCAAAACCTTCGTCCTTCAGGGCGCCGGACAACGCTCGCGCGGTAGTCAGTGCATCGGCTCCGGCCAGGAGTTCGTCCATCAGGTGAATCGCCGAATCTGCGCCCATGGACAGGGCTTTGCGCAGGGCCTCCGCGGCGGACGCCGCGCCCATGGTGACAGCGACAATTTCCACGCTCTTGTCGGCATCCTTGAGCCGTAGTGCGGCTTCGAGCGCGCGTTCTGTAATTTCATCAGCAACCTGCGCACCTGCCGTCCGGTCCACGGCACCGGCTGCTGTGAGGTGTCGTTCGTCTTCGGTATCCGGGACTTGTTTAATGAGAACTGCAATTTTCATGGTTGTCTCTTCCTTGCCTTGGCCCTATGCCCTTGCGGTTTTCGGTTCTTGGGAGCCGCGACTTGGTGCCGCGGTCCGGTGTGTGTAAGTGCCGCGGTCGAGCACCACGGTATCCCCCACAAGCACCTGGAAAATCGCACCTGTTTCCGTCCGCCAGATGCTGGTGGTTAGTTCATCGCCCGGAACCACCGGTGCGGCAAAACGGACGCTCATCGAACCGAAGGCATCGGGATCCGAAGCAGCGACGCCTTCCAATAGGGCGCGTCCGGCAAACCCCATAGTGCACAGCCCGTGCAGGATCGGTTTCTCGAATCCGACCAGTCCTGCCAGTTTCGGATCCGAATGCAGCGGGTTCCGATCCCCGTTCAGCCGATAAATCAACGCCTGGTCCAGCGATGTTTTCTGTGTGAAGCTCAGGTCGGCGGCACGACCCGGCAGAGCCCAGTGATCCGGTGGAACGGAATCCGAACCGAAGCCGCCCTCGCCGCGGACAATCATGGACGTGACGCTGGTGGCCACCGGTTCGCGTGTCCGGGAGTCCAGCAATTCCGTGGTCTGCTCAATGATGGCGTTCGCGCCCTTGTCGTAGACGGCGCTCATGCAGGCTCTCGGGATCACCGATCCCGAGCTCGGCAGTGCGCGGTGCAGCGTGATGGCCTGGCCGCCATGCAGGACCTGCGAAAGCTTGAAGTCTCCCATCTCATCCATGGATCCGCCGGTGCCACCAAGCACCACGGCGAATGTCGGCAGCACGCGCTGCTCGATGCCGCGCGAATTTTCGGTCGTGAAGGCGAGGTTGTGAGTTTGATCTTGGGCGCCGGCGCCGACGCTGAGTGCGTAGAGCAGGGCGTCCTTGGAGTCCCAAGAGTAGGGAGCCCCCTCGCTCAGCTTCCCGATGTTGTGTACATGGATCGCCATGGCGTTCCCCCTAACCACGGGTTATGGCCCGTGTGGTTTTGGCTCACCCTTAGTGGTGGTGTGGATCACTAAAAGAATATAACGAGATTCTAGTTCTTGTCTACGGTGCGGCTCCGTTGAAAGCGCTCGCGGCCTACCCATGGGAGGTGACTTCCAGGGCCGGCCCGATAAAGTGGCACGCTCCGTAACCCGGATGTTCCAAACCTCGAACATCCGGGTTACGGAGCCGCGAGACGAAAAGCTGTACTGATCGCGCAGGTCGGCCGGGCTGGTCCGGGCTTCCGGGCGAGGCGCCTCCGTCGGGCGGCGACCGCCCGGCGGAAGTCCTCAGGGGGACCCTCACAGATCCGCTCGGATACCCCGAGCCCGGAAGTCATCGCTGTGCGGAACCGGGAGACCTCCCGAAGCCTTGGCGTGGCCGCCAAAGAGGTCCTCCCCGCTTGGAGTGTTGTGCCACCAGCGTCCTGCTGTACCGGAAGTGCCGGATGTCGGCTAGTTCCAGATGTCGTCGCCGCGGAGAGCCGCGTCAGCCCCGCCGTCGATGTAGATGGTCTGTCCGGTGACGTGTGTGTTCTCTTCGCTCGTCAGCCAGACCAGAAGCCGTGCGATGACGACAGGATCGGAATGTCCGTTGAGGGGCATCGGCACGGCAGCATCGACCATCGTGCGGCCTTCCTCTGAAACGAGCAGGTCCCGGGTCATCGGTGTGAGAACAGTGCCTGGAGCGACGGCATTGACGGGAATACCGGTTCCGGCGTAACGGGGAGCGATGCTCTCGCGGCGGACCCAGCGGGAGAGCGCGCGCTTGCTCGACGTGTAGTTCAGGAAGCCGGCCTCGGATCCCTCCGCTTCGAGCGCCGTGCCGATCTTCAGTGCAAGGTCCTCGTCCCCGGCCAGGAGAGCGTCGACGAGTTCCGCTGAATTCTCCTGCAGGGACGCCATCGAGCTCACTACGGCCATGCGCGGCGAGTCACTCTGCGCAAGCGCCCCGGCAAGACCGTCGAGCAGGGCCGTCACGCCAAAGAAGTTGACGGCGACGGTAAGGGCCTTCGGCGCAGCGATGCCAGCGGCCGCGATAATCCCGTCGATTTTAGAATCGGAAGCGGTCAGCACGTCAGCGACGGCGCGCTCCCTTCCGGGCGTTGTCGAGAGGTCGGCTTCGACGTCGGCATTGCGGAGGTCGACTCCGATGACGCGGTGTCCCCGCTCGCGGAGGAGCTCGGAGGTGGCCTTACCGATCCCTGAGGCAGAGCCGGTGACGACGTAGGTGCGGGTCATGTGGTGACCTTGCTTTCTTTCGGGCCACAAGGGCCTGTTTGTGATTGGTTGACATCGAAGGTGGCGCTGCCGGCTGATCTGCATGCTCCCTCAGAGGCGCTCGATGGTCGTGACCTTGGCCTCGCCCCCGGCGTTGGCCGGCATCTCATCGGTGCGTCCTCGACGGGCGTTCCGTTCCGTGACCGATTCGGGAACCCACGGCACTGGGTTGCGGCGCATCAGCAGCGCGACCAGCACCGAAAGCACTGCAAAAGTCAGCACGACGACAAATGCGAGGCTGATCCCCTCCTGTGCAACCACGGTCGTCGCGGGATTCTGGTGACTGGCCAGAATGTAGGCGCCGATCGCTGAGGCCGCAGACTGCCCCACGTTTCGGACCATGGTGTTTGTCCCGGCAGTTTCTGAGGTGTGGGTTTGCGGTACGGCTTCGATGAGCACGTTCGGCAGTGCGCCATAAGTCAGCGAAATGCCGATCCCGTTCACGCTCATGGCGACCACAAACATCACCACGTTGCCGAAGGTAAGAAGAATGACCGGGATGACCAGGGCCATCAGGAGCAGGCCTGTAATGAAAATCAGGCGGGCACCGAAGCGGTGGGCCATCCGTCCTCCCAAGGGTGAGAAGAGGTACCCTACAAATGCCGTTACAAAGCCCAGCATTCCTGCACTCGTGGCTGTGAAACCCAGACCGAAACCGGTAGCTGTGGGGTACTGCATGACCATCTGTGAAGGAACAGCCATCCCTCCAACGGGGCCGAGGGCAGCGAGGACCGTGGCCGTCATGACCAAGGCAATCTGACGGTTCTTGAACATGCGCAGGTTTACGATAGGCGATTCAACACGCAGCTCCCACCAGACCCACAGAAGGCTCACGGCAACACCTCCGCCCATCAGGCCAATGAATTCGATCGAGCCGAATCCTGACTTGGAACTGTGGGAGAGGCCCAACAAGATAGCGCTGACAGCGATGGGCAGCAACAGTGAACCGAGATAGTCGGGCTTCTCGTGGTTCTTCACCACTATGTCCCGGGGGATCACAAACCAGATCGCGACCGCCGCCACGATGGCAAGGACCGCGGCGAATGCGAAGATACCGTGCCATGAATATACGTCGATCATGATCCCGGCCAGCAGGGCGCCGCCGGCTCCGGCGATCAGCGCGGAGGCACCGATCATGGAAACGCCAACCGGTATCCTGGCTTCCGCAAGATGTTCGCGGGCCAGCCCGAAGGCCAGGCCCATCACGGCACCTGCGACGCCCTGGATTGCCCGGCCAAGGATAATCATGCCTAGGGAGCCGCCTAACAGGGAGACGAGTGATCCGGCGCCTGCAATGATCAGGACGACCACCAGCACCTTGCGCCGGCCGTACATGTCCCCGAACCGTCCGCCCATCACGCCGGCAGAGGCGGACACCAGGAGGTAGGCGGTAACTACCCAGACGACGGTGTTTGCGTCGACCTGGAATTCCTTGATCAGGGTTGGCAGTGTCACATACATCATGGACAGTTCGAACGCGGAGACGATCTCGGCCAGAATTAGTACCGAAACAATCGCGGCAAAACCGGGGCGCCGTAGCGCCCGTGCAATCTGGGTGTTGGGATTCAAGGGTGCGGACATCGTTGTCCAGCCTTTCGCGGTTCGGTGAAGAAGGATGTGATAGGCCGGTAGATGGGGGCATCCAGCGGCTGTGGGGCAGACAAACTTTGGGCTTCGGTGCCCCGCGTTGAAAACGCCGGCTCATCCCCGGCGGACCGGATAACGACCCTGGCCTGCCTGAGACACGGGTCATGAACCCCTGTCGAGGTCACGTCAGGCGATTGACCGCCAGGGATGAATGCCTTGCCGTCCCGGGATTTATCCGTTCCCGTAGGCCACGGACTTGGTCCAGAAGAACTCTTCAAGCCCCTCCAATCCGCCTTCGTTGCCGTTGCCCGAGTGGCCTATGCCGCCAAAGGGCCGCTCGGCGACCGCAATGGGGGCACCGTTGACTGCCACTTCCCCTGTTTCCAGGGCTTCCGCCAGACGGATGGCACGGCGGGAATCGCCTGTCCAGACAGATCCGGAAAGCCCGTACTCCGTGCCGTTCGCGATAGCGAGGGCCTCTGCCTCATCGGAGAAGCGGATGGCGGCCAGAACGGGGCCGAAAACTTCCTTCTTGGCCAGTTCGCTTGATGGATCCACATCGGCCAGAACGGTGGGCGGGTAGTAGAAGCCTTCTGCCAGGTCGCCGTCGAGCCGCTGGCCCCCGGTGACAACACGGGCCCCTTGTTCCTGTGCCCGCTTGACCATGGAATCGATACGGTCAATGGCGCCCTGGTTGATGACCGGGCCGCAGATGGTATCGGGTTCCTGGGGGTTGCCGACCTTGAAGGATGCGGCGATGGCAGCGACCTTGGCCACGAACGCGTCGTAAATAGAGTCCTCGACCAGCAATCTGGTTGGCAGGGCGCAGGCTTGGCCACTCATCACGCCGAACGCCATGAAGGCGGAATACATGGCTGCGGCCTCAAGGTCTGCATCGGCAAAGATGAGGTTCGCCGATTTGCCGCCGAGTTCCAGGAGCACCGGCTTGAACGTTTGTGCGCAGGCGGTGGTGATTTTCCGTGCCGTTGCGGGGCCACCGGTGAATGTCACCTTCTTCACCAAGGGGTGCTCCACTAAGGCCGCGCCTGCCTCGGCACCCCCGGGGATAACGTTGAAGACGCCCGCGGGTATGCCGGCTTCGCTGATGAGATCGGCGAACAGCATGGCACTGAAGGGAGTCAACTCGCTGGGTTTGACCACCACGGTGTTTCCGGCGGCAAGGGCTGCCGGCACCTTCATTGCCAAGGACATCAGCGGGGCATTCCAGGTGATTATCACGCCGATCACCCCGTAGGGCTGGCGCAGCGTATGCCCGAAGGAGCCGCCGGCACCCACCACCGAGGTGATCCGGCCCAGCGGCAGCTTGTCTGCCCAGCCGCCGTAGTAGCGGATCCATTCCACCGCCGCGGCCACTGTGGCGGTGGCGGTGGATCGTGCGATGCCGTTGTCCGCGATGGCGAGGTCGGCAAATTCCTCCGTGTGCTCCTCAACCAACTGCGCCAGCTTCAGCAGCGCTTTGGCCCGGGCTCCGGCGGGGGTGGTGCGCCAGATGCTGAAGGCCTGGTGTGCGGCGTTGACCGCCTCATCGACCTCTGCCGCCCCGGCCAGCGGGACCGTCGCATCAGGTTGGCCGGTTGCCGGGTTGATGTGCTGGTGGATTCCCGCGCCCACGCTGCGCGCCTGCCCGCCGATGCGCAAGGTCACCGGCGGCAAGGCAAATTCAGTCCTCGTGTTCATTTCAGCTCTCCGGTTCGTAACGCAGCATGGTAATTCCCGCTTCCGGGTAGTCGCAGTAGACCGGTTTCAACCGCATGCCCACTTGGATGTCTTCCGCGGCGACATTGATCAGTTCGGTGGAAAACTTCGGGCCTTCGTCCCACTGCACCACGGCGAGCACCAGGGTGCCCTCGTTGGCGAAATGCGGAGCGACCGGTCGGGTGGAGATCGTATAGGTGTAGAGGCTTCCGGCGCCGGAGATCTCCCGCCATTCCAGATCGTCTGCGAGGGTGCCGGGGGCGAGGGGTCGCGGATAGAAGATGTACTCCCCCACCGACGGAGAGTACTGAATGCGGATCTTATGCTCGGTCAGCGCATCCCAAAAGGGCCTGGTCAGCGGGGTCGGTACGGGCATTGGCCGTTCAAGAACGGGTGGGGTGTATGTGGTGCTCATGGTGTTCTCCTATTCGCCTTGGAAAATCAGTGCCGTCTGTTCGCTCATGATGCCGCCGTTGCCGGTGACGAAGGCACGATTGCAGTCGGCAACCTGTGCCTCACCGGCACGGCCCATGATCTGCCTGGCCCCATCGATCACGTGGTGCATCCCTCCGGCTATGCCCGCCTGGCCGAAGGACAGTTGGCCGCCGGCAGTATTCATCGGGAAGTCGCCGCGAAAGGTCAGGTCGTGTGCATTCACGAACTGCATGCCCTTGCCCTTTTCAGCGAAGCCTGCATCCTCCAGGCTCATCAGTACCGTGATGGAATAGCAGTCGTAGATCGAGACCATGTCCACGTCCTTGCGGTCGATGCCTGCCATGGTGAACGCCTGATCGGCCGCATGGACCATCGGGGAGTACATCAGGTCCTTGGCGTAGGTGGGTGTCTTGTAGGGAACCCGCTCGCCGAAGCCCTTGATCCAGACCGGACGGTTCCGGGACTTTTTGGCCAGCTCCAGGCTGCCGATCACCACTGCCGCTCCGCCCTGGCACGGCATGACGATTTCGAGCATGTGTAAGGGATCGGCGACCATGGGTGATGCCAGCACGTCCTCGATGGTGATCGGCTTGCCGTGGAAGACAGCGCCAGGGGTGGCACAAGCGTTGGTGCGCTGGTCCACGGCGATCTTGGCCATGGCGCGTTCGTCGTACCCGAACTCGTGGCCGTAGCGTTTGGCTATTTGGCCGTAGGGGCCATTCTGTCCGAGGTTGCCGTAGGGGATTTCGAACTCCGCCTGCGGGGAGCCGTAGGCGTTCGATGACGCACCGAAGTACATCTTGTCATTCATGACGAACGGACGACGTTCGTGGGTCGGAACGTCGTGGGTTCCGGGGAAGGTCACCAGCACGGCATCACAGAGCCCAAGTTCCACTGCGGCGGCGGCACGCCATACGGCGGCGGCGGAGCCGGCACCGCCCAGGTCGACGATTTCGGCAAAGTTTGCGTCGATGCCCAAGTACTCGGTGATGGTAGACGGGACGAACATGTCCGCTTCCCCGATTTGTGGGGTGACTATTCCATTGACGTCGGAGGCGTCCAGGCCGGCGTCGTCCAGCGCGGCCTTCGACAGCCGGGCCCACTGCTCCAGGTTGAAGGTCTTTTCACGCGTCAGCTTGCGTTCCGGCGGCAGTTCAAAATAGCCAAGGATTGCGGCTTCTCCTCGAAGTCCCATGGTGTCTTTCTCCTTATTTCTGATGGTTTGGCATGCGTGGTGCACTGTTTTTGGGTGTCCGGAGCCAGGGCGGGTTTTTGGAGGTTGTTTGTGCAGGGCTAGCTGGTCCTAGCCGGTAGTCACCGGCACCGCAGCGGGCAGCGGAGAAATCCTGATCCCGAGTTCGGCGTGGTGCGACCCCGCCTGCAGTAACTCCACCAGCCCCGGGCTGAGGGGGCCGTCCCAGTGTTCTGACGCAGGCACGACGCCCAGCGCCAGGATTCCCGCCTTGCCGGTGGGAGTGGTGGTTTCCTGCAGGATCAGGTCTGCGCCCTCCGCCCAGTGGAATCCTTTGGCTGCGGGTTCCCCGGGTAGCGGGTAGTCGGCGGCCCCCAGGACGGTTCGAAGGACATGGGCGGCGCGCTCCAGGTCGCCTACCTGGCCAAAGACAACGGGAAGCTGTGAGCGCGGTTTTTCTGTTTCTTCCCACGGACAGGAGCTGTTGAAGTCATTGTTGTTCTCGGTGATCTCTTCAATGCTCTGCGGTGTCTGCACCAATTGGGTCAGGAAACCAAACCCCGTATCCCTGGGATGCAGGAATGCCTCCTGCCAGAGCGGGTGGGCGACGTTGACCAGGACCGGTTCTATCCCCTCTGCTTGCGCACCTGCTATCGCTGCGTGGATATCGTGCACTTTGAAGGTGATGTGGTGTGGTGCCGCGTTGCCATTGTTTTCGTGCAGGAAACGTTGGACAAAGGATTTCTGTTCCGTTCCCGGCTCCAGAAGTTCAAGGCGCATGTCCGCGGCCAAGGCGAGTTGGCAGGGGCTGAAGGCCGGCATCTTGAAGCCGCTGGCCCAGCGTGCACCCAGTTCCTGGTGCAACATTTCTCCCGCCGCGCGCCAGTCGGAGACCGCGAAGGCGACATGGTCCAGTTCGTGGGCGCTCATTCTGGCGCCCCGCACTTGGAAGCTAAGCGCGTCCGGCTTCGAGCTGCTCCAACCGCAGACCAATCATCGCCACGAAGCGGTCCAGAATGCGGTTGGCTTCCACCATGGTCTTGTCCCCGGAGGCCAAGCGTGCGACCAGGTCCATCAGGACGCACCAGACCATTGCCGTGATGTCCGCTGCCTCTTCTGGATCCAGCATCGAAAAGTCCGCCCGGATGGGTTTCTCCAGAACCTCGCCGAGCCGTTGCATCAGCGCCGAAACCTCCAGGTCCGACGTCGAACGCAAAACGATGATCGCTTTGTAGAAGTTCGGCTGCTTCTCGAAGGCCGCCAGTGCCATGCGCAGGCGCTGGGTAATTCGCTGGGTGGTGTTCAGGTTCAGCGCCCAGGATTCGTCCCGGGCGCTGAAGGGCACGGCCCAGTCGTAGACGACGTACGCGTAGAGGTGTTCCTTGGAGGAGAAATACCTGTACAGCGTTCCCAATGCCACGTTCGCCTCGGAGGCCACATCGCGAATTTGGATTGACTCGTAGTCGTTGGCCCGCAAGAGCAGCTTTGCCGCATCCAGAATCCGTTGCCGGCGTACCAACTGGTACGAGGGAAGTGTGATGGTTTCGCTCGAGAGGAGTCCGACCATCATTCGCCTCCTGCTTGAAAATCCAGTGATGACTCCACGCTACCACCGGCTCCCCGGGCAGGAACGCTGCGCGCGGCATCAGCGGTCCTTCCACCGGATCAAAGCGTCCAACGCCTCGATCTGGTTTCCGGATACCCGCAGCGGGTTGATTTCCAGTTCCTCGAGTTCATCCCCCAGTCCGACGGCGACCTGGGAAATCTTGAATATCGCTGCGGCGAGTTCATCGAGGTCGGTTGCCTCGGCGCCGCGGAATCCGGTGAGGAGGTCGATTCCTTTGAGGGATTCGAGCATGCGGCGTATTTCAGCCGGTCCCACCGGGACCAGGCGCAGCGCGGAATCCTTGAGGATCTCCACCATGACCCCGCCGAATCCTACAGCGAGCACGAGGCCCCACTGCGGGTCGCGGACGATGCCTACCAACAGTTCTGTGCCGGCCGGACGCATGGGCGATACGGCCACACCTTGGATACGGGCCTCGGGTGCCAGCTTGGCCACGGAGGTGCGGATGAAGTCGTAGGCTTCGGAAACTGCTTCGGCGTCCTGGAGCATCAGGCGGACCCCGCCGACGTCGGTCTTGTGGGCGATATCTTCCGAGGCTACCTTCAGTACCACCGGATAGCCCATGGACTGCGCTGCCGCCACGGCGGTCTGCGCGGAGGTGGCAATTACGGCAGGGACGTATGGCACACCGTGTTCACGCAGGAACTCCCCGGCCTGGACCTCCGTCCACTTCTCCGCGCCTGCGGGTTTGGCGATGCGGGGCGGCACTGGAAGTTCGCCGTCGTTCGCGAGTTCCGCGGTGCGTTTGCCCCACCAGATACTTCGGGCCACTGCGGGGATGCCGCGGTCGAACGAATCCGAAGCGTGCGGGTAGCCGTGTTCGGCTGCATACTGGCGTCCAAATTCGGTGACCTCGGTGGGCAGGAAACTCATCGGGATGACCGGTTTGGGTGAGGACTTCAACTGCCGCAACAGTTCATCCCCTGTCAGCCGGGACATGTCAACCATGGCCTGGTTAGCTGGCCATGATCCGTTGACCACAATGAAGTCGAAGTTGGAGTCGTCGATAAAGCACTGGTTGGCCTTGGTGAGAATCGTGGGATCAACCGAAATGTACCCGGTGGTGTCCAGGGGGTTGTTCACCGTGGCGGAGGAAGGTAGGCCCGCGTCATGCAGCCGTTGCACAGTGCTCTCTGCGGGGGTGGGCAGCTCCAGGCCTGCGGCCTCCGCCTTGTCTGCCACCAGGGCGCACATAGCCCCGGAGCCGGTCACCACTCCCATCCGGTTTCCGGCCAGGGCACCGTAGGATTCGATGATGCCTGCAGTGGCCACTAGGTCCTCAATGTTTTCGACCCGGATGACGCCGAACTGCTGGCAGGCAGCGTCGATGACCTTGTCGTCGCCCACCAGCGAACCGGTGTGGGCTGCAGCCACCCGCGCCGAGGCCTCACCGCGCCCGGCCTTGAAAATTACGATCGGTTTGCCCGCTGCACGGGCCCGGGCGGCAACTTCCAGAAACTGCGCCGGATCCGAAATCTGCTCCAGGTATGCGGCGATGACCTTGGTGTTTTTGTCCTCGACCAACACTCCCATGACGTCGATGGCGGAAACCATGGCCTCGTTGCCGACCGTCACCGCAATCGAACAGCCCACTCCGCGCGAGGCCATGTAAGGCAGCAGGTAGATGGCCAGGGCACCGGACTGGCTGGCCACCCCCACGCTGCCGGAGACCAAAGGCATCTGGGTCATGTGGCTGAAGGCGGCCACTTTGGCATGGGAGTTAATAAAGCCAAGGTTGTTGGGTCCCAGGATGAGCTGTCCTGCCGCACGGGCCCGCTCCACGAGCCTCGCCTGTAAGGCTTGGCCTTCTTCACCGGCTTCGCCCAAGCCTGAGGCCAGCAGGATCAGGTTGCGGATGCCCTTAAGCCGGGCCTCCTCAAGGATGGTCTCCAGTGAATTGGTGCCGGTGAGGACGATTGCCAGGTCCGGGGCCTCGGGCAGCGCGGATATCGAGGAAAAGGACGCCTGGCCATGACATTCTTCGCCGCGCCGGTTGACCAAGTAGAGCTCGCCCTCAAATCCTCCAGCGATTAGGTTGCTGTGCGTGAAATGGGACCAGGTGGAGTTGCTGTTCGCGCCTATGATGACCACGGACTTTGGTTCCAGAAGTTCACGCAGTCGGCGGGAATCCAGGTTCTGCAGGTTATCAATATCGCTAGTCAACGTTGTCATGCGAAATGGTTCCTTTCGGTGAAGCCGTGAGTAGTTGAGGCTGATAGGGGCGTCACTGTTGGTAGTCCGGCAGGCGCTAGCCGCGGGGGAGCCCCAGAATCCGTTCGGCTATGACGTTGAGTTGGATTTCCACGGTGCCACCGCCAATGAGAACCTGCGGTACGGCAAGTTGGCCGGTGACCGCGTCACCGGGCGCGTCGGCAAAGAGCGCCCCGGGACCGGCAAGACGCAGGACGTGCGAAGCAGCCTCACGGGCAAGCCGCGCATGCGCAACCTTCGCCAGGGAGGAACCTGCTCCGGGTAGCATGCCATTGACCTGCCGTAGGGTCTCACGCAGGTTCAGGGCGCCTATGGCTGAGCTCATGGCCCCGATACGTCCGAGTGAGGCGAAAGCCTCGCTCTCACTGCCGGTGAACCGAGCCTGGCGAATCAGCGTTCGCAGCGCATCCTCGGTTCCGACGGACACACCCGAAGAAATCTGGGTTCGTTCGTTTTGCAGCGTGGTGGCGGTGATACGCCACCCCTGGCCGGGTTCACCCAGGAGATAAGCGTCGGGAACGAAGACAGAGTCGAGGAAAACTTCATTGAATTCCGACTCTCCGGTCGACTGCTTAAGCGGGCGGATCTCCACCCCGGCAGTGCGCATATCGACGAGGAAGTAGCTCAGGCCCTTGTGCTTTGGCACTTCAGCGTCAGTTCGCGCGAGGCAGATTCCCCAGTCGGCTTCGTGGGCGCCCGAGGTCCAGACTTTTTGTCCCGTTACCTCCCAGCCGCCTTCGACCTTTGTAGCTCGCGTCGCCAGTCCGGCAAGGTCGGATCCGGCACCGGGTTCAGAGAAAAGTTGGCACCAAATCAGTTCACCGAGCAAGGTCGGGAGCGCGAATTTGTCTTTTATTTCTTGGGTGCCGTACGCCAGGATCGTAGGCAAGGCCCACTCCCCGATGACTGACGAGGGCTGGGTTAGCCGGCGGCGGGAGTACTCCTGGGAGATCACCACCTGCTGGGCAGGACTGGCGCCAAGCCCATAGGGTGCTGGCCAGTGCGGGGCTGCCAAGCCGTGTCCGGCCAGGAAGCTGCGCTGAGAGCCGCGCGAATACCAGCGCCCCCCGTCGTGTTCGTTGCTCAACGACGCCGCCTGGTCCAGCAACTGACCGATGCGTGCACGGAAAGTCGGATCTTCGTCGGGCAATTCAATATCAATATGCCGTTCCAGCTCCACGGCGGTCTTGCCTGCGGAGACAAGGTGACCCTCTAGCGATGCCACCTGCGCGGCAAGCGTCATGGCCCGGCGCCAGTAAAGGTGGGCGTCATGTTCCCAAGTGAAACCGATGCCGCCAAAGATTGTGACCGCTTCGGTGACGGCCTCGACTGATGGAACAATGGCCGCTTCAATGGCCGACCCCACTGCCAGCCTTTGCTGGTCCTCGTCCTGTTCCAAGGCCACAAGCGCCGACCACGCCGCGGCGACGGCAAGTTCGGCGGCAATGAGCAGGTTAGCGCATTTGTGTTTGATGGCTTGGAAGGAGCCGACCGGGGCGCCGAACTGTTCGCGTAGCTTGGCGTAGTCTGTGGACGCCTCGACCGCCCACCGCATGATGCCCGCGGCTTCGACCGCGAGCAGGGCAGCCTGGAGGGTTTCGACGTAGGTTTCGCTCAATCCTTCCAATACCGCCTCGGAATCGATTACGACTCCAGCAAGTTCCAGGACGCCTGCATCGCGGGTCAGGTCCGAGCATCGCGCCGGAAGTCGACTCACCCCAGGACTACGGACATCGATCAGTGCAAATCGGGTCACCTCGTCGGCGCGGAATCCCACGACCAAGTACTCGGCCGAAAGAAGCGAGGCGACCGGTGCGCTGCCCTGCAGGAACCATCCGTCCTTGGTGGCAGTAGCCACGAAGGAAGCCGGGCGCAAGAGAAGCGAGCCCAACGCTCCGCCGGCAAAGAGATCCAAACCTTGTGCTGATGCTTTGCATGCATCGGCTCCGGCAAGAGCTGCACTTGCGAGGACGGTCGAAACATAAGGGCCAGGAACCAGACGACGACCGAATTCCTCGATCACAACGGCCGTATCCATCACGCCTCCGCCTTGGCCACCCCGCTCCTCTGCAATATGCAGCGCATGGAGTCCATTGTCCACCAGCTCCGCCCAGTAGGACGGACGCCCGCCGTCGCCGTAATTTTCCAACTGCTTCCGTGTCTCCAAGATGCCGGCAAAGCGTTCGGCAAAGTCGGAAACCGAAGCAGCCAGATCCGTCTGCTCTGCGGTAAGGGATAACGGCATAATCACTCCAGTGTCTTGGACGCGCCATCGGGCCCCAGAGGGCCACATCGGCAATGGAAAAGGAACTGAAACTAGACTCTAGTTCATAAAATGTGATTTGGGCAACATCTTTTCGTGTCCGATCTCTCATCGCTGATCACCTGCGACCCAGAGGTATTCCGCTGCGCTAACTTACGCCAGCCGGGTTGGAATCTACCAAGCGTTCGGCGAGCAGGCGTGCCCGTGTGGGACCCCCACTCGGCGGCGCTGAGAGCCGGGCAGGCGCTGTGGTCCAAACCCCAGGTATATGCTGTCCTCGCGACAGCATGTTCACAGGCCATGAGGAGAACTAGCCATGCTATTTGAAAACCAAGTGGCACTTGTCACCGCAGCAGGCGCCGGCATCGGCCGCGCCATTGCCCTGCGCCTGGCAGCGGAAGGGGCGGCGATCATCGTCTCCGACGTCAACGATGCCGCTGGCACCGAATCGGTCGCCCTCATCGAAGGTGCCGGAGGGCGGGCGGCCTACAGGCACGCCAACGTAGCGGAGGCTGCCCAAGTCCACGATCTAGTGCCTTTCGCCCTTCAACACTTCGGACGCCTGGATCTGGCGGTGAACAACGCAGGGATCGGTGCCATGCCCAAGCCGGTGCAGGACATCACTGCCGATGAGTGGGACCGCACCATCAATGTGACGTTGCGTGGTACCTTTCTGGCCCTGCAGTCACAGATCGCCCACTTCGTGGGGCAGAGACGTGGTTCCATTGTGAACATCGCCTCTCTGGCCGGCATCAGCGCCACTCCTCAACTAACCCCTTACGGTGCCGCAAAGCATGGGGTTGTTTCCCTCACCCGCAGTGTTGCCAAGGAAAACGCCGCCTTGGGAATCCGCATCAACGCGGTGGCACCTGGAGCCATTGAAACCGCGGCTTTGGCCTCTCTGCCACCGGAGGCCAAAGCCGGATACACTGCAGAGATTCCGATGAAGCGCCTTGGCCAGCCCGACGACATCGCCAACGCCACAGCCTTTCTGCTGTCCGGGCAGGCAAGCTTCGTCACCGGCGTCGTGCTGCGAGTAGACGGTGGAACCGATGCTTAGTTCAGAGGCCACGGCCGAAGAAAATGCAGGCCTGATCCGCGCTCTCCGCGGAATCCTGGCCCAGTGGACTGCTCCCGAGTTCATCACGGCGGTAGCAAGACGTGAGGATCTCCACTTTGATCCGGGTGCGTTGAAAATTCTCACTATCCTAAATTCCTTCGGCGCCCAACGGCCCTCGGCGCTGGCTTCGCGCATGGTCACCGGCGCCTCTAATATCTCTAAGATCACCACGCGTCTCGCGCAGGCGCGCATGGTTGAACGCACCAGCGACCCCCGCGACTCGCGCGCCACGCTGATCGGACTCACGGAGTCCGGCCGGAGGGCAGCAATATCATTGGAACGTTCCGGGAACTCCTTGGTCGTTGATCTGCTGGGAAGCTGGAGTCCGGCAGACCGGAACGAGTTGCTGCGGCTCCTGACACGGTTTGAAATCGAAAGCCACCGTGTCGCAGCCCTAATGACTGTCGGCACCGCAACGGGCCTGAAATCACTCAACGGTTAGAGGCCCGCTTTCACTAAAGTCCCCAAGCACGAGACTGGTAGCAGACCACGCATCTGTTACAAGCGAATGACGTCAAGACCATGAGAGGAAGCAATATGCTAGAAATCCTCGGACTCCGCAAGATGTACGGAAGGTCATTCCCGCCGTCGCTTGCGATTCAGCAGCTTCTTGGTCGAACGCAAGCGTGGATTCCTCGTGAATCGTACCGACTCTGGGTTTTTTCGAACGCCTTGTTTCCGCTAGTTACATTCAGATTCATTCATGCAACCTCATCAGTTCAGTCAGGGTCCGAACCATCTCGCCCTTTTCTGGGCCTTACTCTCCTCAACAACGGCATTTTCATCTCCTACTGCAGCCTACGTTGACCTTCAGAATCACCCGGATGAAGCACAGGAACCGATTGCTGAGTGCCACTTCGAGGAAGTGTCCGACCTGTTCGGGGCAAACGACACAGGTTGCTCCTTCTGGCTCTTCTATCCTTGACACGACTATCCGTACTCGCCCGCTACGCCACCCGCGTCAACGAACCTTTTTAGGGGTGTAATCTCCAATGCATTTGATGACTCGTATGATGTTCAAGTCCAAAATCCACCGCGCCACGGTCACGCACGCGGACCTGCACTACGTCGGCTCCGTCACCGTAGACCTGGACCTGTTGGAGGCCGCTGATATCCTGCCCGGCGAGCTAGTTGCGATTGTGGACGTCACCAACGGCGCACGCCTGGAGACCTACACCATCGCTGGCGAACGTGGCTCCGGTGTCATCGGTATAAACGGGCCTGCCGCACACCTGATTCAGGAAAACGACACAGTCATTCTCATCACCTACGCGAACATGACCACGGAAGAAGCTAAGTTCTACGACCCTAAGGTTGTACACGTGGACCACCACAACCGGATCCTTCGGCTCGGCAACGATCCCGCTGAAGGCATCACCCCCGGGCTGATCCGCCCGCCCTTCGCATTGAACAACAGGGCGGTGAACTAATTCATGGATTTCAGCGACAGCACTGATAACGGCGCTTCCGGTGACGTTCCGGCTCCCTACGGAAATGGTCCTTACGGGCCCGGAGATCCGGCTTCGGAGATTACATCGAGACCCGCCGGCAGGATCCGGACCCATCATCTGCAGCAGGCGAAGTGGAACGGCCAGCGTTTCGCCATGCTCACGGCTTACGAACAGTACATTGCAGAAATCTTCGACCAAGCGGGAATTGAGGTTCTCCTCGTAGGCGATTCGGCTTCCAACAACGTCTTCGGAAACGAAACCAGCCTGCCCGTCACAGTTGATGAACTGCTGCCGCTCTGCCGGGCAGTTGCTCGTTCTGCCACGCGCGCCCTCGTAGTCGCCGATCTGCCGTTCGGCAGTTACGAAGTATCCGCGAAACAGGCGGTGTCCACGGGTGTCCGTTTCCTAAAGGAAGGCTTCGCCCACGCAGTGAAGATCGAAGTGAGTGGCTTTTACGCGGAAACTGTGAGGGCAATGGTCGAAGCCGGCATTCCTGTGATGGCGCACATAGGATTCACCCCGCAAAGCGAGCATGCCCTTGGCGGCTACCGAGTGCAGGGCCGGGGGGATGATGCCCAGCGTTTGATCGAGGACGCCATAGCCTTGGCGGAGGCTGGCGCCTTCTGCGTGCTCATGGAAATGGTGCCGGCCGAAACCGCATCAGCCGTTGATGCCGCCGTTTCAGTTCCGACGATCGGCATCGGGGCCGGGAACGGAACCACGGGGCAGGTCCTTGTATGGCCTGACATGGCTGGCCTGCGCGGAGGAACAATGGCCAAATTCGTCAAGCAGTATGCAGACATCCGGACCACACTTAGCGACGCAGCTAAGGCGTACGGCGATGAAGTCCGGTCCGGGCAGTTCCCCGGCCCTGAGCACACCTTTCAGTAAACCCAAACAGCCCCGCCACCCAAGCCCCAAATTGGATAGAGGCGACCCACACACAAGTGGACCGACTCAGAGGGGGAGAAACATTGGCCTCTGAAATCTGGGGCTGTCAGCGGCACCAGCATGCATCTCACGGACCAGCTGCAATCGCTCGGTGGTGAGATCGCCGATATTGCGCCCGTAATGGCGCGATGCTCGACGGCGATCCGGAGGCCGTATGTCAGTAAAAAACCCTCGGCTACTTGGCGGCGTTCGGCCTGTTCGCCTTCACCCTTAGGATTCTTGCGGTCGTTGCCGGTAACGCGGCTCTCGACGCCGCAGGCCCATGGCCTCGATGCGGGCGAAGAGTTGGGCTTCGGTGTGTTCGTAGCGTTGCTCCAGGGTCTGTCCTGGGTGCCTGTGAAGCCGCCTTCGGCGAGGAGTTTGGCTTCGTGTCATTCTTTGGCTGCGTTCACAAAGGAGGCGTCTTTGAAGTGGTCGTCACCATCACCGTTGAAGTTCGCGGTGGCTTCTTCGCGGAGCTGGTCGATGGTGGGACCGCTAAGAAGTCTTTGCCGATGAGGTACACCCCAACCTGACGTCAGGCAGCGGTCGATTAGTGCGTCAGAATAGGGTCCGTTGGGCCTTTTCTGGACATACCTTTGTGGATGCCCTAAAGCCCAAGCTGACACTTTGGAGTCGAGGGCTGAGTGGCGGGTCAGTGCGAATCTCGCGCCGTCCCCGCCACAGCCGAGCCCGCCCCTCCCCTACCGCTTCCCCTTCTTCCGGGAGCCCTTCCCGCGGCCCTTGTCCGGGTTGGGCGCGTACCGCTGCGCCACCTTGGGCTTCTTGACGGCGGGTCCGCGCCGGTCCGGCTTCGGTTCCTTCTTGGGCTTCTCCTGCTGGGCGGAGGGCTGCCGGGAGCTCGCCGCGGTCCGGCCGCGGACAATCCCGATGAACTCCTCAATGATCTCGTCCGTCGAATCACTGGGCCACGCCAGCGCGATCTCGGTGACGGGCGCGCCCGTCAGGCGCCGGGCCACGGTGTCCTTGACGTTGAAATGCCGGGCCACGGACATCGGCAGGATCACCAGGCCGGCGCCGGACGCCACCACCTGCATGGCCATCTCCGGGCCGCCCAGTTCGGCGACGTCCAGGAACGTCTCTTCCGCCAGGTCGTCCAGCGCCACCTCCTCGAACACCGAAATCTCGTGCCCCTTGGGAGCCACCACCACGGGCTGCTCCTCGTACAGGGGGATCACATTGAGGCCTTCGCGCTCCACCGGAAGCCGGACGAAGGACAGGTCCGCGGTTCCGTCAGTTAATACGGACAGCTGCGCGCCGTCGTCGGACATGAACGGCTCCAGCGGAATATCCAGCACGCGCTCTTCCCAGCGGCGGATCCACTTCCCCGGCGTCACACCGGCCACGTAGGCGAAACGCAGCACGCGGGGCGCCTCGGCCTCCCGAGGTTCAGCGGGGGACGGGTTCTGCGGGGATTCATTGTCGGCGGGCACGTCTTCACAGTACCGCCCGCCCGGATACCCTTGAAGCATGACCTCTGCAAACTCCCAGTCCATGAAGCCGGCCACCGTTGCCAAGAAACTTGGCATCTACCTGCCCGCAACACCGCAGGAGTTCCAGGATTCCACCATCACCCGCGCCGACTTCGCCGAACTCCAGGCCAACCCGCCGGAGTGGCTCGCCGAACTGCGCCGCAACGGCCCGCACCCCCGCCCGGTGGTTGCCCAAAAACTGAACGTCTCCATCAGCGGCCTGGCCCGCGGCGGCGTTGAAGAAGCACTGACGACGGCGGAAATCACCGCGCTGCTGCAGGCTCCCCCGGCGTGGCTGGTCACCGAACGCGCCACCCACGCCGCCGTGCGCGCCGAGGCCCAGCGGGTCAAGGACGAAGCCGCCAAAAAGGACGCGAAGAAGGCCCGCCCGAAGGCTGAGTAGTCCTTAAAAATCGAAGCTTGTCTGCGGATCCGGACCGTCAGGCCCGGCTCCGCGGACAAGCTTCTTGTCTGTCAGGGGATTTTCAGTCCTGGTGCAGCTGCACCAGGTTGCCGCAGCCGTCCTCGAACACGGCCGTGATGCCGTACGGGTTCTCCGACGGTTCGCCCTTGAACTCCACGCCGGCAGCCACCAGCCGCTCATACTCGGCCCGAACGTCCGGTACGCCGAAGACGATGGCCGGCATCCCGGCGTCGTGCACTGCGTTCATGTAGTCCGCGCCGATCGGGTTGTCACTGGGCTCCAGCAGCAGCCCCACGGAACTGTCATCGGCGCCGGGATCCTTGATGATGAAGAGGTTGTGCTCGGGCATCGCCATGAGCGTCTCGAACCCCAAGGTTTCGGTGTAGAACGTGTGGGCGGCCGCGGGATCCGTGACATGGATGCTGCACATTTTCAGTCTCATGGTCCCAAGCTACCGGCCGGAAGCGCGGCCGGGAACCGCCAGGGCGCGAACCCGGCGGGAACCCCTGCAACCCATTGACCCCGGTGGCCGCAGGGGATGGAATGGAAGGAGCAGTCCGGAATCCTGGGCCGGGCCTGATACGGGGAGGTGCCGCGGTGCCGGCATTCGCAGAATCCGCCCTCATGGGAGCGTTCCAGCTGGTGTTCTGGGGCGCGGTGCTGGTCTGTGCGGTGGTTGCCACCGTTCTGGCGGTCCGCCACCATTCGACGCCGGCGGCTGACATGCGTGCCCCCGACACCGTGTTCTGGGACGTCTTCATGGGATCCGTCGTGGCCCTTCCGGCGATCCTGATTTCCACCCTGGCTGCACCCTGGTCCGGCGCGGTGCTCACTGTGCTCGGCGTCAGTGCCGGTGTGGCCGCGCACCGAAGCAGCCCGCGGATCCTGGCATGGCATTCGCGTGTCCGGCAGGAACGCCGGGCGCGTCCCCTCTACTCGGCCGCGCAGGATGCCCATGACATGCTCTTGGAACGCTGGCGCCGCTACGAACTGGATCCCGCCAACTGCATCGACTACCCGGGCATGACGGACGTCCGGCTTCCCGAAACGTCGGCCCTGATCAAAGCCATGCGGGAGGCGGAACAGCTGCGGGCAGAACGGCACCAGGGGTACGCTCCCGCCGTCGAACGCTTTGCCCTCGCCCTGAGCGCCGCGGAGAGGGCCGCGGGCATCCCGGCGGGACGTTAACTGCTGTGTCGCCGTCACTGGAGTCCGGCGGCGGGGCGCCGTAGCATCCGAGGATGGAACCCACAGAAGCGGACATCCGCGACCAGTCCGGCAGGCGCCTGGAGGACAAAGGGGCCTGGCGGCAGGCCACCAGCCTTGCAGCCGCGGGGGAACTGACGGCGCGCTGGCTGGAGGGCCACAGCGAGTACCAGGCCGCCACCTTCACTGCGCGCTTCGACGATGAAACCGGACCCATCGCCGCCGAGCTGGCCGCCCTCAACCGGAACGGGCTGTTCACCAAGGAATCCCAGCCCGGCCTGCGGACCGATCATTCTGCCCAGCGTCAGTACGTCACAGCATTCTGCAGCGCCGACGTGGCCGCTGATCTGCTTGCCCTGTCCACCCGCACGGACCTGGTGACGGTGGCGCACGCCCCCGGCGAGGCCAGCAGCGCCGCCATCCCGGTCACGCTCGACGGCGACGAGGTGGTCACCGTCCTGGGCTCCAGTGAGAACCCGGTGGACGAGGAGCAGATCCAGGACTGGGCGGACGAAACCAACGAAACCCTTGCCCTGCTTCTTGCCGACTCCTGGTACGTGGAAATCCTGGACCCGCTTTGGGGACGGAATGACGTGCTGCTCCCGGCCGTGCTCGCCACGCTGACCGCGCGGCATTAGGGCCGGCACTCCGGAGGGCAGCACAAAGGCCGCCCCGATGCGAGGCGGCCTTTGCGTTGGTAAGTGCTACAGCTCCACGGTGCCGCTTTCGCCCACACTCATCCGGCTGTTGGTGACCTTCGACTTCACCCACTGGAACACGGTGGCCGCGGTGCCGCCCGGGCTGGTCCAGTACTCCGCCGACTCCGAGTCCACCCGAAGCAGGCATACCTCCGGGGTGTCCGGTCCGTCCGGGTACCAGGCCTCAACGGTCTGGTTCCACATTTCGTGGATCTTGGCGCGGTCCGTGATCACCTCGGCGGTGCCCGCAACGGACACCCACTCGGTGCGCTTGCCGAAGGAGACGTTCACCCGGGGATCCGCCCGGACATGCGCCACCTGAGAGGTGTCGAGGCCGGTGAAAAACCACAGATCGCCGTCCTCCTTCACATCCTGGACGGCGAGGGGCCGGCTGACCAGGGCGCCCTCTTCGTTGATGGTGGTCAACATCCCGATGTGGGAATCGTTGATGATGTCCGTAACTTTGCTGATGTTTTCAGTGTCCGTCATGCTCTCACCTCGTTCTGATCGAAAGGGAAGTTCCCCCGCCCCAGCCTATTGGTAAGTATGCTTAGAATCCAGCCCGGTGGGCCGTCGGCACCCACCCGGTGTGACGCCGTCGGGCCCCCTAGAAGTGGGAGTTGCCGGCCTTGACCGCGAGCACGGGCCGGTCCGCCTGCATCAGGATCCGCTGGGCATGGCTGCCGAGGATGAACTTTCCGACCTGCGAACGGTGCCGCAAGCCGATCACAATAAGGGACGCATCCACCTCCCGCGCCACCTCCAGGAACTCGTCCGCAAGGTCGTTCAGATACGGGGGCTGCATCACCGTTGCCGTCACCCCTGCAGCCTCGGCCCGGCGGGCAGCATCCGCCAGCAACTCCGACGGCGCCACGGACTTGTCCACCAGCGCGCCTTCGCGGGCCGAATTGACGATCACCAGGTCCTCCTTCCGGAGGGTGGCCTCGGCGATGCCCGCCACGAGTGCCGCCTCCCCGGCTGGGGTGGGGACAAATCCAACAATGATGCTCATACCTTCTCCTTGATTTCTGAGGCGGCCGGGACGGCCGGCGTGGAGGCCTTGCGCTTGGCTGCGGCGCTGCGGATGGCCGGGAGCACCGCAACCAGGACAAACACCACCAGCAGGACGGCCGAAATGGGACGGCCGAAGAAGCCGGTGGGGTCGCCGCCGAACACCAGCAGCGAGCGGCGCATGGAGCTTTCCAGCAGCTCGCCGAGCACAAAGGCCAGGACCAGCGGCCCGGGCTCAAAGCCGAACTTCTTCATCAGGTAGCCCACGATGCCGAACACCACCACGAGCGTCACATCGAACATGCTGTTGTTGATGGTGTACGCGCCCAGCAGCGTGATGAGCGCTGTGACGGGTGCCAGGATGGCGGCCCGGACGCGCAGGATCTTCACGAAGATGCCCACCAGCGGCAGGCTCATGATCAGCAGCAGGATGTTGCCGATGTACATCGAATTCACCACACCCCAGAAGAGCTCCGGGTTCTGCTCCACCAGCTGCGGCCCCGGGGTGACACCCTGGATCAGCAGGGCACCGAACATCAGCGCCATGGTGGCGTTCGCGGGGATGCCCAGGGTCAGCAGCGGGATGAACGACGACGTCGCCGCGGCATTGTTCGCCGTTTCCGGTCCGGCCACCCCTTCGGGGGCGCCCTTGCCGAAGCGCTCCGGCTGCTTGGCGCGCTTTTTCTCCATGGCGTACGAGGCCATGGAGGCGATGGTTGCCCCGCCGCCGGGGAGGATCCCCAGGAAAAATCCGAGGACGGACCCTCGGGTGATCGCGCCGGAAGCCTGTTTCAGGTCGTTCCGGGACGGCCAGACGTTGGTGACTTTCGACGGCGCCTTGGCCGCCCGGTGCCGCTCCTCGAGGTTGTAGAGGATCTCGCCGAGGCCGAAGAGGCCCATGGCGATGGGCACAAAATCGATGCCGTCCGCCAACTGCAGGTTGCCGAAGGTGAAGCGGCTTTCGCCGGTGAAGATGTCGCGGCCCACCGTGGCGAGCAGGAGTCCCACGGCCGCGGCGGGCATCGCAGCCAGGGAACCCACCAGCCGGCCAGGCCGGTGCTTCGCTCCCGAGGGAACGAACTGGCCGAGCCGGTCTTCGCAGAGACGGCCGAATCCCAGCGCGTCCATGAAGCCTGTCAGGACACTGACCCCGGAGTGGGAGATCAGCGACTGGCCGGTGAAACTGACCGGCAAGGACGAAAACCCAGCTGTAGACTTTTTGCATCGCAAGGGTGCTCCCTCGCTCGGCAAATAACGGTCTCGACAACCACTATTTTTCCAGTTCAGAGCACCCTTTCCCTGATTAACACGCCAGCTCAGCGGCGTCCTCATGAAACCCTGGGCTAGCGTCACTGTAGACGCGGAGCGCAGAAGACTTCGAAAATCCAGTGCAGACGACTTCTGAAAACGATACGAATCCGCGTGTGTGACTTTCGGCCGTAAGCGGGGAGCAGTTCATAGCCCCATTCGCTACACCCCATTGATCGAAATGACCCACCAAGAGGTGCTGCTCGAGGTTTAGATTGCGCTTACGCGGGGGCCGACAAGGGAGCGGCATTGGGCTTAACTGTGAGACCTTATCTCGTCAACGCAGCCAGTGCCTGAGCCCGATGGAATATCGGGCTCAGGCAACTTTCGGGGAGCAGCTCGCCCCGCGCGAACCCCTTTTGCTCAGAGCAATGTCATCACGTAGGTCTTGTCCTTGCCGATGAACCACATGTCCTCGGTGCCGATCGCGTGGTCCCCAAATCGCCAAGGGATCTCTGCTGCACCCATCGAGCCAACATGCAGGACATGGTCGTAGCCGGGGCGCAGCTCGTTGGCGAAGGACTCCTGCTTGCCCATGAGGTGGCCGACGTTGCGCTTCTTGTACTCGGAAACGAATTCGATCCCCGTAGCCAGCATCCCCAGTTCTTCCAGCCGCTGCCTGTTCGCCGTCAGTGCCACCATCGCCGTGGCGTGCACATCCGAGCAGACCACTCCCGGCTTCAGTGCACCGATAATGTCCTCGCGCATGATCCGTGTGAGCAGATCGTAGGCTTCTTTACCTTCTGGTGTCAGCAACAACGAGCGAGCCATATCGCTCGTGGCCAGAACCACGCCGCCGCCGGTGACTTTGACCCCAGCATCCAGCTGGATGCACTTCGTGTCGCCATCCAAGGGGAAATCGGTGGGTGGACCGGGGAAGAGCATCCGGGTCGAGGAGTGAAGGTTAGTGAAATATGGTTCGATGCAGAACGGGATTGAGTGCAGTTCCCTGAACGACTGGATCGCTTCCAGATACACCGCGTACACGGCGTTCTCGGTCAGGAAGTTGCCAGAGCTGATCTGTCGCTGTGCGTAATCCAGTGCCTGTTCAATGCAGGTGACGCTGGCGCGTGCCGCAATAAATTGGAAGGGCAGATCCTCGTGGTCGCGGATATCGCGCCAGTGTCCCAGCGGGATCGATGCGTTGGAGGTTTTCAGGCCGCGCTCGGCGAGTTCGACCCCCAGCCGGGCACTGATCCAATGTTCCTCGACGCCCAACGTCTTCCCGCCCAGCACCTGTTCCACTGCATGCGCCACGGAGTCGAATTTGCCTCTCGGCACCCCGGGGATATCCATGCGATCGGCCGACGCGATCAGCACTACGGTGTCGGTTCCCCTCGCCCACAGGGCCACGGTGCTTTCATCTGATTCGAGGCCGGTGGCTTCAGAGAAGTTCGGTGGCGAGGCCAGCAGGAAGCCATCCACACCGAGATCACCGGCAAGAATTTCAAGTCCGGTGTACCTGGTGTCAACGTCAGACGTGAATTCTTCGGCCAAACCAGCGAGGTGTCCGATGCTGTCCACCAAGGAGTGGGCGACTCCGACACCGGATTCACGCAGGTTTTTGAACTTTTCAAGAACGTCCCCGACCTGGATTTCGTAGGCCCGAACCGTCTGTTCCGGGGCCTCGGGCAGGGTGACCGCAACCCGATCGCCGATCGCCTGATAATGGGCCAGCGGGATGCCATCGTCGAACTCTACGGGATTGCCGGCGGCCAGTGTCTCCACGACGTCGACGAACTTGGGAAGGACGGGGATGCCATCGGTGATCCGTTTGTCGATGGTTACCCACGGCTCGTACATCTTTAGGTCCTCCAGGGCGACACCTGCCGAGAGCAGGTTTCCCATTTCCTGTTGCCGGGCCATCAGGAACGTGCCGGATGTGGTTTCCGCCAGGAGCGGGGTTACAAGCTTCTTGGAGTCCAACCGGATATTTGTGAAGAGCAGCTGCCCCACGGGGTCGATCCCGTAGCGTTCGCGGACGGCTTCAACATTGCTGATCAGTCGCATTCTCATGCCTTTCGGTTCTTCGTTGTGGTTAGAGCCGGGTAGTTGCGCCAAGGTCTAGCTGATGGCTCCGGGTGTGCCGATCAGGGCTTCGATTTGGCGCTCATAAATGCCGAATTCCGGTGAGTACCGGTGTTCGCGGGTCCGCAGCCGGGGAATGTCGATCTTAATGTCGGCCACAATGCGCCCGGGACGGTCGCCGACGACAATGACCCGGTCCGCCAACCAGATCGCTTCGGGGATACTGTGGGTCACGAACAGTACGCTCTGCTTTGTTTCGTGCCAAATGCGCTGAAGCTCGAAGTTGAGCGTGTCTCGGGTCATGGCATCGAGCGCACCAAACGGCTCGTCCATAAGCAGGATGTCGGGGCGGGACACCAAAGCCCGGCAGATGGCCACCCGCTGCTGCATGCCACCGCTAAGTTCGTAGGAGAACTTTGTTGCTTGATCTCCCAGCCCAGCCATCTCCAACAATTCACGTGCGTACGCTTTGACATCCGGGGTCACTGCTTTCCTGAACTCCATCGGTAGCAGTACATTGTCCAAGTTATTCCGCCAGGGCAGGAGCACCGGCGCTTGGAAGACCATCGCCAGTTCACGCAATGCCGACGAGACGTCTTTACCCTTGAGCAAGACCTCACCCGAGGTGTTAGAAATGAGCCCGGAGATGATTCGAAGCAGAGTGGTCTTTCCGCTACCTGATTGTCCGACGACCGAGACGAATTCCCCGGGAGCAACATCAAAGTTGCAGCCTTCGAGGGCCGTATGGAACCGGCCATCCCTGGTTTTGTAGGTCATGCCCACGTCTTTGACTTCAATGACAGCGCTAGTGCTCATGATGATTCCTTTCCGGCGCATCCGTCGATTTCAGCAGTTGCTTTTTGTATCCGATGCACGGTTAGGAGTCCTTACCCGGCAATGCAATTTTGGTGTCTTTCTTGATGGGTTCAACAAAATCGTTGGTGTACACGTCGGAGGGCTTGAGTGCTGAGTTTTGCAAGCCGAGGTAGGTGGCCGCCGTATCGATGGACTTGGCCACCCCGGCATCGCTCATCGCCCCGAATCCTGTGGCCTCGTTCTCTTCCGTCCAGGTCAGGCTGCACTGGCCGTCGAGGGCGTTTTTCACTGCCGCCGGATCGAATCCACTAACCTTTTCCATAAGGTCTGCTGCCGCCTGTTCCTGGTTCTGGCAGGACCACAAGAATCCCTTGGTCATGGCGCGGTTAAAGCTCTTGACCAACTCGGGGTCCTTGGCGATTTTTTCGTCACTGGCCACGATTCCATTGCCGTACAAGTGGAAACCGAGGTCTCCCCACTTCAGAATGACCGGGTCTTTGCCCATGCCGACCAGCACCGGGCCGTCGGAAACGAAGAGTGCCAGGTTGGCATCCCACTGATTGGCCAGCAGTCCGGGAATCTTCGCTTCGCTGGCCGCGTGAACGACAGTCACGTCACCTTCGGTGAGCCCTGCTTTTTGCATGGCCAGCGGCCACATGGCGGTCATCGCCCCGGCGCCCTCGGTTGCCACCTTCTTCCCCTTCAGATCTCCCCACGACTTGATCCCGCTTTCGGGCAAGGCCACTGTCGCATATGCGTCTGTGGCTTGAACCAGGGCAACTTGCTTGACACCCATTCCCTTGCCTTGGTTCAGCACAGTGACACCGAAGTCCGCCCAGCCGAAGTCCACCTTGCCGGTGTTCACTGCCACAACCGTGTTGTTGGAACCCGAGCCCGGAAGCAATTCGAGGTCGATTCCCTCTTCCTTGAAGAAACCCTGTTTGACGGCCGAGAAGAACGGAGCGTGCTTGGGCAGGAAGGCAACGTCGGTCATCATGGAGACCTTTTTAAGTCCCTCCGCACCGTTGGCCCCGGAACCGCATCCCGCCAGGCCAAGACCAAAACCGAGCACAGCGGTGGCGGCCACTGACTTGCCGAGGGCCTTCTTGATCGTTTCTTTCGCATTCATTGTGTGAGCCTTTCCGGTTCGCAGCCTGGGGGCTGCAGTCAAAATCAGGGGGAGTTCAAATAACGACAATCAGAGTGGTTTTACTTGCCTGCGTCGCGCCAAGGCAGCAGCTTCTTGCCCAGCTGGTCTATAAAGAGGAACAAGAGCAGCGAGATCGTCGCCAGAACCATAAAGGCAGCGAACATGGAGGCCAAGTTCACTTGACTGTTGGCCAGCAGCACGATGTGCCCGAGCCCCGAGGAGCCGGCAATGAACTCGCCGACAACTGCGCCGCCCACTGCCATGGAGATAGAGATCTTCATGCCGGTAAACAGGTTGGGCAAAGCGTAAATGAACTCGATCTTCGTCATCTGCATGAAACGGCTGGCCTTGTTGATCTTTGCCAGCTCCCGGAGTTCGTTGGGGACCGAGGACAGCCCGTCGAAGGTGTTGATGACCAATGGGAAAAAAGCGATGGCCATCGATACGAAAGCCTTGGATTCGAAGCCGAAACCGAACCAGACGATGAACAACGGTGCCAATGCCACCTTGGGGATGGTGTCGATGGCAATCAACGTCGGGTAAAGGAAATGCCTGACGAACGGCACATAAAAGAGCACCGCTCCGCAGACGATGCCCAAGGCCGCGCCCAATGCGAAGCCCGCCAAGGCCTCCTGCATGGTGATCCAGCTGTGTTCCAGATAGAACAGCGGGCGTTCGGCGAGTTCTTCAAAGGCCGCCAGCGGACCAACCAACAGGAATTTCGGCATCTTGAAGATGCGGACCACGACTTCCCACAGTGCCAGCATCATCGCCAAGCCGAGGATGGCCTTGACCGCTGGGTTCAGCAGGATAGTGGAGAGCGGCTTCTTACGGGCATCCGGGCGCTGGACCTTCAGCGGACTTTCGATCTGCGGGGGCCGGTCCTCATTGACCGTTGCTTGCTTCACGGTATTCCTCTCAAACAAAATGGGGGTCCTATTCCCGTTGCCATGGTCGCAGCGGCATTTCGGACTATCAGGCGGGAAGATTCGATGTTCTCGTTTGATCCAGTATTGGGGACTTAACAATACCTGTCTAGAACTTATTTAGCATCTTTCATGACCCAAAAGGTATCGAACTCCCGCCCGCTTGAGACATTGGCCGCGGCGGGTGTTAAGCCGGACTTCCGGTCGCGATCTACTCCCGGAGCCCAAACAGCGCCTCAATCTCGACCATCGAATTGGCGGGAAGCATGCGAACGCCGAGCGCCGTCCTGGAATGCCCGCCCGCCTCGCCTAGCACCGAGCGAAGAAGCTTTGATGCCCCGTCGATAACCAAGGGCTGATCAAAGAAATCGCTGGAACTGGCCACATAGCCGTTGAGCTTAAGAAGTCGGTCAACGTTTTCCAGCCCGACGGCCGCTTCCACCTGGGCCAGGATATTCAGTGCACAGAGTTCAGCCGCGCGGACCCCGATATTTATGTCCTTTTCGGGGTCCATGGTTCCGGTAAATTCGATCACTCCATCGCGACGGGGAATCTGCCCGGAAACAAACAGCAGGCCTCCCCACCGGGTGGTGGCTTCATACGCGTACTTGGGCAAGGAGGCCTGCGGCAGTTGCAGTTCCAGGTCAGACAGGCGCGAGGTGATTTCGGGATTCATAAGATTTATCCATTTCAGTGGTTGGCTTGCCTGATCCTCAGTCCCCGCTCAACCGGGTAGACAGATTCAGGCAAAGAGAGTGTGCTTCGACCAGGTGTAAAAGCAGGGTTTCGAACCTGGCGGGAGGGGAGGGGTGGAAGCAACGAACAGAGTTAAACATTTGAACGTTCCTTTGTCCAGCATCATGACCGGGACGGTCGCCACCTTGAAACGTCGAGTTTTTTCGGTGGTAATGTGACCCACACTATGTATTCACTGGACCAGCTGCGCGCCTTTGTCGCCGTGGCCGAAGAACTCCATTTCGGCAGGGCTGCCGAGCGACTGGACATGACGCAGCCCCCGCTGAGCCGACAGATCCAGAAACTGGAAAAGGACATCAAGGTTCTGCTCTTCACCCGGGACAACCGCCAAGTGGTACTCACTCCGGCCGGTAAGGCGTTCCTGGCCGAAGCGCGTAGCCTTCTGGCCCACGCCGAGAGCGCACCCGAATTGGCTCGGCGCATTGCGGCTGGCTCACTGGGTCTGATTCGCATCGGGTTCACCGCAGGATCTAGCTTCGGATTGCTCGGCAAGCTGCTAGCTGAGATATCCACGGAACTGGTCGGTATTTCCATCGACCTTCGCGAAATGGTCACCAGCGAACAACTCAACGCCCTCGAGATGGGCCAGATTGATCTGGGACTGGGGCGACCACCCGTAGACTCCCGCGTCTTCGAGGCCATGACCGTCGGCAGGGAGGCCCTCGTCGTCGCAGTGCCGGCCGGACACAGATTGTGTGCGCTGGACCGGCCTCTGACGCCAGAAGACGTCGCCTCCGAAGCCATGGTCATGCATTCGCCGATCAAGGCCCGATATTTCTACGATCTAACGGTCCGCGAGGTGCCGACAAGCAGCGACCTGGTCGCCCACACTGCCAGCCAGATCCTCACGATCATCGCTCTGGTCGCCGGGGGTCACGGAATCGCCATGGTTCCGGAATCGACGAAGGTTATGGGATACCAGGGCGTGAGCTATCTTCCGTTCCGGGGCGGTCGGGAAAACCCTGTGGAACTTCAGGCCGTCTGGAAGAGGGGGTCCGGGAATCCTGCTCTCGAAAGGGTACTGGATCTCTTATCGCGCCGGTTTGCGGGCCCTCCTGTGCAGTAGCTTCGCACGGGCGCTGGCACTTTCGCAGAGGACTTCGACGTTGGACCTCATAGGCGCAACTCCGGAGAATACCTTTTAAGTATCAATCCATACAATAATTGGCTTGGACAAGTATCAAAAGCGTTCATACGGTGGTGGAGAACCATTCTAATTGTGCCCGCCGGGCGCACACCGCAAAGGACAATGAACCGTGGCCCAATACGCACCCCAGGAACTCGCCGCCAAGCTCAAAGATGGCTTGCTGTCCTTCCCCGTGACCGCTTTCGACGCGGAGCTGAACGTCGACGAAAAGAAGTACCGTGAACATCTGGACTGGCAGTCCAGTTTTGATGTAGCTGGCCTCTTCGCCGCGGGCGGGACCGGTGAGGGGTTCAGCCTTTCAATCGAGGAAAACGCCCGGGTCGTCCGTATGGCGGTCGAAGAAGCCGGCTCACGGGTCCCGGTGCTAGCCTCCGCTGGCGGGGCGACCGGGCAGGCCGTCCAAAACGCCAAGGACGCGGAATCAGCGGGCGCAGAAGGCTTATTGCTTCTGCCTCCTTACCTGACTGAATGCGATCAGGCCGGCTTGGAACGCCACGTCTCGACCATATGCTCGAGCACCGACATCGGCGTAATCGTCTACAACCGCGCCAATGCCATCTACTCGGCAGACACCGTGGCCCGCCTCTCCGAACGCCATGAGAACTTCATCGGGTTCAAGGACGCAACTGGCGACATCGAGCACCTGACTAAGGTCTACTCAAAGAACGGGGACCGTCTGTTCTACCTCGGCGGCCTTCCCACGGCAGAGACCTTTGCCCTGCCGCTACTACAGCTGGGAATGAGCACCTATTCTTCGGCGATGTACAACTTCGTCCCGGAGTTTGCGCTGGACTTCTACCGCGATGTCCGGAACCAAGACCACGCAGCCGTCACCGAGAAACTTAACCGCTTCGTGCTCCCATATCTGGAAATCCGTGACCGGGTCAAGGGCTACGGCGTCTCCATCGTCAAGGGCGGGCTGAAAGCCGTGGGACGCGATGGTGGATTCGTTCGCCCGCCGCTCCAAGACCTGACTGAGCAGGACATCGCCGACCTGACAACGCTGGTCGACGCCGCCGGAATCCGGTCGGCCACATTGGCCGCGGCGCACTCCGCCTGACCGCCGGAGGGGCGGTCTTCACGAGGAAACCGCCGCCCCTCCGGGCCCGTCATCAGGGGCCCGACTCCGTACCTGGACATCCGCGACCGCGTGAAGGGCTACTCTGTGTCCATCGTCAAGGGCGGACTGGACGTCATCGGCCGCCCGGTCGGCGGTGTCCGCCCGCCGCTACAGAACCTGGCGGACCTCAAAACCCTCATCGCCACCATCTCCTGATCCCCCACTCCAAGGAGTAACCACAGTGACACTCACCGGACATTCCCTCATCGCCGGCCAGGCCGTCGTCGGCGGCGGCACAACAGCCTTCGGCTTCAACCCCGCCACCAACGAACAGCTCGAGCCCGCGTACTCGCTGATCACCGAGGATCAGCTCACGACGGCGACCTCCGCCGCCGCGGCTGCCTACCCCTCGTTCAGCACGCTGGATCCCGCAGCTCACGCGGCGTTCCTGGACGCCGTTGCGGACAACATTGAGGCCATCGGCGATGAACTGATCGTCCGGGCCGGCCAGGAAACCGGCCTGCCTGCCGCCCGGCTGACCGGCGAACGCGCCCGCACCACCGGGCAGCTGCGGCTCTTCGCCAACGTGGTCCGCCAGGGCGATCACCGCGGCGTCCGCATCGACCCCGCCATCCCGGACCGCACACCGATGCCCCGCGCTGACATCCGCCAGCGCCAGATCCCGCTCGGTCCGGTGGCCGTGTTCGGCGCGAGCAACTTCCCCCTGGCCTTCTCGACGTCGGGCGGCGACACCGCGTCCGCCCTCGCCGCCGGCTGCCCGGTGGTGTTCAAGGCCCATAACGCCCACCCCGGCACCGGCGAACTGGTGGGCCACGCCATCGCCAAAGCGGTTGCCGATGCCGGCCTGCACCCCGGCGTCTTCTCCCTGATCTACGGCCCCGGCAGCAGCATTGGCCAGGCCCTCGTGGCCGACCCCGCCATCAAGGCCGTGGGCTTCACCGGATCCCAGTCCGCCGGCATCGCGCTGATGCGCACCGCCGCCGCCCGGCCCGAACCGATTCCCGTGTACGCCGAAATGTCCTCGCTGAATCCCGTCTTTGTGTTCGAGGGTGCCCTCAGCGGCTCCGCCGAACAGATCGATGCTCTGGCCGCCGCCTATGTCGCTGCCGTGACCGGAAGCTCAGGCCAGCTCTGCACCTCCCCCGGACTCCTGTTCGCCCCCGCAGGTGAGCTGGGTGACAAACTTGCTGCCGCCGTCGGCCGCGCCGTTTCCGCCTGCGCGGGACAAACGATGCTCACCGAGGGAATCGCGGGATCCTGGAACGCCGGCGCCGAAGCCCTTGGTTCGGCCGATGGCGTCACCGTCGTTGGGCAGGGCACTCCGGGTCCCACCGAGAACGCCCCCGCCCCCGCCATTTTCGGCACGCAGGTCCGGGACTTTGTCACCAACCACGTGCTGCACCAGGAGATCTTCGGCGCAGCATCGCTGGTGATCCGCTACTCGTCCACCGCGGAACTGCTGGACGCCATCGGCCGGCTCGAGGGCCAGCTCACCGCGTCGCTGCAGCTTACCGAGGCGGATTACGCGACGGCGGCACCCCTGATTCCCGCGCTCGAGCAGAAAGTGGGGCGCATCATCGTGAACGGCTGGCCCACCGGCGTCGAAGTGGGCCACGCCATGGTCCACGGCGGACCCTTCCCGGCCACCTCGGATTCCCGCACCACCTCCGTGGGCACCCTCGCCATCAACAGGTTCCTCCGGCCGGTGGCCTACCAGAACCTCCCCCCGGAACTGCTGCCGGCTCCGCTGCAGGATGAGAATCCGTGGCAGCTCAACCGGCGGGTCGACGGCACTGTGGTTGCCGCAGATGCGGAGGTCAACGCATGAGCACCCAGCCCACTGTTGCCCGCGTGGAGGTTGTCCCGGTGGCCGGCCACGACAGCATGCTGATGAACCTCAGCGGCGCGCACGGCCCGTTCTTTACCCGCAACGTGGTCATCATGACCGACTCGGACGGGCGCACCGGCCTGGGCGAAGTGCCCGGCGGCGAGAAGATCAAGGCCACCATCGAGGAAGCCGGGGCGCTGATCAGCGGCAAGCCGGTGGCGCGCTACCGTTCCCTGCTGCGGGAAGTTGCCGCGGAATTCGCAGACCGCGACGCCGACGGCCGCGGCCTGCAGACGTTCGACCTGCGCACCACGGTCCACGCAGTCACCGCCGTCGAATCTGCCCTGCTGGACCTGCACGGCCAGTTCCTGGACGTTCCCGTCGCGGAGCTGCTCGGTGACGGGCAGCAGCGCACGTCGGTGCCCATGCTCGGCTACCTCTTCTTTATTGGAGACCACGCCCGGACCGACCTGCCGTACCTGGTGGAGGACGCGCCGTCGGACCGGTGGGAAAAGCTCCGCCGGCAGGAGGCCATGACGCCCGAAGCGGTGGTGGCCCTGGCCGAAGCCGCGCAGGAGCGGTATGGCTTCAGCGACTTCAAGCTCAAGGGCGGCGTGCTGTCCGGGGACGACGAAGTGGATGTGGTTACCGCGCTGCACGAGCGTTTCCCGGAGGCCCGGGTCACCCTTGATCCGAACGGCGGCTGGCTCCTGGAGGAGGCCATCCGGCTGGGCAAGCGGATGCAGGGTGCTGTGGCGTACGCCGAGGATCCGTGCGGTGCCGAAGGCCGGTTCTCCGGCCGCGAGGTCATGGCCGAATTCCGCCGCGCCACGGGCCTGAAGACGGCCACCAACATGATCGCCACGGACTGGCGCGAGATGTCGCACGCCGTCCGCAGCAACGCCGTGGACATTCCGCTGGCGGACCCGCACTTCTGGACCATGTCCGGATCGGTCCGGGTGGCGCAGCTGTGCAACGAGTTCGGGCTGACCTGGGGATCGCACTCGAACAACCACTTCGACATCTCGCTGGCCATGTTCACCCACACCGGTGCGGCCGCGCCGGGCGAGATCACCGCACTGGACACGCACTGGATCTGGCAGGACGGCCAGGGGCTGACCAAGAACCCGCTGCAGATTAGGGACGGCGCCATCTCGGTGCCCTCCGCTCCCGGGCTGGGCATCGAACTGGACCGCGCTGCACTGGACAAGGCGCACGAGCTGTACCTGCAGCACGGACTGGACGCCCGGGACGACAGCATCGGCATGCAGTATTACGTGGACGGCTGGTCCTTCGACCCGAAGCGGCCCTGCCTGGTGCGCTAGGGTCTCCGCCGTACGGTTCCGCACGGCCGGTCATCCTTCCAAGGGGAAGCGGCCGTGCGGAGCCCAACAGTTCAATACAGTTCAATAGAAGGGCGCATGTGTGGGCGGCGTTGTATCCGGCATCCTGATCGTCTCCGCCGTCATCTTTGTGGGCTACCTTTGCGCCCGGCTGAGGATTTTGGGCCCGGAGGTCCAAGGTGCACTGACCCGCACCGCCTACTACGTCACCAACCCCGCCCTGCTGTTTACGGTGGTGGCCGGCAGCGACATCCCGGCCGCGCTCGGAACCGACGCCCCGCTGGCGCTGCTCTCGGCAGCGATAGTGGGGCTTCTCTATGCCCTGGCGAGTTTCCTGTTCTTCCGGCGTCCTGTGGCGGAGACCGCCGTCGGGGCCATGGCCAGCAGTTACGCGAACGCCAACAACATCGGCATTCCGGTGTCCCTCTATGCGGTGGGCACCGCCCAGCACGTGGCTCCGGTGCTGCTGGTCCAGCTCCTGGTGATGGCGCCGTTCTACCTCACCGTGATGGGGTTGGCCTCAGGGTCCCCGCTTTCATGGAAAAAGACGCTGCTCACGCCGTTCGCGAATCCCATGATCATCGCGTCGGCACTGGGCGTGGTGGTGGCACTGACCGGCTGGGATGCACCTGATGTGCTGCAGAAACCCGTCGACATGCTGGCGGGCGGAGCCGTTCCAATGGTTCTGCTGGCCTTCGGCTTGTCCCTCGCCGGGCGCGCGCCGCTGCAGAAGGACGACGGCCGGGTTGAAACGCTCGTGGCCACGTTCCTCAAGAGTGCCGGCATGCCGGCGGTGGTGTGGGTGCTGGGCCGGTTTGTCTTTGGCCTGGAGGGGCAGCACCTCCTGGCCAGCGTGATCATGGCAGCCTTGCCCACGGCCCAGAACGTCTTCCTCTTCGCTTCTCCCTACGGCCGCGGCATGACCGTGGCCCGTGACGTCATCCTGTGCACCACCGTGCTCAGCGTGGGGGCGCTCGTGGGTGTCGCCTGGCTGGTGGGGTAGTTCGGCGGAGGCACCCATTCGGCTCGTCGGCGCCGTTTACCGAAGCCGGGAGAAGGATATCGGATTGATTTACCCCTTCGTTGAACAACCGGAGGGGTAGGGTTGCCGGCCGGCGAGGTGCGCATCGTTTCCCTTTTGACTGCCGTTTACCAAACTGGGAAAGAGTTGCATGGCCGGCTACGGACCGGCCCACATCACTCAACCGGAGGTCTAATTTCGTGCATCCTTCCCTCAAACCCCACCCTAAACGGTTGTCCGGCCCGCTGCGCCTGACCGGTGCCCTGGCTCTGCTCGCCACCGGGGCAATGGTTGGCCCTACGGTGTCCGCCTTTGCCGCTCCAGCCGAGGCAGGCTGGGATTCCTCCGCGTACCGCGGAGGAGTCGAGGTCATCAAGGCCCCGACGGCAGACCAGCAGACCCTCGACGGAACCGTGTTCGACGACAAAAACAGGAACTCCACGCAGGAATCCGGCGAGCCGGGCCTGCCTGGGGTGACCGTCTCCAACGGCCGCGACGTTGTCACGACCGACGGCCAGGGCCGCTATGAGCTGCCGGCCTTTGAAAACATGACCGCCTTCGTGACCCAGCCACGCGGCTACCAGGTGCCCGTCGATGCAAACAACGTCGCCCAGTTCTTCTATCACCATCTGCCGGCAGGCTCCCCGGAGCTGAAGTACGGGGGCATCGCCCCTTCCGGCGCCCTACCGGACAAGGTGAACTTCCCGCTGGCCCAGAGTGAACTAACCCAGTCTCCGGAACAGCACTGCGTGGTCGGCGCCGATGTCCAGACCTACAATCAGAAAGAGGTGGAGTTCGCACGCGACGGCGTCTTCACCGACCTGGCCGCCCGCAGCGACTACGCCGGCTGCGGCGCCCTGTTCATCGGCGACATCGTGGGCGATGACCTGTCCTTCTACTCACAGACCCGCGAACTGACCTCCATGCTCAACGGGCCGGCCCGCTTCCTGCCCGGCAACCACGACCTGGACTTCGACGCACTCGACGGCGAGCATGAATTCGACACCTACCGTGCCCAGTTCGGCCCGGAGTATTACTCCTACGACGCCGGCAAGGCACACGTGGTTGCACTCAGCAACATCCAGTACCCGACGGTGATCCCGGCTAAGAAGGGCAGCTACGCGTACGGTCTGGGCGAACGTCAGCTCGAATGGCTGCGCCAGGACGTCGCCACCGTACCCAAAAACAAGGCGATCGTGATCGCCTCGCACGCTCCGCTGCACGAGTTCTTCTACTCCAGCGGCTACACTCACGCCCAGATCGGTGAAATCTACGAGATCCTCAAGGGCCGTGAAGTGGTCTCCCTCGCGGGGCACACCCACATGTCTGAGAACCTCCGCCAGGGCGACCTGATGGCCGGCTGGACTGAGAAGCTCGGCGAGGCCGGTCTTCCGTTCACTCACCTGACCGTCCCGGCAGTGTCCGGCCAGTGGTACAACGGCCGAGTGCTTGAAGCGGGCTTCCCCACCGCAGTCCAGCGCGACGGAACTCCTCCGGGCGTGCTGACGCTGGATATCAAGAACACGGAAATCAAAGAGCGCTTCACCGCCACCGGTGACGACGGCTCCGACCAGATGGCACTGGGGATCAACTCCCCGACCTACCGTGCTTGGTTCGACGAATACCGGAACCAGCGCGGCAAGGCCCCGGCCCCCGAGAACCCGAACGCCGTAACCCAAGGCGAACTCAGTGAGACCTGGCTGACCACCAACTTCTGGATGGGTTCCACCGGCTCCACCGTGAAGGTATCCCTCGACGGCGGCGCGGTCACCGAGGCCACGCGGACCCAACCGATGACCGCCAACGATGTCCCGCTGATCGGCGCCGAGTACACCGACCCGGTCGCGACCCTCGAGCAGCTGGTGCATGGCGGCGGCCTGCACGACCGCACCTCACACCTGTGGCGTCTCCAGTTACCGTCCGACCTGGCCGTCGGCGGGCACACCGCCCGGGTCACCGCGATCGACGTGCACGGCCGCGAGTTCACCGAGACCGTCACGTTCGAGGTCACACAGTAGTTCTGCTTCCGAGGTGTGGCATCCACTTTGGCATGGGTGCCACACCTGGGATGCCGGTGCAATGCTTGTAATACAAGTAGTTGACTTGTATCCTAAGTAGCAGGGCAATGCAGCCCGGCCAGCCTGCTTTCGAGGAGCATTCATGAGTACCGTCGACTTCATCCGGCATGTCAAACTTTCCACCGCCCGGCTCCCGCTGGCCGTCCCCATCAGTGATGCCAAGGTTTTCACCGGCCGCCAGAAGCCCATGACCGAAGTGGTGTTCCTCTTCGCCGAGATCACCACCGAACTCGGCCACACCGGCCTGGGCTTCAGCTACTCCAAGCGCGCCGGCGGCCCCGCCCAGTACGCGCATGCCAAGGAAGTCGCCGAAGGACTCATCGGTGAAGACCCCAACGACATCGGCAAGATCTATACCAAGCTCCTCTGGGCCGGCGCCTCCGTGGGCCGCTCCGGCGTCGCCACCCAGGCCCTAGCCGCCATCGACATCGCCCTCTACGACCTCAAGGCCAAGCGCGCCGGCCTGTCGCTGGCCAAGTTCCTCGGCGCATACCGGGACTCCGTCCAGGCGTACAACACGTCCGGCGGCTTCCTCAACGCCTCCCTCGAGGAAGTGAAGGCACGGGCCACCGTCCTGCTCGAAGAAGGCATCGGCGGCATCAAGATCAAGGTGGGCCTCCCCGATACCAAAGAGGACCTGCGCCGTGTGGCGGGCATCCGCGAACACATCGGCTGGGACGTTCCCCTGATGGTGGACGCCAACCAGCAGTGGGACCGTGCCACCGCCCTGCGGATGGGCCGGCAGCTGGAGCAGTTCAACCTCATCTGGATCGAAGAGCCGCTGGACGCCTACGACTTCGAAGGCCACGCCCACCTCGCGAATGTCCTGGACACGCCTATCGCCACCGGCGAAATGCTCGCCTCAGTGGCCGAACACAAGGGCCTTATCAACGCCAACGGCTGCGACATCATCCAGCCGGACGCCCCCCGCGTGGGCGGCATCACCCAGTTCCTGCGCCTGGCCGCATTGGCGGACGAACGCGGGCTGGGCCTGGCGCCGCACTTCGCCATGGAAATCCACCTGCACCTCGCAGCAGCCTATCCGCGCGAGCCGTGGGTGGAGCACTTCGACTGGCTGGACCCGCTCTTCAACGAACGCCTCGAAACGAAAGACGGCCGGATGATCGTGCCTGACCGTCCCGGCCTGGGCGTAACCCTCAGTGACCAGGCCCGCGCCTGGACCACCGAGTCCGTGGAGTTCGGCGCGTAACCTTGAACGCATGACCCGGAACCTGACCGCGGACCTCACCGCAGAGCTTCGCACCCGCATCGTGGACGGTGCCATCCAGCCTGGAGACAAACTTCCCAGCGAGAACGAACTGATGGGGGAATTTAGTGTCAGCCGCACCGTGGTGCGTTCGGCGCTGACACGGCTCCAGGCCGAGGGCCTCGTGGAAACCGAGCGCGGGCGGGGCAGCTTCGCGCTGACCCCGCCCGACGACGGTCACCAGCCCGTTCCCGGCAGCCGCCCAGTGGCAAGCGCTGAGGACCGCCTGCATCTGCTGGACTTCCGGCTAGGCGTGGAGGCTGAGGGAGCCGCCCTGGCCGCCCGGAACCACTCGGAACGCCAGCTCAGGACCATCAACTCCGCCCTGGACCAGTTCACCGCCAGTGCCGGGCATCCCGGCCACGCCATGAAGGCGGATTTTGAGTTCCACCGCGCCATCGCAGCCGCCTCCGGCAACCCCTTTTATACCGACTGCATTGCCGCACTCGGCCACACCATGATCGCGATGCCGCGCACCCGGCTGCTCACCGACGTCGAGCATTACGCACGCGACCACTTCGACCAGGTGGTCCACGAGCACCGGTCCATCGCCGCCGCCATCGCTGACGGTGATGAAAGCGCGGCCGCCGCCGCAATGCGGGCTCACCTGGCGAATTCCCGACGCCGGTTCAAGGCTTCCGCGCGGCAAACTGGCTAAGACTCCCCGCAGCACGGTCTTTTCCCCGCGGCGTTACTTAGGGAAAAGACCATCCGGAGGGGAAAAGCCGGCGGCAGCGGCATGAACCCGTCACGGCGTTAAACAGAAGGAACCCCGGTCCGAAGACCGGGGTTCCTTCCAATGCGTGCGCGAGGGGGGATTTGAACCCCCACGCCCTTTCGGACACTGGCACCTGAAGCCAGCGCGTCTGCCGTTCCGCCACTCGCGCGCAACTTCTTTTCCTCGAATCGCGGCGGGTTTCCCCGGTCCGCAACCTTGTAAAAGCAGCGAGATCAAGCATAACGGACATCAGAGGTAAAACACCAATTGAGCTCTCAAGGCCTCCGCAACAACCCCGGAGAACCGAGCTTCCAGCGCGGAAAACCGAACTTTTCCGGCCGCCCGGCCGTTGGGGATTAAGGTCATTCACATGCCTGCCCAGTAGTATCTGATGTAGTAGTGCCTGCCGCTGCACGGCGGAGCACCGCATACTTACCTGCGCTGCTGGTTGAGTTCCGGAACGATTACTGCCCCGCAGCCGGGGGGAAAGGAGAAGGACCATGGGATTGCTGGACAAGGTCGAGCGCGGCATCGAAAAGGCCGTCCGCGGTGTCTTCTCCACCGGCTCGCGGGCCCAGGTGGAACCGGTTGAAATCGCCAGCCGCCTCCGCCGCGAACTCGACCATAAGGCCCTCACCGTTGCCGCCGGCCGCACGCTGGCCCCCAACGTTTTTGACGTCGAACTCAGTGACAACGACTTCACCAGAGCCCAGGAATGGGGAACGCCCCTCGCCGAAGAACTCTGTGATGTTGTCATCAACCACGTCCGCAGCCAGGGCTACACCTTGCAGGGGCCGGTCCGGATCTCGTTCCGCCGTGCCGAGGAGCTGCGTGCCGGGGACTTCGAAATTGCCTCCTCCACGGAGAAGTCTTCCGGTTCCCCCGCCGCCCCGGCGCCCAGGCCCAACCTTCCGGCAGCCCCTACACGGCAACCGGTCCGGCTCCAGCCTGTGCTGGACATCGACGGCCAGCGGTATTCACTCAATGCCCCCTCCATCGTCCTCGGACGCTCGTCCGAAGCTGACATTCTGGTGGATGACACCGGCGTCTCGCGGCGCCACCTGGAGATCCGCACCGAAGGCGGCGTGACCAGCGCCATGGACCTCGGGTCCACGAACGGCAGCTACGTCAACGGCCACAAGGTCGCGGGCAGCACCGAACTGACAGACGGCTCCACAATCACGATGGGACGGACAAAGATCATCTTCCGCCTGCTCCCCGCCAACCCTGGTGGCCGCCCGTGAGTGACATGAGCGAACTGACCATTACCGCCCTGCGGTTCGGGTTCCTGATCCTGCTCTGGGTTCTGATCTTCAGCATCGTCTCCGCCATGCGCCGTGATCTCATGGTGGGCCGGAAAGCTGCCGCGGGTACGCCCACGGCGCGTCAGGTCCGGAAAAACCCCGAACTGGCCGAAGCTCCCCCGCAGCCGGTCAAACAGCAGGCCCACCAGCTTGTTGTCACCGAAGGTCCGCTCAAAGGCACCACGCTCCCCCTGGCCGCCAGCCCCATCCTGCTGGGCCGCGCCCAGGAAGCCACCCTCGTTCTTGAGGATGACTACGCCTCGGGCCGCCACGCCCGGCTGTTCCCGCAGGGAAGCCGCTGGTTCATTGAGGACCTTGGCTCCACGAACGGCACCTACCTCGCCGACCAGCAGCTGACCCGGGCGCTGCCCGTGGACCTGGGTGTACCCGTGAGAATCGGCAAGACGGTCATCGAATTGAGGCCATAGCCAATGGCCGAGGAAACCCCCGCAGACGAGGCCAAGCCCGTACAGCGGCCCCTGATCATGCGCTACGCGGCGCGTTCAGATGTGGGCCGTGTGCGTGCCAAAAACGACGACTCTGCGTATGTGGGCCGGCATCTGGCAGTGGTGGCGGACGGCATGGGCGGGCACGCCGGCGGCGACGTCGCCTCGGCAGCCACCGTCCTGGACATGCTGCACCTGGACCACGGGGATTACCACGGCGATGCCGTCACCGTCCTTGCCGACGAAATCCAGACCGCCAACTCGCTGCTGTCCGAGCTGGTGCACATCAACCCCAAACTGGCCGGCATGGGCACCACCGTCACCTCACTGCTGCTCGCCGAGGGCAAGCTTCACATCGCCCACATCGGCGATTCCCGCGCCTACCGCCTCCGCGACGGCGTCTTCGAACAGGTCAGCGTGGACCACACGTTTGTGCAGCGGCTCATCGACGAGGGACGGCTGCGGCCCGAGGAAGCCGAAACCCATCCCCACAAGAACGTCCTGATGCGCGTCCTCGGAGACGTCGATGCCAGCCCCGAACTGGACGTGGACACCATGGACGTCAAGCCCGGGGAGCGCTGGCTGCTCTGCTCCGACGGCCTGAACTACGTGGCCGGGCATGTGGTCGAGCGCACCGTCCGTGAGACCAAGGACCTCCGCGAGTGCGTTGAAACGCTGATTGACTTGACTCTCGAAGCAGGATCGCCGGACAACGTCACCGTGGTCATGGTTGAGATCGTGGAGGAAACGCCCGACGACGTCAGTACCGCCGCCGTCGACGTCGTACCTCCGGCAGCGGCCGCCGACGCCCAACCCGGGACTGAATCCGCGGGCGCCACAGTTGCAGCCGCTCCCGCGGCCGATGCCGGCAGCGACGCATCACCGGTCCCGAAACCTGCGGCAGAACTGCCCACCGAACCTGAGCCGGGCACCTCCACGGACCCGCACCTGGGCGAGCACCTCTCCGCCGAAGTGCTTCGCCAGGAGCTTTCCTCCCGCCCGCACGAACTGGTCGGGGCCGCTGCCACCGCCGCGGAATCCGGCTCCATTCCCACCATCGCCGGGCGTACCGTGGCCAGGCGCGCAGCCACCGTCCTGACCCATAAGGCCGAGACCCCGGCTGCCGATGATGCTGACGAGATCCTTGAGCCGGCCAAGCCCCGGCGCTGGGTCACCTGGTCCATCGCCGCCTCCGTGCTGCTGGTCCTGACCGTGGGCCTCTGGCTCGGCTACGCCTGGACCCAGACCCGGTACTACATCGGGGAATTCGATTCGCGCGTGGCCATCTACAACGGCGTCTCGCAGCGCCTCGGGCCCATCCAGCTCTCCACCCTGGAGGCAGTGACCGAAATCCGGATGGACTCCCTGCCCCTGTTCTCCCAGCAGCGGGTGCGCCAGACAGTTCCGGCGCGGGACCTGTATGACGCCCAGCGGATCGTGAAGAACCTCGAGGGGACCGGCACCATAGCGCCCGCCGATGAGTGCCTGACCGCCTCGCCGAGTGCTTCCGCCACACCGGCCAGCCCCACGCCCACCGCACCCGCTCCGCCTCCGGACGCCGCCAATCCCGCGCCCGTTCCCACGCCCACTCCGTCCACCAGCCCGACAGCCGTCTGTGAGGGGGTCCGATGAGCCAGCTCAGCACCATACCCAAGCCACGACGCAACGTGGAGCTGCTCCTTCTCGCCCTTGCCCTTGCCGTTGGCGTCGGCGCCAACATGATGGTGGGCGTGGACAAGGCGAAGGCCTTCGACTCCGATTTCTGGTTCCAGTCCAGCCTGCTGGCCGTGGCCGCACTGGCATTCCATCTGGTGCTGCGCATCCGCGCTAAGTATGCCGATCCGGTTATACTTCCGCTGGTGGTGGCCCTCAACGGTCTGGGCCTGGCCATGATCCACCGGCTGGATGCCCCGGGCGACGACACCGGCAACAACCAGCTGCGCTGGACCCTGATCGCCATGGCCGTGGCCATCGCAGTGATCTGGTTCCTCAAGGACCATCGCATGCTGCGCCGGTTCACCTACATTTCCCTCGCGGTGAGCGCCCTGTTGCTGATTCTGCCGCTGGTTCCGGGGATCTCGGCCGGGGAGATTCTCGGCGCCCGTGTCTGGATCAGGCTCGGCCCCATGACTTTCCAGCCCGGCGAGATCGCCAAGATCACGCTGGCTATATTCTTCGCGGGGTATCTTTCCTCCAACCGCGATCTGATCCTGCTGGCCGGCCGGAAAATCGGTCCCCTGCAGTTCCCCCGGTTCAAGGACATGGGCCCCATGATCACGGCCTGGCTGGTAAGCATCGGCGTGCTGATCTTCCAGCGCGACCTCGGCTCATCGGTGCTGTTCTTCGGCCTGTTCATCGTGATGATCTACGTGGCCACCAGCCGGATCAGCTGGGTGGTGATCGGCGTGGCGCTGCTCGTCGGCGGCGGCTTCGTGGCGTCCAAGGTCTTCTCGCACGTCGGCCTCAGGATCGACGGCTGGCTGAACGCCTTCACTGAAGAGGTGTACGGACGCCAGTTCGGCGGCAGCTACCAGATCGTCGAAGGCCTGTTCGGTATGGCCAGCGGCGGCCTGGTGGGTACGGGACTGGGCCAGGGCAGGCCGAACCTGGTTCCCTTCGCCAACAGCGACATGATCATCGCCTCGCTCGGCGAGGAACTGGGGCTGATCGGGCTCTTCGCCGTCGTCATGATGTATTTGCTCCTGTTCACGCGCGGGTTCCGGGCAGCCCTGGGCACCCGGGACGCGTTCGGAAAGCTGCTGGCGTGCGGGCTGTCCTTCGCGGTGGCGCTGCAGTGTTTCGTGGTCATCGGCGGCGTGACGCGCCTGATTCCGCTGACCGGGCTCACCACCCCGTTCCTTGCGGCCGGCGGGTCCTCGCTCCTGGCCAACTGGATCATTGTGGGCCTGCTGCTGATGATTTCCCATACGGCCCGCGGCCCCGTGGACACCACACCCCTGCCGCCGAGTGACGAAACAGCACCCGACGCCACCAACAAACCAACCGAGGCGGTGAAACCCCTGTGAACCAGGCCATCAGGAACTCATGGGTTGCGGCCATCGCTTTGTTCGCGCTGCTTTTCGGCGCCATCAGCTACGTCCAGGTGATCGGCGCGGACGATCTGAAAGCGAATGCCTGGAACAACCGGGCCATCCTGCAGGACTACTGCAACGACCGGGGCGCCATCATTGTGGGCGGAAACCCCGTGGCTGAATCCGTGCCGGGCTCCGAACAGTGCGGGTTCCAGCGGACCTACCCCCAGCCGCAGCTCTACGCCGGCCTCACCGGCTACTTCTCGCAGAACTACGGTGCCACCGGGCTGGAGCAGGCCATGCGTGACCAGCTCGCCGGGAGCTCGGACCAGCAATTCCTGGACCGCATCGGCCAGCTCTTCCTGGGCAACCAGCCGAAAGGCGCCTCAGTGGAGCTGACGGTGGATCCTGCCATCCAGAAGCTCGCATACGACCTCATCCCGGACGGCCAGCGCGGCTCCATCGTGGTCACCAATCCCAAGACGGGCGCCATCCTCGCCATGGCCTCCAAACCGTCCTACGATCCCAACCTCATCGCAACCCAGGACCCCACTGCGGAAGCAGCCAACATCAACGAGCTGCTCAAGGTTCCCGGGATCAACCTGAACCAAAACGTCAGCGGTCCCACCGGTGAGCTGCTCGCGCCCGGCTCCGTGTTCAAACTCGTCACCACCGCCGCCGCCCTCAATTCCGGAAAATACAACAAGGACAGCGAGCTGCCCAACCCGGCGCAGCTGCCCTTCCCCGGCATCTCGTACACCCTGCCCAACTACGCCGGCGGCAACTGCTACACCCGGGACACCGCCACGTTTGCGTTCGCCCTGCAGCAGTCCTGCAACACCCCGTTCGCCAGCATTGCCCTGGATCTTGGCCGGGACGCCATCGCCGAACAGGCAACCAAGTTCGGCTTCGGCCAGGACGTGGGAGACCAGCTCAAACTCGCGTACGCCAAGGGCAATGGTTTCCCGGACAACCTGGACGCGCCCGGACTCGCTCAGTCGGTCATCGGCCAGAAGGACATTCGCGTCACCCCGCTGCAGATCGCCATGATGACCGCGGCCATCGCCAACAACGGCGTGCAGATGAAACCCAGCCTGATCAAGACGCTGCGGTCCCCGGATCTACGGGTCATTGACGAACCCAAACCCGAGGCGCTCCGCACGTCCACCAGCCCGGAAATCGCCAAACAGATCACTGAATGGATGGCCAGCGCGGTGAGCCAGGGCATCGCCGGCGGCGCGAGCGTCCCCGGCGTCCAGGTGGCAGGCAAGACCGGAACCGCTGAGCTGGGCAACGGCCTGAACAACTCCTGGTTCACCGGTTTTGCCCCGGCGAACAACCCGCAGGTGAGTGTCACCATCGCCATGGAGGGCGTGGACATCGCCACCGGCGCAAAGCTAACCAGTCCGAATGCGAAGAAGATTTTTGAGGCGGTGTTGAATAAGTGAGGCCAACAACGGGAATCACCCTCGGCGGCAGATTCCAGCTGACCACGCGGATCGCGATCGGCGGGATGGGAGAGGTCTGGAAGGCCAAGGACCTTGTCCTGGGCCGGATCGTCGCCATCAAGGTGCTGAAAGAGGAATACACGGGCGATCCCGGCTTCCTCCAGCGTTTCCGCGCCGAGGCGCGCCACACTGCGCTGCTGAACCACGTGGGCATCGCCAACGTCTTTGACTACGGCGAGGAAGAGGGCTCGGCCTACCTTGTGATGGAGCTGGTCCCGGGCCAGCCGTTGAGCAGCATCATCGAACACGAACAGGTGCTGTCCCCGGACCGCACGCTGTCCATGATCGCCCAGACCGCCAGGGCACTGTCCGTGGCCCACGCGCAGGGCCTGGTGCACCGCGACATCAAGCCCGGGAACCTGCTGATTACCCCGGACGGCCGGGTCAAGGTGACGGACTTCGGCATCGCCCGCCTGGCTGACCAGGTGCCGCTGACACAGACCGGCCAGGTGATGGGGACCGCCCAGTATCTCGCCCCGGAGCAGGCCACCGGCCAGGTCGCCACCGGCGCCTCGGATATATACGCCCTGGGTGTGATCGGCTATGAGTGCCTCACCGGCCACCGCCCGTTCTCCGGCGAGTCCCAGATCGCGATCGCCCTGGCCCAGGTGAATGATGCACCGCCGCCGCTGCCCGAAAGCCTGCCGAAGCCGGTCCGGGCGCTCCTGATGTCCATGCTGGCCAAGGATCCCAAGAACCGTCCGGCCAACGCGATCAAGCTGTCCGAGGCTGCCGAAGCCATCCGCAACGGCGATATCAGCGCGGCCCACGCCGCGGTTCCGGGCATGCTGCTGTACGAGGCGGACACCGGGCCCATCACGGCGCCGGTGGACGTAGCCACGGCACCCACCGGTGTCATCAGCCAGAAGGACAACAGCACAACGTCGACGTCGGCCCTGCCTGTGCTCGGCGCCGCAGCTGCCGGAGCTGCCGGCGGTGCCGCGGCCGGTGCGGCGGCCGCGGGCGCAGCCGATGCCGACGGCCCTGCCACCACGGCGATGACCGGAGCCGGGAGCACGCTCTCGCGTGCAGATGCCCTGGCTGCCGAGCGGAGCTGGGTCCAGGAAGAAGAAACGTACGACGACGAGCCTGCGGATGAACCCGCCCGTCGGGGCCGCAGCCCCTGGACGTGGCCGCTGGTCGCCTTGATCCTGCTGGTCCTGTTCGCGCTGGTTGGGTTCCTGCTTACCCAGCAGGGAATTCTTTTCCCGGCCAAGGAGGCGGCCACCACCTCCGCGTCGAGCAGTCCGCCGTCCACGAGCGCGAGCCCCACCCGGACTTCGCAGTCGGCGACGCCCACGCCCAGCCAGCCCAGTGCCACGCCGACCCCCACCGTGGAGACGGTGAATATTATTCCCGAGGCATATCTCGGCAAGGACTACCGGACCGTGCAGTCGCAGCTCTCCGCCATGAACCTGGATGTCACCATCCAGCCGCAGGTGGATGCGACTTCCGCGCCGGACTCGGTCATTGCGCTGTCCCGGACGGGAAGGGTGGAAGTCGGGACCCCGGTGACCATCACCTACGCCGTCGCACCGGCGCCTGTCCCCACCCCGACGCAGACAACCCCAACCCCGGCGCCCCGCCCCACCGCAGCCCAGTCGCCGTCGGCCGCCTCCACCACCCTGCCCACCTGCAACCCGGGTCAGGTGCAGGGACAGCCTCCAACCTGCGCACCGTAGCCGCCAGGACACCTCGTGAATGATTCGCCCCGTACCCCGCTGCACCGTGAGGACAATGTCCCGGTGGACAACCAACGTGTCCTGAGTGGACGCTACGAACTCGGCGGACTGATCGGCCGCGGGGGAATGGCGGACGTCCACCGGGGCCTGGATACCCGGCTCGGCCGGACGGTGGCAGTGAAACTGCTCCGCCCGGACATGGCCCGTGACCCACAGTTCCGCGCCCGGTTCAAGCGGGAAGCCCAGTCCGTGGCTGCCCTGAACCATCCCTCCATCGTCGCCATTTATGACACCGGCGAACACACCGTGCAGGACGGTTCAGAGGACAGCGTCCGGGTGCCGTACATCGTGATGGAGTTCGTGGAGGGCAAGACGCTCCGCGACCTGATCCGGGCCAAGGAAGTCAGCGTCGACCAGGCCATCGAATTCTGCCTCGGGGTCCTCTCCGCGCTCGAATACAGCCACAAGGCGGGCATCGTCCACCGGGACATCAAGCCGGCCAACGTGATGGTCCTGGAAGGGTCCAATTCCATTAAGGTCATGGACTTCGGGATTGCCCGGGCCATGGCTGATTCGGCCGCCACCATGACCCAGACGCAGGCTGTGGTGGGAACCGCCCAGTACCTCTCGCCGGAACAGGCCCGCGGCGAAACCGTTGACGCCCGCAGCGACCTCTACTCCGCGGCCTGCCTGCTCTACGAAATGCTCACCGGCCGGCCGCCCTTCATCGGTGACAGTCCGGTGTCGGTGGCTTACCAGCACGTCCGCGAGATCCACGAGCCGGCCAGCAGCCTGAATCCCGAGGTCTCACCGGCCCTGGACAGCGTCCTGGCCAAGGCCCTGCAGAAGAACCGGGATGACCGCTTCCAGGATGCCGCGGCGTTCCGTCGCGCCCTGCGCGCGGCCCGCGCCGGGGTGCCTGTTGCCGCGCTCCCGGCATCCGAGGCCCCCACCGATCCCAACGACCACGTCCCCACACCCATGCAATCGGCTGCCACCGAAGCGTTTTCCGTTACGGGGGCCAGTTTCCTCGACGACGCCCCGACCGGGCGCTTTGAGCTCGCGGACATGCACGACGACGGCACAACAGTTCCCGTCCACGCATCCGCCTTGGGTGAGCGGCTGGACGAGGACGAGCTGCCGTTGGGACTCCCGCCGGAACGCGAGCGAACCGCACGCCAGAAGTCCCGCCGTCGTACCTGGATCGCCACGCTCATCATATTCACGCTGCTGGTTTTGGCCGGCGGCGGTCTGTGGCTGTTCCAGATCATGAACCAGCCGCCTCCGCCGCCGCCCAAGGTGGAGATACCTGCCGTCACCTCCATGACGGAGTCCGCGGCGCTGCAGGAACTCTTCGGCGCCAAACTCCGCCCGAAGAGCCACCGCATCAAACACGACACCATCCCTGCCGGCACGGCGATTGGCACCGATCCCGTGGCCGGAACTTCGGTGGACCCCAATGCCGAAGTTGTTTTGAATATCTCTGACGGTCCCGCCGCTGTGAAGGTCCCAGACAACCTGCCCGGCCAGACCGAGGCCGCGGCCCGGGATATCCTGCGGCAGACGGGGCTGGTAGGCGCCCCGTCCACCGCCACGGCCAACAGCGCCACGGTACCGGGCGGCCGGGTTATCACCACCAACCCGGCGCCGGGCCAGATGGTGGGAGTGGGCAGCACAGTGGAGATTGTCATCTCCACCGGCAAGGTGGCCATGCCGGAGCTGCGCGGCCGCACCCGTGCAGAGGCGGAAGCCACCCTGAAGGACCTGGGCCTGGTGCCGAACGTCCAGGAGGTGGAGAACCCGGAAGTGGAAGCCGGCCGGGTGACGGACCAGAGCGAACCGGTGAACGCGGCCGTTGATCAGGGCAAAACCATCAACGTGGTGGTGGCCAAGGCTCCGCCGCCACCGCCGCCACCGCCCGCACCCTCGCCGACACCGACTCCCAGCCCCAGTCCCACCCGGACCGGCCGGGGCTAACCCAAGAGCAACGCGGGGTCACTTTCCGCCCTTCCCCGCGGGGATATCGGGCGGGAAGTGACCCCGCGTTCTTGGCGCGTGTACCTGTCAGTGCCGGATCAACTCAGTGCTGGATCAACTCAGTGCCGGATCAACTCAGTGCTGGATCAGCGGACTCAGGGTGGCCGCACGGGCTGCCGCACCCGTCATGCCCAGCGACTCCAGCCAGTTACCCAGCATCTGGTAGCCCCCCTCGGTCAGGACAGACTCAGGGTGGAACTGCACGCCGCACAGGGGTGCGGTGCGGTGCTGCAGGCCCATGATCACGCCGGAAGCGGTCTGGGCGGTGATTTCGAGAACGTCGGGAATGGTTTCACGCACGGCCGCAAGCGAGTGGTAACGCGTTGCCGTGACGGGCGAGGGGAGTCCGGCGAACACGCTGGTGCCGTTGTGCTCCACGAGTGACGTCTTGCCATGCATGAGTTCCGGCGCGTGGGTCACCGTGCCGCCGTAGGCTTCAGCGAGGGCCTGATGCCCCAGGCACACCCCGAACATTGGCTTATTGTTCTCACCGCACCATTTGATCAGATCGACGCAGACCCCTGCCTCGGCCGGGTTGCCCGGGCCCGGAGAAATGAGCACGCCGTCCCGGCTTTCTGCCATCTCGATTGCCTCGGCGAGGGTCACGTCGTCATTGCGGACAACAGTGGTTTGGGCGCCGAGCTCCTGGAGGTAGCCCACCAGGGTGTAAACGAAGCTGTCGTAATTATCGACGACGAGGATTTTGGTTGTAGTCATGGCTGGTTTGCGGCACCAATCGTTGAGTCGGTGAACTGGGTGAGATCTGACATCCAGGGGAACAGGTACTGGACCATCAGGACCAGGGCGCCGGCAATGAGCACCAGCGAAGTAAAAATCCGCAGCCAAAGAGGCCCCGGCAAATGACGGAAGATCCAGCCGTACATGCTTAGCCACCTCCCACTGCCGCCGCCACCTGGGCTGCGATTTCTGCGGGCGGTCCGGCACTGGCAGGGCGCCAACTGTCCAGCAGGGCATAGGCGATGATGCGTTCCTCGGCGCCGAAGCGCGGGTTGCAGCTGGTCATGGTGAGGTAGCTTTCGGTGGGGGTCACGCCAGGCCGGGTGGGCACCGGCTCCAGGACATCGGTGCGCGACGGCATCACGATCTGGTTGTTCCGGAAGACGTAGACGTAGTATCCGTCCTTGGTCTGCACATAGATCCTGTCCCCTGGAACAAGGGTATGAATGTTGTCCAGCACAGCCCCGTGGGTCTGCCGGTGCCCTGCCACCGCGAAGTTGCCCACCGCGCCGGGCATGGCCGTATTGTTGTAATGGCCCAGGCCCAGGGTGTCCAGGACATCGCCGGTGGTGCCCTGCACAATGGGGCGGGTGTAGTTGTTGCCGAACCGGGGAATGTACATGATGCCGATGGTGCCGGCATGCCCTGGTGCTGTACCTACAACGGGGTCACCGTAATCAACCGGGGCTGCCGGCGCTGCCGCACTATCCCCGGAAGGGGCCGCCGGTGCCGAAGTGCCCAGCTCCTGGGCGAATTCCTTGATTACGGCGCTCTGCCTGGCGTCGGACTCCACGTTGGTCCACCACAGCTGCCAACCCACGAAGAGCAACAGGACCAGGCCGGCGGTGATCAGGAGCTCACCAACTACCTGCACGGTGCCGCGCAGGATGCCACGGCCAGGGCGTACACGGGCGGGCCGCACGGCAGCGCGCCTCGCCCTCTCCTGCACTACCACGCGTTCTCCTCCGGGGTCCGCGCCGGGCATTAGTGCTCCCTGAACTGCGGCTAGAATTGGCTGCTAGTAAGAATCCAGATTTGACCAAGATCGCGCAGACCGCTGGCAACTTCCTTCTTGCAGGATATCAAGCCCGCGGCGCCGAGCTTGCTCCAGTCCGCCAAGGAGAGCACGTGCCCGAGTCAAAGTCACGCCGGAAGACTTCCAGCGGATCCCAGCCCGCATCCGCGTCACATGCAAACAAGCCCAATGCAGTCTGGTTCAAGCCCGTTATGTTCGGCCTGATGATCATCGGACTGCTGTGGATCATCACGTTCTATATCAGTGAAGGCCGTCTGCCCGTGCCGGCCTGGGGCTCATGGAATATCATGGCCGGTTTCGGGATCGCCATTGTCGGCTTCCTCATGACCACGCGCTGGCGCTCCTGACGCCGGTACAGCATGATCCCCGCTGAAGGCGCTGCCGCCCGCGGAGACGGCACCATCATTGGCGACGACGGACGTGCCCGCCCGCCGTGGGCTTCCGTCGATCCGCTCCTGCGGGAGTACTACGACACCGAGTGGGGCCTGCCGGTCCGTGACGAGCAAGGCCTGTACGAGCGCATCAGCCTGGAGGGCTTCCAGGCCGGCCTGTCCTGGGCAACCATCCTCCGCAAGCGTCCGGCCTTCCGGAGCGCCTTTCACGGATTCCATCCGGATACGGTCGCCGCGTATACCGACGCCGACGTTGAGCGTCTGATGCAGGACGCCGGCATTGTCCGCAACCGGCTCAAGATCCGGGCCGCCATCACCAACGCCCGGGCCACCGTCTCGCTCAGGGAGCGGGGCGGCCTGGTTGATTTCGTCTGGCAGTTCCAGCCCGCGGCGACACCAGAGCCGGCGAGCCACGCGGATATCCCCACCCAGTCAGCGGAATCGGTGGCCTTGTCCAAGGCTCTGCGCAAGGAAGGGTTCTCGTTTGTCGGCCCTACCACCATGTATGCGCTCATGGAGGCCATCGGCATGGTGGACACCCATTTGATGGCCAGCCACCGCCGCGGGTCCTCAGGGGTCTGGCCCGCCTGATCCGGCCTTCGCCGGGAAAGTTCTCCCCAACTGTTGGGAAAGTTATCCACAATGTGCATAACTTTCGGCGCAGCTGGAGTCGCGGCATCCAGCACAGGCCCTGAAGCACGGAAGGGCGGCAGGAGTGTTCCTGCACACGGTTATTAACAGTGTGGATTAGCTGTGGATAAGCCGCTTTCCATGGCCGTTGCGGCCGGGAAGGGATCCGGTCAGCGTTCCCGACGGACGGGATGATGACTAGTGATGGAAACCCGGTTGAAGGCGTTGATGGTGATGGCGAGCCAGCTCACGGCGGAAAATTCGTCGGCACTGAGGTGTTCGCGCGCATAGGCCTCCTCATGCTCGCGGCTTCGGTGATCCGGCAGCTCGGTAATACATTCCGTCAGAGCCAGTGCCGCGCGCTCCTTGGCTGTGAACAGGGCCGTATCGCGCCAGGCCGGCAGAACGGCCAGACGCTGCGGGGTCTCGCCGGCCTTCACCGCATCGCCCACATGCATGTCCAGGCAGTAGGCGCAGCCGTTGATCTGGGAGGTACGCACGTAGAGCAGTTCAATGGTCCTCCGGTCGATTCCCGCCGCTTCCGCAGCCTCCCGCACCTTCAGGCCCAGCCCGTTCAGGGCACGCCAAACAACTGGATGCTGCTTGTCGAGAAAGATGTGCTGGGTGGTCGTGGCGCTCATGGCGGTCCTCCTGGCTGGGGAGCATCTGGGTTCAAGGTGGTTATGAACACCTTCCCATGGCCCGGAGTTGTCCACTTACTAACAATGAACTACCCACAAGTTATCCACAGCTGTGGACAACAATCCACAGGCCTGGAGGCCGGTGACCTCTCAGCGGCCCCGCTGCGGAAACCCGGGACAACGAACTACCGGTGTGTAAGTTATTAACACTGTGCATAACCCTGTTGACAGGTCACCACCCGGCCGACGTCAGCAGGCCGCAGACAGCCGCGAGCTGCAGGTTCTCCACACAGTTTGGGAAAACAGGGCTTTTTTCCACTTAACCACAGGCCCATCCCCAGAGGTTATCCACAATTGTGGATAGCCGAAACGCTGGGTTCCGAAAACTAGCTGGCTTCCGGGAGCCAGGGCCTCACCGAGCAAAGAACTACACGTGTGTAAGTTACCAACAATGTGGATAACCCCTGTGGATAAGTTTTCCCGACCTGCTGCCGTCCCCAGGATGAGGGCGAGCTGCCTGGGGGGACAGCAGCCGCGCGCGAGCTGTCCGCACGGACGGCAACCGGGCGGGCGCAGAAGACCCCGGCGTCCACAGGGGACGCCGGGGTCTGTGATCCGAGGTCTGAAAGGTGCCGGGACGCGGGCCGCGCAGGCGGCGCCCGGAGGATTGGGCCTAGCCCGTGGTCACCCTGACCCAGCTCACGGCGATGAGGAGGAGCAGCACGGCTGCAAGACCCGCTGCCTGGATCAGGCCCTGGCGGGGACCGCGGGGGGTGTACGCGATCACCGCGGCACACAGGCCACCGGTGATCAGCCCGCCCAGGTGGGCCTGCCAGGCGATCTGGGGGACCACAAAACCGATCACACCGTTAATGATGATCAGGATCCAAAGTTGCCTGGTGTCACCGCCCCGGTGGCGCTGCACCAGGAGCATCGCCCCAAAGAGACCGAAGATGGCGCCGGAGGCACCCACGACACCATAGGGGGAAGGCCCCGGCACATAGAGGGGCGTAAGCAGGAGGTACCCGACCGACCCACCGATGGCGGAGATCAGGTAAAGCGCCAAGAAGCGGACCCGGCCCAAAAGGGGTTCAAGGGCCTGGCCGAAGATCCACAGCATGTACATGTTCAGCACAATGTGGAGGATAAATCCCTGGGAGTGCAGGAAGGCAGCGGTCAGCATCCGCCAGGGCTCAAACTCTCCCCACTGCGGCTCGGCGTAGACGTTGGCATAGGCGAGATTCTGGTAGATCCAGTCGGCGGGGAGGAGCCACTGCAAAACATAGACAATCACGCACAGGGCGATGATGCCGAACGTGACGAGGGGTTTCCCGGCAGCGACGACGCCGCCGTACACAGTCTTGACGGCCGGCGTCGAGCGGGCTATTTCATTGACGCAGTCAACGCACTGGAATCCGACGGCGGCCGCCCGCTGGCAGTCCGGGCACGCAGGGCGCCCGCAGCGCTGACAGCGCACATAGGAGGGCCTGTCCGGGTGCCTGGGGCACACCGGAATCTGCGCGGACGGCTCCGCCGCCGGAATTCCGTAACTCATGGGATGGGCTAGAGCTGCTCGATGTCGATGCTGTTAATAGTGACATCCTCGACGGGACGGTCGCCGGTTCCGGTCCGGACACCTTCGATGGCGTCCACGACCTTCTTGGATTCGTCGTCGGCGACTTCACCGAAGATGCTGTGCTTGCCCTGGAGCCAGTCGGTGGGGATGGTGGTGATGAAGAACTGTGAACCGTTGGTGCCCTTGCCCATCCGGATGCCGGCGTTGGCCATGGCGAGCTTGTAGGGCTGGTTGAAGCTGAGTTCCGGGTGGATTTCGTCATCGAACTGGTAGCCCGGTCCGCCCACGCCGCGGCCCAGGGGATCGCCCGCCTGGATCATGAAGTCCTTGATGATGCGGTGGAAGATGGTGCCGTTGTACAGGGGTGTGCCGGTCTTGTCCTCGCCCGTTTCCGGGTGGGTCCAGGCCTGCTCGCCGGTGGCCAGGCCAACGAAGTTCTTGACCGTCTTCGGTGCGTGGTTCCCGAAGAGGTTGACGACGATGTCGCCGAGGCTGGTGTGGATGGTTGCTTTTGCGGTTGCGATGGCAGTCATAACGCCATTCTTTCACGACGGGTCAACGCGGAAGCTGTGACACCGGTAGTTCCGCGTTGGGTGAAATCGGCTCCAAATCGACCGGAAGAATAGCCCGTGCTAGCCAATCCACGTAGGCTAACAACAGAACCGTCACATTAATCGGGAGGTAGTTGTGAAGAAATCGGATCGTATTGCCCGTGACCTTGAACAGTCAGTCAACAACGCAGTTGAGTATGCGAAGGACTGGGCATCCCCCCGCGTGGAAGCAGCCGTGGACTGGGCGGTTCCGCGCCTGCAGCACAGCCTGGATACCGCTTCTCCCAGGATTCAGGAAGGGCTCAAGACCGCTGCCCACAACCTGGCCGACGGCGTTGCTACCGTAACGCCGCGCATCCAGGATGGCCTGGCGCAGCTTGCCCCCAAAATCTCAGATGCCGTTGAAGGCACCACCCCGCGCCTGCACGAGGCCGTGGACAAGGCAGCCCCCGTCATCCTGAATGCCCGTGACCGTGTTGTGGCAGAGTATCTCCCGCGTCTTTCGGACCAGATCGGCCACGCCTCCGACGCCGTGCACCGCACCTTGGAAAGCGCTCCCACCCATGTGGACGCCGTGGCCAAGCGACTCACCGACTCCGGAGTTGTGCACACTCTCCAGGAGCAGGCCCAAACGGCCGGCACCCAGCTCCGGGCCGCCGCGCACGGAGCGGGAAAGGCCGTAGGCCTGCAGATCGCGGAGCCCCAGAAGCCCAAGAAGCGCGGCTGGCTGGTGTTCGGCATCATCGCCGCTGCAGTGGCGGCCGGCGTGGCGGCTTGGAAGGCATCCAAGCCCGTCGAGGACCCGTGGAAGACGCCGTCGCCTGTCACCCCGACTCCTGCTCCCGTTCCGGCCACCACCGTGAACGATGCCAAGGATACTGCCGAGGATGCCGCCAGCAAGGCCGCCGCCGCCACCACCTCGCCGGCCGGGGCTGCTGCTGAGACGGTAGAGGACGTTGCAGGTGACGCCCCGGCGGCCGGGGACGAGGCCGGCGACAAGGCGAAGCACCTCGCCGACGAATCGGAAGAGGCCGCCTCCAACGCTTCCACGGACGCCAAGACAGCCATGAAGAACATTGCGTCCAACATGAACGGCGCCTCGGACAAGAACGTCTAAGTAATCCGGCGCTGCAGCGCCGACCGGTGAAGGGGCTCCGCAACGGCGGGGCCCCTTCACTGTTTCCCCAGAGTTTGTCCGGTCTCCGGCCCGTTACCGGTGGGGCAGACATCGATCGGTGCTAAATTTGGACTGATGTCAGCCGATCAATCTTCTGGGGATGCCTTGAACGACACAGCAGAGTTGCCCCGCGTGTCCATTGTCATCCCGGCTTACAACGAGGAAAGTGTCATCCGGCAGTGCCTTATCGCTGCCGTATACCAGTCGGTGCCGGCCCACGAAATCATCGTGGTGGACAATCTCTCCACAGACCGCACCGCCGCCATTGTGGCGCAAATGCAGCTGGAGTACCCGGAAAGCCCCATCGTCCTGCTCAGCCAGGACCAGGACCAGGGCCTGATTCCCACCCGGAATTTCGGCCTGAACCACGCCACCGGCGAGATCCTGGGCCGCATCGATGCCGATTCCGTCCTGGAGCCAGACTGGGTGGAGCAGGTCGGGAAAGCGTTTCAGGACCCTTCGGTGCAGGCGGCAACCGGACCGGTGGTCTATTACGACATGCCGATGCGGCGTTTCGGCCTGAAGGCCGATGACAAGATGCGCCAGATGATGCTGAAGCTGGCCAAGCACCAGTACCACTTCCTGTTCGGATCCAACATGGCCCTGCGCGCCACCGCCTGGGCCTCCATCCGGGACGAAACCTGCCGGGATGAGAAGGACGAAATGCATGAGGACATCGACCTCTCCCTGCATCTCGCCGATCACGACCTCAAAGTCCAGTACTGGCCTCAGATGGTCTCCGGCATGTCCGCCCGCCGGCTCGAAGACTCACCCCGTGACTACCGGTACTACGTGACCCGTTTCGACCGCACCTACAAGGCGCACAACGTCAAGAAGATGGCGCTTAAAGCTCCCATGGTGGTCTTTTTCTCTGTCTATTTCCCGGCCAAGCTCCTGCGGGCCATCCACACGGTCAACACGGCCCAGCCCGTCCGTCGCGGCGGGCAGTAATTCCGCCGCATCGTCAGTCAGTACCCAGTTCAGCCAGTCGCTCCGACGGCGGTTCGTCCGCCCGGGTGCCTTCCCCGGCAGTTGCCGTGCGCCTGCGGCCCACTCCGGAGCGCTGTCCCATCACCACAACCGCCAGGCCCGCAAGGATGAGGGCCAGGCCGGCATAGGTGCCTGCGGGCAGTGTTTCGTGGAGGAAGACCGCTGCCAGCAGCGCAGCGCCGGGAATCTCCAGCAGGATGATCATGGATACCAGCAGCGGGCTCATGGTGGCGAGCAGGTGATTAAAGGCGGTATGGCCAACCAGTTGGGCACACACGGTGATGGCCAGGATCCCCAGCCAGCCAACGGCGTCGAACCCTGCCAGAGGCTGCCCGCTGAACAGAGCGAGCACCGCCACGAAGGCCGCGCACATGCCGTAGCAGAGTGTGGTGTAGGTGCCGGTTGTCATGGTCTGGCGGGCCTTGCCGCCGGCGAGGGTGTAGAGGCCGGCCAGGGCCCCTCCAGCGACAGCCAGGACGTCGCCCAGGAACGCGTCCGGTGAGGAACCCATGTCGAACCCGGTAATGGTGACGACGCCGCCCAGAGCAATGCCCAGCCCGGCCAGGACCTGCCACCGGTGCCTGGTCCCGCGGAAGAGCTGGAAAACGGCGATCCACGCAGACTGCAGGCAGACCAATGCGGTGGCTGCGGCAACAGAGGTGAGTTGGAGTGAGGTGATGAAGCAGGCGAAGTGCAGGGCCAGGGCTGCCGCAGCCAGCAGGGACCAGCGGAATTCGGCGCCCGTGATCCGGCCAAACTGCCGCGGTTCGCGGACCAGGGTGGGTGTGGCCATCACGGCAGCCCCGATGGCGTTGCGCCAGAAGGCGATGGCCAGGGCGCTGACGGTGGTGGCGCCGAGCGTGGCAGCGATCAGGGGCCCGGATGAGGCCACACCCAACACACCAAGGGCTGCTAGAAGGAGGTTCACTTTTTCACCCTACTGGTTGGCCACAAACGAAAAAGTCCCGGACAGCGTTTCCGCTGTCCGGGACTCCCTTATGGTGGAGGCACGGGGACTCGAACCCCGAACCCCCTGCTTGCAAAGCAGGTGCGCTACCAATTGCGCCATGCCCCCATAAGAAGCAACCCGTCAATCATACCGTAGAACCGTGGAGCCTTTAGCCAGCTTCCGGTCCGGTACGGCGGCCTATTCGACCTGATCGGTTGAATTACTCCAAACCGTTTTCCGGGCTTCGGATTCCTGTGCTTTCCTGTAGAGCAGGACGCCTGCGATCGCAGCTGCGAGTACCAGCAACCTCTTCACATGCACCCCGTTCCGGCTCTGCCTGCCGTGAAGCAAACCGAACCTTCCATGAAACCTGCACAGGTTCCGTGGGCGTACCAGGACTTGAACCTGGGACCTCTTCGTTATCAGCGAAGCGCTCTAACCGCCTGAGCTATACGCCCCGATGCCTCATCGGGCCGAGACATGACTTTACAGCACATCCCGGCCCGATCTCAAATCGAGGCTTTTCACCGGAGAATTCCCGGTGAAAATAAGGGATTTCAGTCGTCCGTGAGGGTCACGCCAATGCCGCCCACCAGGGTGGCGGAGATGTTGTACAGCACTGCTGAGAGCATGGACAGCGCCGTCAGCAGGACAACATTCACCACGGCGATGATGGTGGCAAAGGAAGCCACCTGGCCCAGGGACGCCACCTTCTTGAGTTCGAAGCCGCCCCCTTCGGAACCCGCCAGGGTGCCCAGGAGGCTGTCCACCTGGTCGAAGATTCCCGTGAGGTCCAAAACGGTCCACAGGACGATGGCAGCCACCACGGTGACGATTCCCAGCGCCACAGACAGCAGGAAGGCCATTTTCAGGACGGACCAGGGGTCCACCTTGCTGACCAGCAGCCGGGCCCGCCTGACCTTGGCCTTGGGGGCGGGCTTAACCAGGCCGGGCTGGCCCTGGACGGGCGCTGGCCGCTGGCCGGCCCCAGCAGGACGCTGGCCCTGGACGGGGCGCTGAGCGGGCTGACCCTGTGCCGGGCGCTGCCCGGGCTGCCCTGCACCGGCGGGGCGCTGGCCGGGAGCAGCCGGGCGCTGACCAGGGGACCCGGCAGGGGCTGCGGGACGCTGCTGCGGACGTACAGGCGCGACCCGGGGGGCGGCCGCGGGCGGCGGCGTACCGCCGGGGACGGTGCTGTTCGGCTTGGGATATGAGTCGGGATTACTCACTCGTTACCTCCGGTGTAGTCTTCGTTCGGCTCAGCGTCGCCGGAGGCGTCCTCTGACTCAACAGCCGGTGATGATTCTGGTGCTGACACTGACTCCGCGGCTCCCTCCGGGGACCCGCCGTCATCAGCCAACGTTACGTCATCCTCCGGGGATTCTTCGCCCTCGAGACCACGTTCGCTGTTCCGTGCCACCTCAATAATGCGGTCATTCTTGTCCGGTTTGGCGAAGATGACACCCATGGTGTCACGGCCCTTTGCCGGCACGCCGGCGACCGATGAACGAACCACCTTGCCGCCTTCCATGACCACCAGGACCTCGTCCTCTTCCTGGACAATCAGGGCGCCGACAAGGTGACCGCGTTCCTCCTGGTACTTGCCTACCTTGATGCCCAGGCCGCCGCGGCCCTGCAGGCGGTATTCCTCCACGGCAGTCCGTTTGGCGTAGCCGCCCTCGGTGACAATGAAGACAAAGGAACCGTCGGTGACCACATCTGCGGCCAGCAGTTCATCATCCTCCCGGAATTTCATGCCGGTCACGCCCGACGTCGCCCGGCCCATGGGGCGAAGCGCATCATCGGTGGCGGTGAAGCGGATGGACTGGCCCATGCGTGACACGAGCATGAGGTCATCCGTTTCGGACACCAGCTGGGCCGAAACCAGTTCGTCCCCGTCGCGCAGGTTGATCGCGATCACGCCGGCGGAGCGGTTGGTGTCGTAATCCTCCAGCCGCGTCTTCTTGACCAGGCCGCGCTTGGTGGCGAGCACCAGGTACGGGGACTGCTGGTAGTCCTTGAGGTCCAGGACCTGGGCGATGTGTTCGTCCGGCTGGAAGGCCAGCAGGTTGGCCACGTGTTGTCCCTTGGCGTCACGGCCGGCTTCCACCAGCTCATAGGCCTTGGCGCGGTAGACGCGGCCCAGGTTGGTGAAGAAGAGGAGCCAGTGGTGGGTGG